>QHZP01000402.1:0-1733 GCA_003224715.1 Acidobacteriota bacterium | reverse complement strand
CGCATCGACGGCCCAGCCGGTTCGCCAGACATTCTTGCTCACGAGATTCTTGGCCGCGTAACCTTCCTGGGACTCATCAGCCAACGCTTCCTTGAATACGATTTTCTGGAGGGCTTCGGGCTTGTCGGCGGGCGCGGCCTCAACCTCGACGTCGCTCAGGAAGAAGTTGCCTTCAGGATCCCGACCCGGGCCGCCGTGCGGGAGGCTGGGATCGCTCACCACCTCGAGGCGCAAAGCACCGATGCCGGCCTGGCCAGTTCGCGTCTGAACGGTATAAGTGTCCGCCTCCGGGTTCTTTCCGCCGGTAAGAAGAGACTGGTCTTCCAGCAGAGTCAGCTTAGCCCCTCCTCCCGATGCGAAGTGGCTGGGGCGAAGCACCGTCCACTGGCCCTCCGCTCCCTTCATCTGGGTCTCCCAATCGGCCTGTGCAGTTTCCAGTTCGGGTGTGGAACTATCGAGCACGCCCTGGAGCTTGGCGATTTCTGCCTTCAGCTCTTTGCTTTTAACCTCCTGCTCCGGTGTGGGCAACCCGAGCTCGGGTTCGACCACCCATCCCTCTCCCTGGCCCAGATTCAAAAGGTTGTAATCAGAGTTGTCGAAGAAGGCTAGAAACCGGTAGTAGTCTTTCTGGGTGAACGGGTCAAACTTGTGATTGTGGCATTGTGCACAGGCCAGCGTGGTTCCGAGCCACGCCGCGGCAGTGGTGTCCACCCGGTCCACCAGCGCATACCAGCGGTATTCTTCTTGATCAACCCCACCCTCCTGGTTGAGCATGGTGTTGCGATGAAAGCCGGTCGCGACCTTCTGTTCGAGGGTGGAGTTGGGCAGCATGTCCCCTGCGATCTGCTCGATAGTAAATTCCTTGAACGACATATTCTGATTGAGCGCCTGGATTACCCAGTCACGAAATTTCCAGGCCGTGCGCCGGTCGTCTTTTTCGTAGCCGTGGGTATCGGCATAACGCGCCAAGTCCAACCAAGGACGCGCCCAGCGCTCACCGTAATAGGGGGAAGCCAGCAACCGGTCCACCAGCTTCTCATAAGCGTTTGGATTCGTATCCGCCAGAAAGAAGTCCATCTCTTGAATCGTTGGAGGCAGCCCAGTCAGGTCTAGAGTCACACGCCGGATTAGCGTCGCCTTGTCGGCCTCCAAAGACGGTGACAGTCCCTCCTTTTCCAGCCGGGAGAGAACGAAATGGTCGATTGGATTGCGGCACCAGACTTGGTTCTTCACTTTTGGCAGTTCAGGGCGCTGGGGCTTGACGTACGCCCAATGCTTCACCGGCTTGCCACTAGAGACTGCCTCGCCGGAGTCGGAACCTGGCGCTCCGCGGTCGACCCAATGACGAACCAAACCAATTTGCTCGGAGGAGAGAGGGGGACCGCCGTAAGGCATCTGCGGCCGGTCGAGGCCAAGCAACCGCCGTACCAGTGGACTTTTCTCACTGTTTCCGGGAAGGATAACTTTTCCTGAGATGCTCCCCTTCAAGACTCCTGCCAGCGAATCCAAACGCAGTTCGTTTTGATGGACGTCTGGCCCGTGACACTGCACACAGCGCTCCGCAAGCAGGGGACGAATCTGGGCAGCGAACTCATCCGACGCCGGGAGCCCGGAACCCGCGACCGCCTGCCGAGCCTCCTGGGAAGGGCGCGGCGCCAACTCTGAGGCACTTTGGGTCTTGCTCTCTACAAAGACAGCTTGATCGATCCAGGCGCGGATCTTGTCAATTTGGA
>QHZP01000401.1 GCA_003224715.1 Acidobacteriota bacterium | reverse complement strand
CTGGGGCTGATTCCGCCTGGATCAGGGTATGACCGGCAAAACAATTTGAGAGGGATGGAGCGAGTCGAGGTAAATCGTGTTCTCGGCGACGTTCATGCGGCGGTGTCGCTGTAACGGTTCACCCGTATTCGGGTTGAGGTCAAAGCGAGGGAAATTGCTGCTGGAAATATCCACCCGGATTCGATGCCCCTTTTTAAAAGTATTGGAGGTGGGATAGAGTCGAATGGTGATCGGATAAATTTCGCCCGGTCTAAGCAACGATGCCGTCTCCAGGGAAGCCCGATAACGTGCGCGAACAATCGAATCGCCGATATTGAGCTCGAACCCAGTGGCATAATCAGGATTCGGTGGATAAACATCGACCAGTTTGGCGGTAAAATCGGTATCCAAGGCGGAGGATGAGCCCCATAATTTCACTTGAATGAGCCCAGTTACTTCCAAATCAGCTTCCAGAGGAGCGGTTTGAAATACCAGAATATCGTTGCGTTCAGCCAGAGCCAAGGTGTCAAAACAGGCTACCATTCCCTCGCGACAACGCTGGTCCCAACCACCATTCTCCATGAAACCTGTCGCTGATGAGATGTTCCCCCCGATGGTGGGAACAGGCTTTGATGGATCAACTTCACGTTTAGGCTTCCATCCGGATGAAAGTAGTAGGATACAAGTTTGGTCCGCGCCGGCGGCCATTCCTTTTCCTCACGCCATCTTCCTCCATGTTCCATTCTCCCCGTGCTGCTCTTCCTCCCGCTTCCGCCACCCATGACAAATAGAAGGACGGGAGGTTCTTGGTCTACGCCGTTGTCTACACCCTTCATTCGACGATCAAACCAGCGCAGGCGCCAGGCATTGAAGTCGAGGCTTGCCTCGTTGGGGAATTCAATCTCGCCGGCAAAGGCACAGCCTTGTCCACCATGAGTCCAGGGGCCAATGATCAGTCGCTGCAAGGATTTTTTGCTGTGGCTGAGCACCTCGTAGTTCATGCTCACCTGCAAGGTCCAGGAGTCGTACCAGCCGGTCACATGATAGACCGGAACATCGGCATAGCTTTTAACATTGTCAACCACGGAAAAGCCGGGCTGTTTCCAGTAAGCGTCGTTATCGCCGTGACTCATAGCCTCGATCAGCCAGTCCTCGTACTCCGGCGCCAGTTTTAGCGGAGTGGTGCCCTTTTTGACCGGGAGCTGCCAGATATGCTGGCGCATCAATTCAGAATTCTTTACCAGAGCGGCTTTCAAGTTTGGATTTTTTAGTGCGGCCTGGCTATAAGGAGCTCCAATGGAAAAGATCCAGTTCATGAAGCGCAATTCAAAAGCACCGTCGTGGCGCATACCGGCAATCCCGCAATTGCTCAGCGCATCAACCGGAATCATGGCCGTCAAGTGAGGCGGATTCAAGCATGCCAGGGCGTGCTGGGTACCGCCAACGTAGCTGGTTCCCATCGTTCCGATCTTCCCGTTGGACCAGGGCTGGCGGGCAATCCATTCCACGATGTCGTAGCCATCGGCCGGGTCATCCACCATCATGCGCCATTGGCCTTCGGAATGAAATCGCCCGCGAGTGTCGTTAATGGCGACAACGTAGCCTCGGGATGCGAAATATTCCCCGTCAGCAACGTTTCCGGCTGGGTCCTTATCATAGGGAGTGCGTACCAGCAGCGTTGGAAATTGGCCAGCCAACGCGACACCGTTTCTGCTGGGCCGATACAAATCCAGCGCTAACCTCACCCCATCGCGGACAGCAACCATGATATTCTTCTCGATAATGACTTCATTACCGGGCTCAATCTTTGTGACGGCAGGCGCCTGAGCCATCCCACTTCCCGCAAGGCAAATGAGGGAAGAGAGAATGACTAGCGCTCGAAACAGCCTTCTTGTTCTCATAAATCTCCTTCGGCTGCCGGGAAGTCAGCATGGTTGCATCCTACATCAACACGTCAAGAAGTTCGGATATTTCTTAGTAATGCCTCAGTTACGGGTGGCGAACGACACAAAAGGTGGGGCGGGCGCTCTGCGCACGCTGAAGGAACGCGCGACGGAGCGCGCGTTCCACCCCAGTAACTGAGGCCTTACATTTCTTATTCCCGGTTCCATTCTCCCCGTCCCTGACGGGGATGAATAGGCCGAGGCGTTTCTTATCTAAAAGCAGTGACGAGTGACGAATGACAAGATAAAGGCTGGCGATCTAAACGCCTATTTGCCGTTTCCAAATGTGATGGTCAGCAGATCGCCGTCATATTTGGTCTGCGGCGGTCTGCGAAAAGTAACGATCACGGGAGAAGGCGGAGTTAACGGTCCACAGTCCATCGTGATTGTTCCTAAGCTGCCCTGCTTTTCATTGAAGAGTAGGAGGCGCTCGGGATCTTCACTATAGAATTTCAGCACGCGGTTGCCGGACTTAATCACAAACAGGAACCCTTTATTCAGACATTCAATTCGCGTGAGCAAGCCGCCTGCCTTTTCGCCTCCAGAACGATAGTGCAGCGTGGGGACATCCGGAACCTTTTCAGAACTGCCAGGGTCACGACGCAAAGTGGGCTTCGAAGCGACTTCAGTCGGAGCGGTAGCTTCATCCGCTTTTCCAGCTTCCCGGCTCATGTCTTTACGCGCGGCTTCCCAGAGGGCTTGTTGCTCTTGAATGCTGGCGATTCTGTCGAGCATTATCTGGGCTTGACTTTTCAAATGTAGCTGGGCGCTGCTGCGGGCAATAGGCCCAAGCATTTGGCGGGCCCCAGCAAAATCCTCTTTTCGCAGATAAATTTGCCCCAAATCAAAATCAATCTCTTCACGCCCCGGCAAAATCGCCCGGGCACGTTTGAGTAAGACAACCGACTCGTCCAGCTCTTCGCCGGTGACGAGATTCACGTAGGCAAGAAGCCGATAAGACTCGAGGAAGCCGGGAGCCAGTTCAATGGCCTTCCTAAGCTCCATACGCATTATTCGGGCGGTTTCCTGTGGAAGGGGCGACGCTGGACGGTCCTCGGAGGCTCTTTCGCGACTCAGCAGTTGGGCGTAGTGGAAATGAGCCAAGTAGTTTCGAGAATCAGCAGTGGCACGCTGCAAAAACTGCTTGGCTTCTTCCCATCGTTGCTGAATTATGCACAGCGAGCCCAGTGAAGCCTGGGCTGGAGCTAAATTGGGATCGAAGTCCAGGGCTTGCTTCAGGTAAGTCTCGGCCTCCGCAAATCGCTGGGTGTGCAAGAGCAGGTCGCCCAGGTAAAATTGAGCTTCGGCTGGGGTAAGCAGTGTGGCTTGCGTTTCAGTATCAAATTCCAGTTTCTGGTCAAAGTTGATGAACTGGGCCGGATAGCTGTCACGTCCAATGTAGTTTCTCAACTCCTTCTCGATCGTAGCAAAGTCGGCTTGAAAAGCCCGGCGAAAGGCCTCCTCTACCGGCATCCCTGAATCGACTAAGCCAAGGTAGCGGATGAATTGCGGCCTGCGTTTCCCGTTGTCTCCCAGCAAGAGATAGTGGACCAGGGCCCACGACTCCGCATAGAAGACTCCCTGCTTTTCTTTCTCATTGTAGTGTGGTGATCCATGATCGACACTGAAAAGCACAGGGAGCGGCAAGAATTGCTTCTCCCGAAGCAGAAGGACATGGTTGGCGATGGCCTTGCCCAGCCAAACCTTTTTGTTGCCGTCTGAGACTTCAAAGGTGCTGTAGAACTCGGCCAGGCCTTCCCCAAACCAAAGCGGCGAATGACGCGTGTTATCGTTGGTGAGGAAATGAACATACTCATGAAAAATGGCAGCATACGGAGCTGTCTCTCTCAGCTCAGAGGTCAGCGTAATGTAATTGACATCTTCTCCAGCCTGGAAATAGCCTGCGACGCTGGTGGGCTTGCCTTGATAGAGAGGCTTAAAAGGCCGGTAGGAAGCGTCGCTCTTAAAAACGATTACCGTGGTTGGAACTGAGGAGTTGAGTTTCAACTTGGTAAACAGCCGTGAGAAGACATCCCGGAACTGTTCCAGTTTGATCGCTACCCGGCGAATGTCGGGTTCGCCAGCGTTCCCGACCAAAAAGAAGTTCTTGGACTGAACACTCACCCATTTGTCCTTAGCCATCGCGACAATCGGCAACAAGACGAGAAAAATCCCAAAACACTCTGGCAGGATCCGAAAGAGGTGTTTCATAAACATCCCTCCCTGCTGGGCAGGACGTAAGCTGTAAGCATTTCACTGAGAGAACTGCTGAAAGTATATCTTGAAGTGTGCCGGAGTTGTCAAGACATCTTGAGAAGCAAAGCAGGGGCCGGTCAAAAGTCCTGGCCCTCCCTCAGGGTCGGGCTACTGAACAAGCCGAGGAGATTGAACGTTTGATTCCCCTCCCTCGGGTGAGGAAGGGAATCTGGAGTTGAACATTTTTTCACCGCGTAGCGGTATCTGAGGGTAGGCTGGCCTTTCAAGGCCAGTCTCGCTAACCAGGCCTGACGCCCGTCGCGTCGCGACGGTTGAAATCGCAAACCCCAATGGAGCGCCAGATTCAAGCACCGCTGACGCGGCGCTGGTTCCACACCTGGGCCTCCGGACCGGCCTTGAAAGGCCGGCCTACCCTCAGGTGCCGCGATGCGGCGGTAAAGCGGGACTTTGAAGGGGGCCCCTGGGAAGAAAAACATCGGCCCATTGGGTCAACGCAGCACACGGATGCGGTGGGCTTCACTATCGGCTACGTAGACGATCCCTTTTCCATCCACGAAAACGCCGTGAGGTCGCGCGAGCTTGCACTTCAGGGGGTCAGGCTCCGGGCCGTCGCCTCGTTCTCCCGTTCCCAGCACGGTCGTAATGACGCCGGTCTTCAGGTCGAGCCGGCGAATCGCATGGTTTTCTGTGTCTGCGATATAAAGGCTTTCGTCCGGCGCATAGGCTAGACCCTTTGGCCCGGAGAGCTTGGATTGGCGCGCCGGGCCTCCATCCCCTGCATAGCCATTTTCGCCGGTGCCTCTGTTTTCGAGTCGATGCGCAAGATCGCGTTACCCTCACGGAGTGCTAGATAAAGGTTGCCTTTCGAACCAAACTCAATCGTGCGCGGGCCATTGAGAGGGGTGCCTGCAAGGGGAGCTCCATCGGGCGTTGGCTTGCGTTCGCCGTTTCCGGCGTACGTGACAATGATGCCGGTTTTAAGATCGATCCGGCGCACTCGATGGTTTCCAATGTCGCAAATCAACAATCTTCCTTGCGGGTCGAAGGCAAGGCTGTGCGGTTGGCGGAGCTGCGCCTTTGTGGCCGCCGCACCATCGCCGCTGAAACCTGCTACTCCTGTTCCGGCTACCGTCGAAATGATGCTGGTTTTTCCATCCACCCGGCGGATGACGTGATTGTCGCGCTCGGCGATATAAAGATTACCCTCCCTGTCGAAGCGGATTTCATGCGGCATATTCAGTGAGGCCTGGAGCGCCGGTCCACCGTCACCGACATAACCACGTTGGCCATTTCCCGCCATCGTTGTCATCCGCCGTGTTTTCAAGTCCAGGCGGCGAATGCGTTGGTTATCCAGATCACAAAAATAAAGTGCGCCGTCGGGACCAATCACCAGCCCATACGGGTTGTTGACCTGCTGATCAGAGTATCCAGCGACGCCATTGCCGGCAAGAGTAGAAACAGACTTCGCTTTCTCTCTGCTAATACAGACGAAGTAAGAATTGTTAATCTGAGCGCCAATCCCCAGTCGTCCCTCCTCAAGTCCCCGCTTGCCAAGGGGGGACCACGGGAGCGTGACATCTCGGCTGCAAGCGGAACTCAGAGCATTCGTATTAGCTTGGGCCAAGCATAGAGAGAGCCCCAACAGCAAAGGGAGCACCAGGAGATTGATCTGCTGTTTTTTCATGATGAGCTGCATGTTGTTCCCAAGTTGACGGATTGCACCCAAATTATGCATCGAGTCCCATGCCCCCTCACCCGCTGCCCCTCTCCCCAAGTGCGAGGGGAGAGTATTTTCGTTTTGATAACCTCCAGGTCCACCTTCCGTTTCCAGGGCCGCGACTTCAGGCTGACAGAGTGGGCGTTGGAATGGTAAGAACTACGATTCTTGCCGCCGACTTCTAACATGCTCTTGATCCATTATTATTGACGCTTTTGTTCAATATTGAACAGAAAAAATCCTCAACTCGGCCTAGCGTCAGTTTTTTGCCCATAGCAATAGGCCGAGATTTGGCGGGTTCGAATGTAAGGGACGTCAAGGTACGCTTCAGAAGAGCCATCCCCGCCGCCGAGCGGCAACACAGAACAGGAAAAGGGTTGGACCGAGCCGCGACCGTTAGGGAGCGGTTGACGCAATCGGCCGGTCCCTCCCTGACGGGCGGGACTCCGATTTTGGCTATTTTCGTAGGAGTTCCCAATGTCACTGGCGGTCGCGGCACAAAGCATGAAATGAGTGATTCCCCCTTAAAAAAGGGGGCAAAGGCCCCTCGGGCCTTGGGGGTTGTCTTGTTGGTGTCTGGCCGCGTTGGGACGGGACAACCCCCTGAAGCCTTCGGCTTCTTTCCCCCTTTATTAAGGGGGATTTTCGAGGGGGCGACGGGTATACAGGAGGAATCATGAGACAAAGGGGTATTTTTCTTTTTCTGGCAATAGCCATTGTGAGCATCGGACAAACAGCCTTCGCTCAAAAGGCCCAGGTTAATGGACGAATTACTGATTCTACGGGAGCCGTCGTGGCTGGGTCCAAAATTACCTTGACCGACGTGGATACTGGAATCAAAAGGGCGGCGGTTTCGAACGAGGAGGGCTATTACACTATTGGGCTTTTGGATGTTGGGAGATATGAGCTGCTGGTCGAAATGGGTGGGTTCAAGCCAATCTCTCGTTCGGGCATTAAGCTGAACCTCAATGAGGTCGTTCGGATGGACTTTACGCTCGAGGTGGGAGAACTCGCCCAGCGCGTGGAGGTCATCGAAGATGCCTCACCCCTTAATTTTGACAACGCTGAGCTGAAGCAGGCCATCACTCCCGAAACGCTTCGAGAGCTTCCCTTGATTGTGGGCGGCCTTCCCCGGTCAGCTATTTCGTTTATTGTGCTCATGCCGGGTGTCACCACCGGGGCGGGTGCGAACACCTACGATACCCGGATCAACGGTGGCATTGGATCAGGCGACGAAGCCGTACTGGATGGAATCAGCATTCAGGACGGTCTCAATACTCAAACCGGCGCCGCCCTGGTTTTTGGCAACAGCCCCTTTTCTCCCGAAGCCATCAGCGAGATCAGCGTGCTGACCTCAAACGCTGAGCCACAATACGGCTCAACCTCTTCCGGGGTGGTCACCGGAGTCACCAAGTCGGGCACCAACGATTTCCACGGAGCTCTGTTCGAGTTCCATCGCAATACGGTGCTGAATGCCCGGCAGTTTGGCGTACCGCAACGGCCCAAGGATATCGAAAATGATTTTGGGGGGAACGTAGGTGGGCCCGTCAAAATCCCCGGGCTGTGGTCGAGCCGCAAGAAAACCTATTTCTTTTTCGGCTACGAGCGTTTCCGAATTCGGGGCGGTGCCAGTACTCCGGTTCTCAGCATCCCTTCGCTCAAACAGCGCCAGGGAGATTTCAGCGATTGGGTGGACAGCGACGGAAAACTAATTCCAGTTTTCGATCCG
>QHZP01000361.1 GCA_003224715.1 Acidobacteriota bacterium | reverse complement strand
CTCAGAATCTGGTCTATTCCGATTACACGACCGAGCAGTTGTATAAAGAAGGGGCCAAACGCGGAGCCATTGATCCTTGCTTCCCCAGCAAAGTGGGTATTCCTCATGTCCATAACCTTCTTTATGTCCATCACAAGAAAAAGCCTCTCAACATCATTTTCTTCCCCATGATTGATTGCTTGACCACCGATCTGGTGAACACCCAAAGTAATCGTGCTTGCCCCACTGTGACCGCGACTCCTGAAGCTGTCAAGGCAGCCTTCACCAAGGAGGGCGATCTTTTCGCCCAGCTGGGAGTCAAGTACTATGACACCTTCGTGAATTTGACCGAACCCAAGCTGTTTGCCAAGCAGATGTACGAACAGTTTAAAGATGACCTGGGTCTCTCTGAGGAAGAAAACAAAAGAGCCATTGAACAGGCTTACAAGGCTCTCAAAATTTACAATAACGTGGTCCAGAGAGGCACAGCCCGTGAGGTCTTGCGCAAGTTAGAGGAAGAAAACAAGATTGGCATTGTATTGTTAGGCAGGCCTTACCACAACGATCCGGGGATTAACCACGAAATACTAGAAGAATTCCAGAAGGCTGGATACCCTGTTTTTGCCCAGGATTCTCTCCCGATGGATGATGACATTCTAGATCGTCTTTTTGGCGCCGACGTCAAGGCCGGAATTATTTCGCATCCGATGGATATCACTGACGTGTGGAAGAATTCCTACAGTGAAAATACCAGTCGCAAGATTTGGACGGCCAAATATGTCGCTCGCCATCCAAACCTGGTGGCGCTCGAATTGTCTAATTTCAAATGTGGGCATGACGCTCCTATCTACACGGTGGTTGAGGAAATTGTGCAAAATTCCGGGACCCCCTATTTTTGCTTTAAAGACATCGACGAGAATAAACCCACCGGCTCGATCAAAATTCGCGTTGAGACCATTTCTTATTTCCTGAAAAGATATCGTGAAGACATGGTCACGTACAGGGAGAAGCAATTGACCCTAGAGCAGAGATTGAAGGAGTTTGAACTTCGTTTGCGCAATGAACTGACTCTGGGAATGGGCTCCTCAACGCCCTTTGCAGAGGAGTCAAAGGCATCCGAGTTTCTTCCGGTGACCGAACAAGACCGAGCCAGTGATCTGGTGACTCTATCGGCAGGACGGTGAAGAGAAGATTATGTTCGAGTCTGACAAAGTCATGTTTCAGATTTATCGTGAGGCTGGCTACAACCAAAAATACAAGGTCGTCTATTTTACTGAGCTTCACGATTACAATCGCGAAACTGAGATCAATCGCGCCTTAGCGGGTGAGTCTTTTTACGATGGGTTCATTCGTAATTTTAAGAAAGACCAGGCTAAGAAAATTATTGAGGAAGCTATCAGGAGGTTGAATGAGGGTGAAACGCTTTCTCCCCAGGACTTGGAGAGAGAGTTGGCTGAATACACCCCGCAGCCTGCGGAAATGAGCTGATTTCGAGTTCTCAGTGAGGCCGTCGAGTTCATCGATCTGGCCACTGGGTACGAGGGTATTTGTACAAAGAAAAAGAGGAGAGACGCCACCATGCCAAGAATGACAGGCAAACGAGTATTAAAGTACATTGACAGTGCAATTTGTCACACTGCGGGAATCGCTTTTGATTCCATTCAATTTTTCAATAGGTACAATCCGAATCCATCATTTACGCCGAAATGGTCAGACAAGCCGCTTCTGAAGTCCTGGGAGAAAAGCAAGCCCACGCTGGGATGGCCTCGGACAACCGATTCTCTCTGCCCCACTTGCGTCAAGGAAGCCCGCGAGAAAATCATCAACGGAGAGGAAGATTATAAGACCCTCGTCACCGACCATGTTGGAGAAATCAAGGCTAAAATCATCGAGCGTAATGGCCAGGTTTGGATGGTGAAAGACTGTCCCAAGCACGGAAAATTTGAGGATTTGATGGCCAAGGACGTGAAGTTTTTGGAGTGGATCGAAAAAAATTTTCCGGGGCGCGACATCCGAGCCCACAATGATGAAAAGTTGCATAACCACGGTACCAGTACGATCAAGCACGGTCGGGGTTCCGTCCTCACCGTGGACCTTACCAATCGTTGTAACATGATGTGCGATCCTTGTTTCATGGATGCCAACCAGGTCGGTTATGTTCACGAATTGAGTTGGGAAGAAATTCAGGAGATCATGCGTAACGCTCTGGAAATCAAGCCCCGACGTCAGATGTCTATCCAATTTTCGGGTGGCGAGCCGACCATGTCCCCTTATTTCATTAAAGCCGTCAGATATGCCCGTGAACTCGGCTACAATAGCGTCCAGGCTGCAACCAACGGGATCGAATTCGCCAAAAGCAAAGAGTTTTGTAAGCAGGCGGCTGAAGCGGGTTTACGGTATGCCTACTTGCAATTCGATGGTATTGGCAACGATGCCAACAGTCATCGCCAGATCGGCAACCTGTTCGATGTCAAGCTGCGAGCCATTAATAACATGCACGAAGCGGGCATTGAGATTATTTTGGTGACGACGTTGGTTAACGGGGTGAATAACGACCAGGTAGGCCCCATCATCAACTTTGCCAGAGAGAATCCCAAGAAGATTGCTTTTATTGCCTTTCAGCCGGTCTCCTTCACTGGCCGGGATGAAGACATCACGCCAGAACGTCGGCTGCGCCAGAGGTACACGCTTTCTCACATGGCCAGCGACGTCAAAGAGCAGGTAGGCATTAGCGAACCGACTCGTGACTGGTTCCCTATTTCTTTGATGGGCGCCTTCGCTGACTTTGCGGATATGGTCCACGGCCCAGAAGCCGACTGGGGACAGGTGAGTTGTGGCTGCCACCCCAATTGCGGGGTTGGAACGGCTCTGATGATCAATAAAGAAACCAAAGAAATGGCTCCCGTCCCTCAATTCCTGGACATCCCAGGCCTGGTAAGGGACATGCAGAAACTCACAGATGCCGGCAGGAGCAAATGGTTTTCTAATCTTATGATGGGTTTGGCCTTGCTGAAGAACTACAAGCCTTTCAAATCTCCGAAAAGCCTGGCCTTGATTGATCTTTTGAAGAAGTTTGATAAGTCCTTCGCACTGACTGGCAAGAATTACGGTAACGTCAAAGGGGATCGGACTTTGGAAGACATCATGAAACGGCGTCAGGACCCATGGAATTTCTTGTTCATTGCGGGTATGTGGTTCCAGGATCTCTTTAATTATGACTTCCGTAGAACGGAAATGTGTATCATACCCTACGCCACTCAGGAGGGGGAGATTTCCTTCTGTGCTTACAATACCGGAATTGGCTGGCGTAAGATCATCGAAAATATGCACAAGAACGCGACCGTCGCCGAGTGGTATAGGCAGCACGGAAAGCACGAAGTCTATGCCAAAGGCAAAAAAGTCAATTTGGGGAGTTACGAGCACTCTCTGAAAATCAATGCTGAGGACGCAGCCAGAGTGCGTCAAAGAGGAGAAGGCCCGCAGACCGCAGCTGAAGAAGAACGCTTGCGGAAGCAGGCAGCTCGCGAAGCTGCCGAGGTGAGGAAGATGTACGAGGAGTTGGTGCTCAAGAAAACTCCCGAAGCTCCATTGGTCCAAATCGGGGCGCCATTGAGGTAGAGATCAACTTGCGCCATAGCTTCTCAACTCTTCAAACTGGGCCGCTGGTAGGAGCGGCCCATTTTTTTGGGTCCCTTGAAAATGCCAAATTAGGAATGTGGGAGGCGCGCTCCGCGTGGCGAGGTTCGCTCATCTACCGCGCCCCAGGTCCATAGTTGACTCCCTTGAAATCTCCCCTTGACGGGTAGCGGCCCTTGGGCTGCGGGGGTCTCTTGTTGAAAGGTTCGGTCCGGCTCGTGACAGAGACATCCCCCTACAACCCCCTTCAAAGGGGGAATAAGATTTTCATCCTAGGGGGCGTCGCCCGCCATTTATTGTGCTCCTGAAAATCTTCAATTGAGGAGTTTTCGACACATGCTTGCGGTTCAGCAAAGCAGTCTCCATCCCTTTCTGGCTAAGCACGATGAAAAGACTTGGACTCGGGTCTTAGCAAACATCATCCCTTCCGTTCATCCTGTGGACCAGGTCGCCACACAGATTTGGTTTTCCTTCTGGCCGCTCAAGCTGTCCCAGTCGCTGCAGCAATCTTCTGACGTAGCCCAGACAGCCAAGAAAATGCAACTTGATGGCAAGTATCGATTAGAAGAACAAATTGATTCCTCTGTGGAATTTCTTTTTGGGTCCCGTTACTGGCCGGAAATAAAGAGGACGGTGCTCCGGTACGCCGGAACCGCCACGGATCTGGACAGCATCGGGCTGGAAAAGTTAATCCGTGATATGGCAGGCAGCTTGGCGGCTGAACGAAAAATTTCCTCTTCCGTTCTTCTCGGGATTGTGGCCATAGCCTGCATGATATTACAGCAGGTGGGGATAGCAGCCTTCGTCGCGGCTGCGGAGGGCTCAAGCTCACCACGGAGAGATAGCTTAACCGCGGAAGAGGTCTTAAA
>QHZP01000360.1 GCA_003224715.1 Acidobacteriota bacterium | reverse complement strand
ACGCACTGAAGTCCTATGGACTGAACTACACGCGCATCTACCCCGCGGCGTTCATCGAGCCGGAGGGCACATTTCACCCCGAGAACACCCTGGCACCTAAATCCGAAGGCCTGATCCAGCCATGGATCCGTAGTCAGACACCGGGCTACCGTTCGGGTGGCAACCGCTTTGACCTGGATCGCTGGGATCCGGAGTATTTCCAGCGCCTCAAAGACTTCCTCGCGCAGGCCGACGCGCGCGGCGTCGTGGTCGAGGTCTGTTTCTTCAACGCGCAGAATCGGGGTAGCTGGCCCCTCTCTCCACTCAACTGTAAGAACAATATCCAGGGCGAAGGCCGTAGCGACTACAACGGTGTCCAAACGCTCAAACATCCGGACCTGGTGCGACGCCAGGAGCAGTTCGTGCGCCGGATTGTGCAGGAAGTGAATTCATTCGATAACGTGATCCTCGAGATCTGTGACGAGCCTTCCTCCTATGGTACGCCCCGGGCCTTGGCCGGCCCGTGGATCGCGCATCTCGTAGAAGTGGTGAAACAAACGGAAGCCACACTGCCGCAGAAGCACCTGCTCGGCCAACAGGTCCAGGGACCGATTGGCGGGCCGGTGGATTTCACGACCGACCCGAGGGTCTCCGTGATCGTGACGCAATACATCTGGGAAACGCCAGACGAACAGTTGGGTGGAATGAAGGCTCTCGACTACCTGTACGACAGGAACAAACCGATCGACCTCAATGAGACGGGTTACTACCCCCTCGCGTCGTGGTACGAGGGAGACAGGGCCGGGGATGTCCGCGTCGAAGCCTGGGAGTTCATGGTAGGCGGAGGCTCAAGTTTCAACAATCTCAACGGCATGTACACAGTTCGAGACCCGGCCGGAAAGGCCGCAGAAAATGCGGCAGTTCTGCAGAGCATGCAAAGCCTGAAGCAATTCATTGAGGGCTTCCACTTTCTAAAGATGCGGCCAGATCGCAGCTTTGTCGTTAGCGGCATGCCCGCCGGCACTCACTACCGGGGCATCAGCGAGCGCGGAAAACAGTATGCCCTCTACCATCACCACAGCAAGCTGAAACCATACGTTTACAAGGTCGTGCCCGGAGCCTACCAAGAGCGTTTGATTCTCGACCTGCCTACCGGCACTTACCGGGCCGATTGGGTCAGTCCGTCTACTGGAGTGGTTCTCGGTACGGAGACATTCACTCATCCGGGCGGGCGGCGATCGGTTTCCACACCTAAGCACGCCGTTGACATCGCACTACGCATCGAACACCAGCACGGCTGGGCTCCGCGTGCGCGGTGAGCCCCAGTGAAAAGTCTCCGATTCAAATTGGCCCCCTGGGTTGCCACTTACAAACCCGTTTTGCCTTCATGAGGCCCTGTCTCGATGTCAAATTCTATGAAAAATCTTTGAGATGCGTCTGTGATAATGGATGTATCGTAAGCGATGTCCTAATGAGGAGATGACCGATTACTTGTGTGTCTGTGGTCGCCCAGGGCTTAGGAATCGTGCCTGGAGATTGACGAAATCGGAAAGTGGCCTCAACGGGAAACAGCCAAGAATAAACCCCGGACGCCCATCGCATACCCAATCCTTCTTGCACGATCTTGCACGATACGGAAAGCTTTAGCGTAAATATCTCCTGCATTGGCGGCCTCGGTAGCGAAATGATTCTTTTTACGCTACCCTTATCGGAGGCATCGTATAGCCGCCCAGAGTTCAGATCGTGCTGCGGTTGTTTTCGGCAGATTACTACGTGTCTGAGTGAGATAGTGATAGGCCCATCACGATATGTGCAGCGATGTCACCAATTTCATTGTGGGCCGGCGTCCAAAAAAAGTAGGAGGTCATCACGCAATTGTTGACTCTCATGCGAGAGATAAGGAGGAATCATGAAAGCTGCCGTTGTCCCCAAGATAGATAGTCGATGGGAGGTCAAAGAAGTTCCGGTACCAGAACCGGGGCCCAATCAAGTCCTGATCAAAATTCATGCCAGTGGGTTGTGTTTCACCGATGTGCATCAGACCCGGGGGGAGATTCCCGGGGCTTTCCCACGAACCTTGGGACATGAGCCGGCAGGGGAGATTGTTGCTGTTGGCACCGGTGTCCGCACACGGCGTATCGGAGATCGGGTCGGCGTTCCGTGGGTCCAGGCGACCTGTGGGCGATGTGAATGGTGCCTGAGAGGAAAGGCCTTGTTCTGCTCCGAACAGATTAGCACCGGAATGCAAATGCCTGGTGGCCATGCCGAATACATGATCGCCTACGCTAACAGCACCGTTCTGTTACCTGAGGGCTTGTCCTACGAGCAGGCGGCACCGATCTTCTGCGCCGGTTACACGGTTTGGTCAGGTCTGCGCATTGCCGACCCCAAGCCACATGAGACGGTGGCGGTGGTTGGCGTTGGAGGCCTCGGTCACCTGGCAGTGCAGTATGCCAAGGCAGCGGGTTTTCCAACCATTGCCGTTTCCCGTTCACCCGACAAAGACAAGTTGGTGCGGGAGATGGGTGCCGACGCTGTGGTACGAGACGGCAAGGGTCTCAATGCTGCGGGAGGAGCTGACGTCATCCTTGGGACCAGCAACTCGAACGACGCGATGGTGGATTGTATCCAGGGACTTCGCCCGGACGGTCGCTTCGTCTTAATGGGCTTCGAGGCGAAGCCTCTTCAGCTCTCGCCAGTTGATTTCATCACACGGCGTATCCGCATCCTTGGGAGTAGCCAGAACCATCCAGAGTATCTTTATGAGGCTTTGGACTATGCCGCGAAACGCAGAGTAAAGACTGTTGTTGAAACTTATCGATTGGATGAGATCGGGAAAGCCTACGATCGCGTAGTCAACGGACGGGTCCGTTTTCGTGCCGTGATTACCCCGTAGGCGTCGGCCTCCTGGTAGGTGCTGCCGGGCCGCTTTGGCAACGAACCGGAAGGAAGACCCGAGCGGGTTGGCTCTTCTGTCATTGTTCCAGTGAACCCATAGACGCGGCGGGTGCAATCAGCGAAATCAGCCAGGCGGAGGGTGATGGCAACTGTTTCTTGTCAAACTGCAGTTAGCCCTTCGATGCGGCTTCGGGAACGGTCTTGAGGTCATGCAGGTCCAGTTTCCTCAACACCGGAGAAAGCAAGGCGACGACGGCGACGGTTGCCAGACAGACGATTCCACCCAGGACAGCTGCCGGCACGGCACCGAGAAGGCGGGCGACAACGCCTGATTCAAACTCGCCCAGTTCGTTGGAGGAACCAATAAAGATGGAGTTGACGGCAGAGATTCTCCCGCGCATCGAGTCTGGTGAAGAGAGTTGCACCGCCGCCGTTCGAACCACCATGCTAATGCTGTCAAAAGCGCCGCTCAAAGCCAGGGCGAGAAGGGACAAAATGTAGTTGCGACTCACGGCGAAGACCAGAATACACAGTCCAAAGCCCGTAACCGCTGAGAATAACCAGGCGCCCGCCCATTTTCGAATATCCAATGTAGTGAGCCAAAGGCTTGTGATGGCAGCCCCGACAGCCGGCGCCGCCCGTAAGGCCCCGAGCCCTTTGGCACCGACCACCAGGACTTCAGCTGCATAGATGGGAAGCAGGGCGGTCACTCCGCCGAATAGCACCGAAACCATATCGAGGCTGAGCGCCGGTAAGAGGATCGGGTGGCGAATCACAAACCTTGCGCCTGACAGGAGTTGGGTTTTTCTGGATTCGCTCCTGCCGAAAGATTCAATTGGATTGGGAGAAGCTTGCAAAAACAGCAATGTCCCCAGAGCAACAAGTAAAACGAGGCAAACGATCCCCGCCGAGGCTGACACGCCCAGCCAGCTGAAGAAGAGTCCTCCCATGGCTGGCCCGGAAATACGCGCAACCTGCAGCGAAGAGGCCATCCAGGCTGAGGCCCGAGGCAGATTCTCTCTATCGATGATTCGCGGAACAATCGAAAAGACTGCGGGTTGAGAAAAAGCTCGCGCCGTTCCGGTGAGGAAGGAAGAAAAAAAGAGTGCCGCGATTTGGAGCGCTTCCCCCGCGCCGGTCCAGGGAAGCTGTGAGAGAAGAAGGATGAATCCAGAGAGTAAGCTGACCTCGACAACGCCACGAAGAACCACCAGCGGGCGGCTCCGGTCAACGATGTAGCCGGCATAGAGTGCCAGACCCAAGGCAGGGAC
>QHZP01000359.1:9146-12185 GCA_003224715.1 Acidobacteriota bacterium | reverse complement strand
GATCCCGCGTGGCGAAGTGGGCTTGATTACGGCTAGCCTCGGCTTGGCATCAGGTCTGGTTTCGCGTGACTTGTACGCGCAGGTGGTCGTTCTGGTGTTAATCACAACATTGCTCACACCGCCGCTGCTGCGGTTTGCCTTCCCCCAGGAACCAACAGTCGTGGCTGTGTCGGCTGGCGCTCTCGCCAAGTTGGAAGAACTCCCTGCTAGTGCAGAGGAGTTGATAGACGCATAATGTCAAGCAGCCGTTCGTGGTGTCTGTGGGCGTGTCAACAGCTTCCGATGTCGCAGGCTCCACAGTGGCGCACACCTTGGTGTGTCCGTTGCACCAGCGAGCGTCGTCGTGAATCTAAATCTCGCCTCCCGTCTCGACCGAGAGCTTTTTCGGATCTTAATCTGCAATCAATCCTTTGACGCGCCTTCCGTTTCAATCAATCTGAGGGATTGACTCGACGGCGGTCAAGACATGCATAGACTTGAACAATGTTGGCGAGCCACAATCTGAGCCCCTGAAGACTGTTTGCGTTTGTCCTCAGTAATGGTAGAGTACCCAAATGGCTCTTGCAGCTCGTTGCCGGCAGATTCTTCGGATCCCCGTGTGGTTCGTCGTGCTCTCTTTGACGACAGGGCCTCGGATACTGGAGCCGCCCCCCGTTCACGATTCCCTCGGACCATCCGTGGTTCAGAGGTCCGAGCTAGCTTATGCTGTCACGCTGAGGCCGGCAAAACGATGCGGCGTAGATGGTTGGAATAAGAGTTCCCCAGCCGAACCAACATCTCGTCCTCTTGAACTCCCGAAAGTCGGGTCCAGGGTCCAGCCCGATAGAGCAACAGCTGTAGCCACCTCTCCTGTCACCCTTCAGGACGATCGTCTGCGTTCTCCTCCGCGGTTCGCGTAAACCCACCGGCAAGTCGTCATCTCTGTCTAGCGAATCGAAAATTTCACTCAATCAAGGAGGAGATTATGTCCCTGGACGCAGAAAGGATCTTTGTGCTCATTGTGATCCTGGTCACCATCGTCGTGGTATTCTTGCTGCACCGCTCCGGCAAGTCAAAGAACAACCAGTCAAGTTCTGACTGACTTACACTGTTACCGGCGACGGCTTATTGGCGCAAGAGAGTTACTTCGCGGGGCCGTCGCTTGTTTAGGGTTGCATCGAGGCGCCTAGGTAGTTTGATGCTGCTGTTTCGCGTAGACGCAAATCTGCTTGCTGTCAATGTTCGCCGCAAGATCCTTGCGCCCTGATGCTACTATCACGTTGTCCTTCGAGGCGGAATTGCGTCGAGCTGCTGCAGGAAGTTGCGACGGGTAAAGCTGCGCCAAGCTGCTGCACTCCAAAGTTTGACCTGCATCGGCACCCATTGTAACTGGTACAGGGGTTTCTCATGCATCGTCGGTAGCCCCGGAGGGGCGTCAGATGATAGCCCACGGCGCCAGCCGTGGGTTAGCGTCATACAGGAGCCAAGCCCCGGCAGGGGCGAAAGAATCCGGAGGGGAGATAAATTGTTCCGCCTTGTCTGTCGCCCCTCCGGGGTTGATTCACCCCTCTGGCTTATCCCACGGCTGACGCCGTGGGCTATGATCTTGCGCCTCTCCGAGGCTATGCCAATGGTGCATAACTTGTTTTCCAGCCGATAGACTTTCTTCCAAAGAGCGTCATAAAGCTTCGAGGAAAGCGGAGACTTCAAGTCAAAAGTGAACGTCTCGTTGTAGGTGGTGACACGAAAGTGATAAGGGTCGGGAGAGCCAATGGTTTCAATCTCATTTAGCTTCCACGCTCGGTTATCGCTGGAATGGTCCGTAGAATAGATCAGGCGATCCTCTTCTACTTGGAGCCGCCCCTCACAGCCCCCCAGGCGGTGACGATGCCTGACCGGCAAGGAGACCGGGTTCACGTTTCCTTGCTGCACCAACCGGGCCACGATTGGCCGACTGAGTTTGGAACGCAGGAACTCTTGATGCTCAACAGTCAACTGCCCTTCGATAACGGAGAACTCGAACACTCGATCTTTTGCGAGCTTTTTCCAGCTCGCACTCTCAAAAGTTCTCAGGTTCAGCCGAGTGGGCGAGACCAAATCCACTTTCTGAATGTTGATATAAGGCCAGCTCCGGGAGTGCTTCCCATCAGACGCCTCGTAACGGATCTCTTGATCGCTCAGAATCAGCTTACCCTGACAGGTGCCCAGCGCATGATCATGCTTGACCCGGTACTCGAAGGATTCGGCACAGACCGTCGTCACACGCATCAGCCCGGTGATCAACACCGAGGCCATAAGAATCTTGCATCGCATAGTCCCTAAGCTCCTCAGGTGAGATTTACTTTCAATTGCTCGTTCGCCATCCACACATCAGTATTTCGCCGCAAAGTATCGGGGTCGGGTTCTAGCCAGGTATCTTTGATCTGGCTGTCCCTGGCGGACCACTACCACTTTCTAGCTTACGCCACAGCTTCGGCCCTGGCCAATCGTCTCACCTCAAATCCCTTCCAGATCTCATAAATGGCGGGATAGACCAACAACTCCAAAATGAAAGACGTGAAGATGCCGCCAATCATCGGGGCTGCAATCCGTCGCATTACATCGGAACCGGCGCCTGTGGACCACATGATGGGAACCAGCCCCATGAACATCACCCCCACGGTCATCACCTTAGGCCGAAGACGCTTTACAGCGCCGTCCTCAATGGCTTCCTTGAGGTCAGTGATCGACTTCATTTTTCCTTTGGCTTTCCTTTCTTCATACGCCAGATCCAAATACAAAAGCATGAATACGGCCGTCTCCGCGTCCACTCCCAGCAACGCAATCAAACCCACCCAAACGGCGATACTCATGTTGTAATTGAGAACGTAGAGCAACCAGATAGCGCCAATAGCCGAGAAAGGTACGGCCTGCAAAATGATCAGAGTCTTAACCATGGACCCCGTGTTGAAATAAAGGAGAAGAAAGACGATGAAAAGGGTAATGGGCACGACGATCCAGAGACGCTCAATGACCCGCTGCAGGTATTCGTATTGGCCACTCCAAGCCAACTGGTAGCCC
>QHZP01000359.1:8406-9116 GCA_003224715.1 Acidobacteriota bacterium | reverse complement strand
ACGTCTACGTAAAGGCGCCCCGCCTTAAATCCCTCTTCGTTGTTGATCATCGGTGGCCCTGTTTGCAGTCGGATATCGGCCAGCTGAATTAGCGGCACCTGAGCGCCCGCCGGTGTAGGTACCAAAACCCGACTCAGTTTGGTGAGGTTGTCACGCAGATCCCGGGCATAGCGTACATTGACTGGATAACGTTCTCTCCCTTCAATGGTCGTCGTGACAGTTTTTCCTCCAATCGCGGACTCAATAATGTCGTTCACATCACCGACGCTTAGCTCATAGCGGGCCGCTTCTTGCCGCTTCACTTGGAAATCCAGATAGTAGCCTCCCGTCACTCGCTCAAAAAACGCACTGCGGGTACCTGCAACGCTCTGCAAAACCTGCTCCAACTCGAGGCCAATCTTCTCAATGGTCACCAAGTCGGGACCCAGCACTTTGATTCCGACCGGTGTGCGGACCCCTGTCGTGATCATATCGATGCGGGTGCGGATGGGGAACAACCACGCGTTGGCGAAGGAGGGAATCTGTATGGCTCGATCCATTTCGTCAATGAGATTCTCCCATCTCATCGGGACCTCCTCGGGCCAGGCTTTCCTGAGACTATTCTTCAGAAATTCAGGCGCCCATTTGGAATACCACCGGTCCTGGTGCACTTTGCGCCACTGGGTTTCCGGTTTCAAAACCACCGTGGTCTCGACCATGCTGAGCGGCGC
>QHZP01000359.1:7871-8370 GCA_003224715.1 Acidobacteriota bacterium | reverse complement strand
AACTGCCGGATGAGCTTGTCTTGAATCTGAAGGTATTTGTCGGCCTCCGTTACCGATATTCCCGGCAAGGTGATGGGCATGTAAAGAATGGTGCCCTCGTTGAGCGGCGGCATGAACTCGGATCCCAGTCGTTCAAAAATGGGTATTGTCGCAACCACGAGCAGAACTGCCAAGGTGATGACCAGCCATTTATGATTCAGAACAAATCGGACGGCGGGATGATAGACACGCATGAGTGGGCGGCTGATGGGGTGCTTTTCTTCACTGTGAATTTTCCCTACCAGGATCGAGTTGGTGATCCTGGCCAGCCAGCGGGGCCGGAAACTGAATTCGTTGGTTCGCATGAAAAGCAACCGCAAGGCTGGATCGAGGGTGATCGCCAGCACGGCCGCGATTGCCATGGAGAAGTTTTTGGTGAATGCCAAGGGCTTGAATAATCGTCCTTCTTGGTACTGAAGGGCGAAAATGGGCATGAAGGAAACGGCAATGACGAGCAGCG
>QHZP01000359.1:4999-7787 GCA_003224715.1 Acidobacteriota bacterium | reverse complement strand
AATGCTCTAACTTCTTGTGGGTTTGCTCGACCACGACAATGGCTGCATCCACCATGGCACCAATGGCGATGGCAATTACCCCCAAGGACATGATGTTCGAGGTCAGGCCCGTGCCGTACATCGGAATGAAGGAAAGAATGACGGCCATGGGAATGGTAACGATGGGAATGGTCGCGCTGGGGATGTGCCACAGAAAGATGAGGATCACGAGGCTCACGATGATGAGTTCTTCGATGAGAGTGTGCTTAAGCGTATCAATCGATCGTTGGATGAGATCTGAACGATCGTAGGCGACCTCCACTTTCACACCTTCAGGCAGCGAAGCTTCTGTCTCCTTGAGTTTGGCTTTCACACGCGCAATGACATCCATCACGTTTTGTCCATAGCGGACTACCACAATGCCACCGGTGACCTCTCCCTCGCCGTTCCATTCCGCAATCCCGCGACGCATGTCAGGGCCGAGTTCCACCCGGGCGACATCCTTCACCGAAATCGGTGTACCGTTGCCATTTGAGCCTACCGGCAGATTTTCGATGTCTTCCAGAGATTGGATGTAGCCCCTTCCTCGCACCAGATATTCCTTACCGCTAAACTCCACCACCCGACCACCGACCTCGTTGTTGCTGTTGCGAATGACTCCCATCACCCGGTGCAAAGGCAGGTTATAGGCCAGCAGTTTGTTGGGATCGACGTTGACCTGATATTGCTTCACAAACCCACCCACCGTGGCCACTTCGGCTACCCCGGGCACGCTCTCCAACCAGTAGCGCATGTACCAGTCGTTGAAGGAGCGCAACTGCTGGAGATTGTTCTTGCCAGCCCTATCCACCAGGGCATACTGAAAAGCCCAGCCGACACCGGTCGCGTCAGGTCCTAAGGCCGGACTGACACCCTCCGGCAGCTTTCCGGTGATCTTGCTCATATATTCGAGGACGCGACTTCGACCCCAATAAATGTCAGTTCCCTCATCGAAGATGACATAGACGTATGAGAAGCCATAGTCGGAGATGCCTCGAACCACACTGACGCGCGGCGCCGCCAGCATGGAAGAAACGATGGGATAGGTAATCTGATCTTCTACCAGGTTAGGGCTACGGCCGGGCCATTCCGTGTAGATGATGACCTGCGGATCGGAAAGATCGGGGATCGCATCCAAAGGCACGTTTCTTATGGACCACACCCCGATCAGGACCAGCGACAACACTAAGGTAATGATCAGCCCGCGGTGGGTAGCGCTGTATTCAATGATTTTGTTGATCATGGCTATCTCTCAGCGAGCCGTCAGGGTAGTCTGGAACGACCCAAGTAACCTGCCTTCCTTGCGAACCGAAACGGTCGTTTGCCAGCTCCAAGCCATCTGAATTTCTACGCTTCCTCCGTATTCCCCGTTGCCCAGATGATTGAGTTTCGCCTTAGAAGTCATCGGAGCCATGCTTCCCATTTGCGGCATGAAGAGGGTTATTTCCACCTCAGCGTCGGTGATTGGATTTCCTGATGGGTCTTTTACAGCCAGGCGAATCGAGTTGACTCCGACTTTGGCGACTTTGGGTTCCAGGATGTCAATTTTCAAATTCTGGGTTGGAGGTGCTCCACCCAGCTCCTTCTTTTCGGGAGAGACCAGGTTGGCAAAAACACCCTTTAAACGGCTCTCCGAATCCAAGATGAAATTAGCAGCCGTCACCACCCGTTCATCGGGCTTCAGGCCGCTTTCGATGGCGTAGTAACCGCTGGCCTCCGCCCCCAGCTTGACCAGACGCGGCTCGAAGTGGCCATCGCCCTTGTCAACGAAAACGTACTGCTCAGTTCCCGTGTTTAAAACCGTATCTTCCGGGACGACCAATTGCCGTCCCAGATCAACTTTGAGTTTCAGATTGACAAAAGTATCCGGCTTGAGCGTCAGGTTTGGATTGGAAAACTCCATTCGGACTTGGGCAGTGCGCGTCTTCGGGTCCAAGTATGGGTACACAAAATGGATCTTGCCTCGCAGTGCCTTTTGGCTCGAGGCGTAGGGGAATTCAATGTCAGCGGTCTGTCCCACTTTCACAAAAGGCAATTCGTATTCATAGACTTCACCGACAACCCAAACCGTAGACAAATCCACAATCATGTAAAGATCCATTTCGGGAGTAACGAATCGGCCATGGTGGTAAGCGGCCCGTTCCGTCACAATTCCGCTCACAGGCGAGTGGATCGGGAGGGTACGTTTGACCTTGCCTTCCTTTTCCAGCTGCTCGATCTCTTCGTCGGTGATGTCCCAAAGGCGCAATCTCTGACGCGCCGCTTCCAGTAGGCTTTTGGAGCCACTGGAGACCCACTGGAAGGTGCTGTCTTTTAGAGTATTGCGAGACCGCAAGGCCAACAAATATTCTTCCTGGGTTGACACCAGATCAGGGCTGTAGATTGTGAACAGCGGCTCTCCTCGCTTCACTGCTTTTCCGACGTAATCGACAAAGACTTCCTCAACATATCCGGTGACCTTAGTGTGAATATGAGTTAATTTGGTCTCGTCATAGGCCACCTTGCCGACTACCCGCAGTTCCTTCGTCAATGCTTTGAGAGCTGCAGGCACCGAGTGCACGCCGATGAGCTGCTGGCGGCGAGGATCGATAAAAATCGCATTGGTCTCTTGTGCCGGTTGGCCGGCAGAACTTTGAGCCATCTCCATTCCAGGCATTCCGGGCATCGGCTTGGAGCCTTCTGCTGTTTTGCCTTGACCATTTCCTGCGGGCCTTTCCAGCTTCACCAGTTTCATGCTGCAAATAGGGCAGTTGCCGGGCTTGTCTGACTT
>QHZP01000359.1:0-4982 GCA_003224715.1 Acidobacteriota bacterium | reverse complement strand
GCCCAGACCTTGACCGAAGCCGGCTCCGCTGCCAGGACCTTTCCACAAATAAACTGCCAATCCAAACAGCAGCAAGAGCGAGACAAGCGCAATGAGCCTTGTTCGAAATAAACGTTTACCTCGACTCGCTTCTGATTCTTCAGAGGAATGAAGCCCCTTTGATCCAGCTTCTTGTCTTTCAGGCTCTTCCGAACGATTCGGATTGTCTGTAGTATTCAATTTTCTTCCTCCATAATGTGGTGCCAGTTGTTGGCGGTCAGTAGTTAGAACCAAACCCGGCATCTGACCAGCCTCTGGCTATTGAACCGGTACCCCCACCAGTTCCTCCAGCCGGGCCAGTGCTTTTTTCTGATCGCTGAGCTCTCTGTAGTAATCCATCTCAAAATTGAGCAGGACTGTTAGGTTGTTGATCAGTGTCAGAAAGTCGATCTTGCCTGTCTCGTAACCCGCCAAAGCAGATTCAAGGCTCGTAGCAGCCTGGGGAATAATCCCCTGCTCATACAAGGCCAGGAGACGCTCAGCCGTTTTCGCCACTAGAAATTGGTCTTTGATACCAAATGAGAGCTCTTGAGCGCTCGCCTGGTACTCATGGCGCGACTGCACTAGCTTAGTGGCAGCTTCTTCCACTCCCAATCGCTGTTTGCGCCAGAAGTAGAGTGGCACTTTCACCTCGGCAGTGGCCATGTAGTAGTCCGGGAATAGTGAGCCTGTCTTTTGATATTGGAAAGAGACGCCAAAATCAGGTAGGTACTCTTTGCGGGCCAAGTTCAAAGCGAAGGCATTGCTATCCACTATTTCCTGATGACTATTGAGTCTTGGTGCGTTTTCGCGGGCGAGACGATTGAGCTGTTCCAGGTCGTGATTGAGTTCAGATTTATTTAACTCACCGGGTTTGCCCATCAAGGCCGTCGAAGGGCGATTCAATAAGCTATTGAGAAAAGCTTCCTGGCTGCCTTTCTGTTGTTGCAAAATTTCTAGACGCTGCGCCAAAAGAGAAATCTCTACCTGGGCTTTCAAAACATCTTGTTGCAAACCGCTTCCCACGCGGTATTTGGCTTCGGCAATCTTGGCGAACTTTTCTAGAAGCTCCCGATTTTTGTGAAGGATCTCAAGAGCCTTATGGATAAAGTAGAGATCGTAGTACCCCTGCTTCAAACGGGAGATCACCCGAAGCTCGGTATCGCGGACCATCTGCCTTTCACTGTCCGCCTCTTTGCTGGCGATCGCCTTCATCAGGGAAAGCTTTCCCGGAAAAGGGAATTCCTGGGAGATCCCAACTCCCAGGTAGGCAAAGTTACTGCTGTTCAGGGTGGAAGCCGGGTGCCCAACCCCGAAATTTGTGAAGTTAAACTTGGGCTCAGGCAAGGTGCTTACCTGCGACGGCCGCTTCGTTGTAGCCTCAAATTTTCTCCGCGCCGCCAGGATTTCCGGGTTGTTCTGCAGAGCCTCGGTAATCAGTTCCTCCAGCATGACGACCCTTTGGTCTTGAGTTTGAAGCGACGATGACTGAGAGGCATTCACGCTACTGGCAGGAGCAACTGAGCCAACTCTCAACCTCTCAGCGGCCAGCTTCAATTCTAGGAGCGAGGCAGAAGACTGGTGTTGGGCATGTCCCGGTTCGTCCGCAATGAATCCCAGAACAGCAATCAAAGCGATGATCACGCAAATGGAACGCATTTCCGGATGTCCTCCTCCCTTAGAACAGAATAGGAGCATTTCGTTGGCGGGGCGCCTGGCCAGAGAATGGTTGTTTCCCCGTTGAACCCAATCCATTCAGCAGGCAGCGTGCCCCTAGTTAAAACTACTCTGGTTGTATTCTCTACTTCACGTATTTCTCAGGTGCCTTCTCAAACTGGTCTTTCTCAGCAACACTGCAGAAATAGTACGTCTTGTCCTTGTAGGTGGCTTTGGCTGCTGCCGACTTCGGGTCAACCTCCATCCCGCAAACAGGATCTTTGACTTTGTTTGGATGCGCTTTTTGAGCTGTCTCTGCTTTTTTGGCTGGTTTCTTCTCTTTCTCGATATTCACCATGGCCATTTGGCCATTGGACTCAACGGATGAATTTTCCATTTTGGAATGATCCATTGATGTACCTTGATGACCATCCTTCTCTTCATCCATATCCATCTTGTGATCCACGAAACAACACATCCCAGATGCCTGATCCATTTTTTCCATCGATTCCATGTTCATCGTTGACTTTTTGCTGCGCCATTTGGCCTCGACAGGCTCAGCAGAGACAAAAACAACGACCAACAATGCAAGAGCTAAGACGGATGACGCGACTATCATTCTTTTCATGACTTGCCTCCAGTTTGTAAATTCTGAATTCTCCCCTGCCCAAAACAGCAGGGACGAGGGACTCTTTCAAACCCTGCGACACAAAAGCTTCTTGGAGAGGGCTTCACCCCCAGCTCCTAAGCGAGTGACCAACCGTTGTCGAGGGGAGCTGTCACCCGAGCATTCGGAACTGCCAAAGTGGAACTCAAACGGAGATCAAAGGCTGACAGATAGCCACTGCTTTTGAGCTGGCGACGGAATGGTCAGGTTCGGCGGAAAAACTGCGTGGCTTGGCAGAACGGCCTTCGCAAGCGCCGGTGTCAGACTTTGACAGGAAAGAAACGATTAAATGAGAAGCGCGGAGGTAAGTTTGTAAAGATCCTGCTGAGGAAGCTTGAATGTCCTGGGCGGAGGGATTTCGCGATCTTTCAGAACAACACTGTCAAACCAGTCCGCAAAGGAGCTGGTATCCAGAAGAACAAAGTCGAAAATTTTCTTAGCCAGGTTGGAGTCCGAGAGATGAGCGTTCAGGACGGGTTTAGACTGTTTCCCTTCCTGACAACACTTTTGAGGATCCTTCGACGCATCGCCACCGTGATGGCACATCGAACTGTTTTCGCAACAATCCTTGGCGTTCAAGTTGGCAGCACTGCCGCATCCCAGACCCAAGCTGAGCGAAAGCAAACCACTAACCACCATCCAACTCAGCCATTTTCGACGACGTTTTGACATATTCAGTCCTATTACAGAAAAAACTACCATCAGACTTTGTGGAAGTCAACCATATTCGCGACATTCGCATATTCGCAACCGAAGCATTGAGCATGAAAATTATTCCCCTCCGCTGGAGGGGTTGTGCAGGGGTGGGTTTCCGGGACGGGAAGGACCCACCCCCGAAGGCTGAGGCCTTCTGCCCCTCCCAAGAGGGGATTTTCATGGGAGTTGTCCATGCCGCCAGGCGGCACCACAGAGCATGAAAAAGTTGGACCGGGCCGCGACCGTAAGGAAGCGGTGCCGGCTCTGCCCCTCCCTGACGGTCGGGGCTCGGATTTCTGCTATTTTCATAGGAGGAGCAGCAGAGTTGTGTAAGGAAAAGGGTAAGTGCGCCCATGGCGGGGAGTGAGAGGCAATACTCCATCCCATCAGAATGGACTGTGACGCGAATGCTTCAACCAGATGGTAGCAACGCTTGCCCTCAGGCTGACTCCAAATGACCGGTCGAATACCATGAAGGATCAGAGCACCAAGCTCTTCAGACCATCCACCAACCGCGCGGAAGAATTCTCGACGGCCGTACGAGATGTCTTACGACTTTTATTCTTTGTCCCCTACGTGGTTCGGTACGGCTTAAGTGCTTGGCTTCTCTTCGGTTCCAATAGGCCAATTTCCGTTGATATTTTTGATCGAAATCAACTAGAGTAGCTGCCTATGGCAATCTCTGCGACGCCGGCGGCCCTCAAGGATCCTTACCAGTTTCATGAGGAAGACATTTCCGATCCTCCCACGTCGCTGGTTCAGATTATGCGACGAATTGGACCCGGGATCATCCTGGCTGCCTCCATCGTCGGGTCTGGCGAGTTAATCGCTACCACAACCCTGGGAGCTCAGGTAGGCTACAGCGCGCTTTGGGTAATTCTCGTGAGCTGTATTATTAAGCCGGCGGTTCAAGCGGAATTAGGCCGGTACACCATCGCCAGCGGCGAGACCGGTTTGGAGGGTTTGAATCGAGTTCCGGGCCCCCGTTGGAAAGTGAATTGGATCGTCATCGGTTGGGCCGTGATGGTCTTGATCACTTTGCTCCAGGTCGGCGCCATGTTCGGTGGTGTGGCCCAAGTCATGAACCAAGTGGTCCCTGCCATTCCCGCCAACCTCTGGGTCCTGATTCTCTTGGCCATTACCCTGGCTCTCTTGTTGGGGGGCGGGTACCAAAGAATCGAGAGTCTCGCCACCGTCAAAGTTGGGTTGTTCACGATGTTGACCTTTCTCTGCGCGCTCTTACTCATGCGGCAATCGCAGTATTTTTCCTGGCGGCATCTTGCCGAAGGACTACAGTTCCACTTGCCTAGCAGTGGCCTTTCGACGGCGGTGGCCGTGTTTGGAATCACGGGGGTGGGAGCCACTGAACTTTTTATGTATCCCTACTGGTGTGTGGAGAAGGGCTACGCCCGCTTTGCCGGCAGGCGCAATTCCAGCCCGGAGTGGTGTTATGCACTTCGACATCTTTTCTTCCATGGTGATATACACGATTGCCACCATCGCCTTCTATCTGCTCGGCGCCGGCATTCTGCACGGAATGGGTTTGGTGCCGGCTGCCAGGGACATGATTCCGGTTCTCTCAAATATCTATACCCAGACCCTGGGACCGTGGGCCCTCTGGCTGTTCTACGCCGGCGCCATCGCTACCCTTTACGGGACCATTTTCGCTGCCACGGCAGCTAACTCACGAGTGTTTTCGGATATGTTTCGGCTCCTGGGGGTTTTCCAGTCAGACGACTATGCCAGCCGGCTCCTCTATCGGCGAGTTTTTGTTTGGTTTCTGACTGTCACTCCTGCCGCACTGTTCCTGCTCGTACAATCGCCTGTGAAGATGGTTGTAGCCGGTGGAATGGCCCAGGCCTTGATGCTGCCTGCAGCCGCAGTGGGGACGCTCTACCTTCGTCATCGGTGTCTGCCCCGAGGGATTGCTCCGCCGCTCTGGATC
>QHZP01000409.1 GCA_003224715.1 Acidobacteriota bacterium | reverse complement strand
GACTGAGACCAATGTTGGTAAAGGGCTCTGGGGAAGCATTCACCGCCAGTCTGGCCGTCGCCTTGGCACCGTGCGCAGTGAGTGCCAGGCTGCCGCCCAGTAACGCTGCAGCCAGGCGTGAGGCATTATCCAGGTTGACAAAGGCCGAGGCCATGAGGGCTGCGCCGGCCGGAACCCGGATAAAGGTATGGACAGCGTCCCAGGAACTGTCTACCCATGGAATTTTGTCCGCCACAAATTCCACCAGAAAGAGTACACCGGCCAGCACCAATACCCAGTTTTCCCCCAGCAGTCTCCACTCTTCAGGAAGTTGCAGCCAATGAAACCGTTGCAGGAGTCCCAAGGTCAAAACGGTGGCATAGAGATTAATGCCTGAAGTCGAGGCTGCGCCCATCGCCAACCACAAGGATGACCAGTCCATCCCACCTCCCTATTCTAGCCAATAATACCCGATCAACCTTGAAGATAGGAAGTGGGTCCGGGCGAGGGGTAATGTCATCAAGCTGCTTGTCCAAAAAGCTTGAGGATCACTGGGCTATTGGAATCAAAACTTCGACTTGCAGTCCACCGTTTGCGGCGTTAGAAGCGAGTATCTTTCCGCCGTGGAGTTATGCAACACGGTCGGCAATCGCCAAACCAAGACCCACCCCGCCCGCCGATCGCGTGCGTCAGCTAACCGGTTTGGCGGACCTGACACCATCGATAAATTGGAGGGCGAGCCTCCTGGCAAGCCATCGCAAGTCCTTGCTCCATGAGGCTCGGCAGGAGCCTCGCCCTCCCGATCTCCGCCGGTTTTTAATCGTTTCACACCTTCAGGGCCGTTGAGGGATGGTTCGGAATTTTTCACACCTTCAGGGTGCAGAAGGATTTTTTACAGGAGCCATCCTGCCCGCCTCGGCCGCGTTCCGAGGCGGGAAAATCTAGGTAAGGAAGACGATGATCGCCGGCGTGCCCACCGGCGTGTATTGACCGGTAAAGGTGAGATTGCCCGTTTCCCGATTGATGCGGAAAGTAGTGATCGCGTCGCTTCTCTGATTGCACGCGTAAAGGAAATTCCCCGTGGGATCGATATTGAAGCTGCGCGGATAATCGCCTCGGGTCCACGCCTCCCCGGCAAACGTCAGGGAGCCCCCTTCACCAACTGCAAAGAAAGCAATGCTGTCGTGCAGCCGGTTGGCCGCATAAACGAATTTGCCGTCAGGCGAGACCATGACCTCTGAAGTAAAATTAGTGCCAGTGAAGCCCTTCGGCAGGCTTGAAATGGTCTGTTTCGCCCTCAACCTACCAGTTGTGGCGTCGTAGTCGAACAACACGAGCGTGGAACCCTCTTCCTGGAGCGAATAGAACCAGCGGCCGTTGGGATGAAAGACAAAATGACGCGGTCCGTCACCCGGAGGCAGTGGCACCGATGCAGGATCATTGGCAGAAAGCGTACCTTTTTGGATGTCGAACTTCCAAATGAGGATCTGATCTAATCCCAGGTCACTTGCCAGCACGAATCTACCCGCCGGATCGGCCTGGATCATGTGTGCGTGTGGGCGGTCGTGACCGCTGACCGCAAAGCTCCCAGGAGGTGCACTGGTCGCACGCGTTGGGCCTACCCGACCCTTAACCTGTTTGACGTCGTTGGCGGGACCGAGCTCACCATTTGACCCAATGGGGAGTACGGCCACCGTCCCCCCGGCGTAGTTGGCTACCAGCACGTACTTACCAGAAGGGTGGACACTCAGGTGAGCCGGGCCGGCTCCTTCTGAGCTGACAGTATTAAGCAACGTCAGATGCCCATTGGAGCGATCAATCGAGAACGCGCTCGCCGAGCCGGAACTACTGTCCTGAAAAGTTGGGGTTTCATTGGCCGCGTACAAGTGGGTTCGCGAGGGATCGAACGCGAGCCAGGACGGGTTGGAATCATTCGAAAAGAGCTCGCGCTGCGACAGGGCCCCGGTTGAAGGATTCATTTGAAACAGGTAAATGCCCTGACCATTGCCTTTGCTGCCTTCCGGACCCTGGGGTGAACTGTAGGCGCCGACGTATGCCAGAATCGACCGCTTCGCTAAATTCGCCTGGTTCTGTCGGGCTCGTGCGACTGCCGGCCGAGTCACGGCCAGAGCCGCGACACCCTTTAGGAATCCACGACGCGAGCTCTTGCCGAGAGAGTCATAGTGCCGTTGCAGCTCATCCAGTGACATTTGGAGCCCTCCTTTTGCGGGCGAATCTACAACTGAAAACGGTCAGAGTATGGGGTAATTCGACCGTTAAGACCAGCTTGCCCCCGTGAGGCGAGGGAAGGTGCGAGTGCTGGAATCTCGGCCTGTGCCGATAGTTCATCATTTCATGGCGGACCACCCGGAATGCAACCTGCCACAGGTTAGCAGTCGGAAGTCATGACCACAAGCTGAAACCCGCATCCTCAAAATGACCGTCAAAACCGAAGGCTTTGCGAAGCTTGTGCCTGGTCATTAGCACGAAGGAGATACAATCCGTGAAACTTCTTCTGGTCTGCAAACTGGTAAACAATTCCACACCTCTGCGTTCATCTTCCAATTGAGGTCGTAGGATGGTCAGAACACTGGAAGCGAGAACGGCCCGCGCTCTTTCGGCAGCAAATTCGTAATTAGCACGACGGGCCAATAAGGTGAAAGTTTCGTCCAGCACAAAATTGCAGAAGCAATGAGCCTCGTAGAGCGAGATATTTATAGTTCACAGGCCCAAAAGAATGGACACAGCTCCGTAGGAGCATGCCGCCCCTGGCGCTTGGAGCGTTAGAAGGTAGCGTCTATCTACAAGGATGCCGCCTCTACGAGGCTCCCTTCGCTTCCAGCGGCACAGGCCTGCATTTCAGGAATAACCCACAAATTTGTCGCACACCCTTGCATTTGTGTCTTATTGACGGATCGCAGGTTGTGATATATAAAGGCTAAGAGGCGGCTCGATTCCCGCCTCCAGCACAGTAAATCCTTTCTGCAGCAATTCCTCAATCCAGATAAAAACTTCGCGGAGAAAGTGTAAAAAAAACTCTAAGACCAGCGATTATGCCTCAATCTCAACCCCAACCCTTCGCGCCAAGTTTACAGAAGAACCTCAGTTATTCTCTCATAGAGGCCCTTGTGCAAGGAAGCGGCATGAACGATTTCCTCTACCGATTCCTGAAAGCCATAGGCGATCATTTTTCGGTTTCCCAACTGGTTCTTTACGATTTCGACGAGGCCACCCAGACCTTCGATCTTCTCTACTTTTGGGGCTACCCGGCAGATTCCAGGTCGAACCTGCGAAGAAAGTTGCACACCATCGATACACGCCGTTCGCTGGCAGGGCGCGATCCCTACTGGCTGGATGAGTCCCGGTGCGGCTCATTATCCCCCTCTACTTTCAAGACACGCTGGAGGCGATCCTTCTCCTGGAACAATCAGACCGCTTACTGGAGCTGGATAAGGCGCGACTGGCTGCGTGCCAAGTGATCTCCCGTTTTCTGGGCCTGTTCATGTCCTCTAACCGTCTCCCCGTAAATCAGAAACAAACTCCCATGACCTCACGTTGTTCCTGATGCGGTTCCGTTAAAGGGCAGGTTTCCTTGCAGAAGCGGTTTAACCTTCGAGTTGAATGGCTCGATTGGCTTCCTTGCTAGTATGACCCCTCCAACCTCGTCGCTGCACGCCTCCCATTTGCAGATGCAATCGCCGTACAACAGCGAGGCGAACCACCAACCTGCAAAAAAAGGTGTTCGATTATGGAACGAACCGATCCCAGAAACGGACAGCTAGACCGTGTATTCGAACAACCAGCTATCGTCTAACCCTCGCCTTCTGAGCACTGATTCCTCTTCGTTCAAATTGGAAAAGCACGTGCCTTGTCCCTTTTATCAGCAAAGCTGCTTGCACCGGTGGCACTGAGATATGAGTAGGTTTGAGGTGCCGGATGTCAGGTGCTCGAGTGAGCTTCCCGGGTGGCGACCCGGTTGCATTGCTTAAAGAAGAGGACTTGAGCCGAGTATTGAATCAAACTGCTGTGGCTGGCCGAATACTGACTGGCATGACCAAAAGCCTGAAAAGACCCAACCCTGACACCTAACACCTATGTACAATGACCTACGCTACGCCATTCGTTTGCTGCGCAAGAACCCCGGCTTCACGGCGGCGGTGGTGTTGACTCTGGCATTGGGTATTGGCGCCAATACTGCGATCTTCAGCCTTGTCAACGCCGTTCTGTTGAAGGAGCTACCGGTCAAAGAGCCGGAGCAACTCGCTCGCATGCGGGTGTATCGGAAAGAATCGATCCGGGATCTCAGCTATCCGGTTTTCCGGGACCTTTCCGGTCTCCAGCGGGTCCTCTCTGGAATGGCTGCCTCCGCTGAGTTCACGCCCAACCGGGTCAGTCTCGATGCTTCAAGTGACCTTCTGCAATTCGGGCAGATCCAGGGAAACTTTGTATCGGCGAATTACTTTTCCGTCCTCGGAGTCAGTGCCATTACTGGAAGGGTGTTCACCCCAGATGACAGTCATGCGCCTGGAGAAGGAGCCGTTGCAGTGA
>QHZP01000408.1:4175-9871 GCA_003224715.1 Acidobacteriota bacterium | reverse complement strand
TATTGAGGGCGGTTGTCGATGATTACCGTATTAAAACCAGCCAGCGTTGCAACTTTCGAAATATACTTAGAAATGTGTCCGGCTCCAAAAATGTAGGCGGTGGGAGTGGCAAGAATGGGTTCGATAAAGATTTCCACTTTGCCTCCGCAAATAAGACCAGCTTCCAGATTAGAAGCATCGGTGAGATCGAATAGTAAACGTTTCGGCTTTTCTTCAAACATGACCTGGCGAGCCGCTTTCCACACATCGTTTTCCACACAACCACCACCTACGCTACCGACGGTGGAACCATCTTCTCTGACGAGTATCTTGGCAGTTTCAAAACTTGGAACCGAACCACGAATCTGAATAATTGTGGCTAGAGCGGCACGCTTTCCTTGCTTGCGCAACTGAACAATCTCTTCATAGATATCGATATTCCCGGTCGAGATTGTCATCGAAACCTCATTGAAACGAATTCCCCGCTTCAGAACGTCACAGTACTCTGCTTAGTACACGGGCTCAAAAATACCGCGATGTCTTTTGGTGTGTCAGATTGGACTCCGAAAATCTGTCAGTTTTTCATTAGCCCCGTGCTTTAGCGCGGGGTGCGTCAGTGGCACAGAATTTCGCTCATTCGGGCTCGCCGCGCCCATCCGCGGATAGGTGCGGCGAGCCCGAATGAGAAGAAGAACACGCGACACCGTCCTGAAGCAGGGGGCTAATGAAAATGAGCATGCCGTCAAATAATACGTCAAGGTAATTGCGAAAGGCAGCACTAAGCGATTAAAGGTCACTACTTGCCTATCAAGTCAATTCAAAATCATTATAATAACTTAAAGTCGTCACTTCGTATGACGATAATTAAGCCTGCGAATGCAAGATTTTGTTCTTTTCGGGCCACTACCGACTCGTCAATTACCTTGACAGCCAAACAATTTCTTGTATACTTTCGCAGTTGTTGTAATGTTTTTAGGGATTTGATGTTCAAAGCAGGTCGAAAATGAGGTTGCATGACTATGGTTACCTGTATGCAAGCTTAGCTTTCGAGGCTTCTTCAAATTATGAAAACATGTACGACAGAATTTTTATTATTTGAAAGGAGTCTCGGAAACAAATGAGTAGAGAGACAGGAAGAGTCAAGTGGTTTAACAACGCCAAGGGTTATGGCTTTATTGAGCGCAGCCAGGGAGGTGATGTATTCGTACATCACACCGCCATTCAATCGGATGGCTACCGCACCTTGGAAGAAGGACAGCAAGTTGAATTTACTGTTGTTCAAGGCCCCAAAGGCCTTCAGGCTCAAGAAGTCACCAAAGCCTAGCCACTTATCTTCAAACATTAAGGCCCTGAAGCCTGACGGCTTCAGGGCCTTTTCTTTTTGGTCATCGGGAAATGCTCCGTTCCATGGGGACGAAGATAAAGAAGAACGCGTCGGGAATAAGGTCAAATTCCTCTTTTTTCTGGAATCCTGCTTTCGTCATCCAAGCTAGTAGCTCGTCTAACCTGTACTTCATTTGCTCGTGTCCAGGCGGCCAGTTGGTTTTGTAATCAATGATGGCAACACGCCCCCCCGGCTTAAGACACTCTCTAAGGGTGCCGAGGTACAATTGACGATGCTCAATATGGTGGACCACATCGCAGATAAAAACTACATCGACACTTTTTGGAGGCAGTTTGGGATTATCAAACCCGCCTAAAATGAATTCAACGTTGCTTAGTTTTGCTTCTCGAATTTTTCCTCGATTGTAGTCCAGCAGTTCTTGATCAATATCCACGGCAAAAACCTTCCCTCCAGATCCCACTGCTTGGGCCAATCTTCTGGTAAAGACGCCCGATCCCGCTCCTATGTCTGCAACCACGTCTTCCTTCCTCAGATTGAGTCGCGCAATAACATTGTCTGGTTGTAATCTCGCTAAACGATCCTGATTCTCCAGAACGGGAATATAATCTTTGGCGGGTCGCCTGCCCAGTTGTGCATGTGATGCGCCCGAAAAACAGAGCCAGACCAGGATTACGTAATTGATGAAATACTCAAACTTTCCTAGCCGCCTAATCATCGAGTTTTCCTCCTTGGTGCTAGAGAGATTGCAGTGGGTATTATCACCCGTGGCACGACCCCTCAAGGAGATAATTTAACAAAAAAGAGGCTTTTGCATACCTTTTATCCTAAGATGGCAGAGGGAATCAGGTCCGGCGAGCTGAGTAACGCCAAGACCAAGTGAAACTCCAACTAAGTATTCGAGTTCATAAACGCGGTTATGGATACTTTCGTTTCCGTGCCAATTGTTTTCGAAAACTCATCTTGCTCGACTGCGGTACCCAGGAGCGCGGAACAACCTCCTGACTAACCTACCAAGCAAGATGGTAACTCATATTTTAAAGCGATGAAGCCCTACAAATCTGAGCTAGCACGGTCCGCCTTCTGTTTTTGCGCCGTAACTGCTCTTTTTCTAGTCCAGGCATGTAACAACAAAACTGGAGGGTCTTCTATGTCAAGAAATCCTAGCTCGACTGCCCCGGCCACAGCCCCACTGCCGCAAGGCTTAGTGGAGCCAGATGCGAAGGTGTGTTCAGCTACCTTCGTTGCTTTTACGGAAGGGCCTGCTGCCGATGCAAGCGGTAGCGTTTACTTCAGCGACATTATCAACAATCGCATAATGAAACTCTCGGCGGAGGGAAAGCTCTCAGTTTTCCGGGCCGACAGCGGACGCACCAACGGAAACATCTTCGATCGCGAAGGACGATTGGTGAGCTGCGAAGGGTCGGAGATGGGCCCCGGCGGCAGGCGACGAATTGTCCGGACGGACATGAAGACCGGACAGGTAACCGTTCTGACCGAACATTACGAGGGAAAACGTTATAACAGTCCGAACGATCTGGCGATTGATAGCCAGGGGCGGATTTATTTCACTGATCCCTGTTATGGGGACCGATCGATTATGGAAATGGACATTGAAGGAGTCTATCGCATCGACGTAAACGGCAGCGTGGCGCGAGTCTTGGCGCAACCGGCGATTCAAAGGCCCAACGGAATTGCCATCACTCCCGATGACAAGCTGCTTTACCTGGTGGATAGTAACCCGAACCCGGGAGGCAATCGCAAAATCTGGGCGTTTGACCTTCAAGCTGCTGGTACATTAACCAACCAGAAAATGATTTATGATTTTGCGCCAGGTCGCGGCGGCGATGGGATGCGTCTGGATGTCCAGGGCAACTTATGGATTGCTGCAGGAATCAGCATGGTGAGGCGAGAAGGTGAAACCACCGATAATCCGCCCGGAGTTTATGTAATCACTCCTTCCGGCAAGTTGTTGGGCCGTATTCCCGTTCCTGAAGATCTAATCACTAATCTAACCTTTGCCGGCCCGGACAAGAAGACTCTTTATATCACGGCCGGCAAGAGCCTTTACAGGATCAAAGTCAATGTTTCAGGCTGGAGTGTGTTCCCGTGAACTAAGTGCTCGTTTTCATAAACACACTAACGGATCCTTTGCGTTTCCCGCCTGATTGTTTGGCTCGATTGGTCGGAAAAAAGCCGAGCCAGAGCAGGGGCGAGAGTACCAGCGCGAATGGAGCTGAAATACGTCTCCGTATTCCCCAAATGGCGGACTAAGATAGTTCTAGCCAACTGGGGCTAGACGCCGAGTCACCGATGACCAAGAAGCCGTAAAATTGGGTCGTTGTGTAAGCGCCCGATCAGTACCTCTCTGGCCCAACTGGCCACGGCGGATTTATCTGATGTAACCAAAAGATCGAATCTGCTCCACGGTCCTTTGATCTAAGGACCGCAATAACGCCACTAACAAATCAACCGACCGGTCAAAATCCTTTCGGCTCAAAACGCCGATGTGAGAATGCAAATAGCGTGTCGGAACGGTAACGTTTATGGTAGGTCTCCCTCCATGGTAGCGTTGCATCTCTGCTCCGTCTTCGCCATAGCCCGTCAAGACTTCGTATTGAACAGGAATATTGTTACGTCGAGCCATCTCCACGACGAAATCACGTAATTTTCGGCTGGGAATCATACTACTATCCAGTAGGAAGATCCCGGGGCCTCTTCCAAGAGCTTCCTGTGCTTCTCTAGGATCAGTGCCGGGATAATCTGAAGCCACCCCCGCTTCCAGGCAAATGCCAATATCCGGTTCGACGACGGCTGCGCTGGTGTGAGCCCCACGTAAGCCCACTTCTTCCTGAACGGTGGCGACCGCAAAGATCGTATTCGGGTGGTCTTCTCTTTGCAACCGTTTCAGTGCCTCAATCATCAGCGCCAAACCAGCCCTGTCATCCCAAGCCTTTGCCATATAGTATTCCCCGTTGGCCATGACTTGGAAGGGGCTGTCCGGTGCAATTGGATCTCCTGGTTGAATTCCCAGGACCTCCGTAGCTTCTTCCCGATTGCGTGCCCCAACATCCATAAAAACATCTTTCATTGCGATCATCCGATCGCGCTCTTCCGTCGACATCACGTGCGGTGTTTTCGCCCCGGAAATCCCAACCACAGGCCCCTTCCGTGTCATGATCACCCAGCGCTGCGCCAGGAGTACCTGGTTTCTCCAGCCGCCGACCGGATTCATAAAGACGTACCCTTCGCTCGTAATCGTCTTGACAATGAATCCGACCTCGTCCATGTGGGCGGCCAGCATGATCCTGGGTCGATCAGTATTTCCCTTCTTGGTTCCGATAATCGAACCCAGGCCATCCGTCTTAATTTCCGAGACGAGAGGTCTCAAATACTTGGTTACGATTATCCCCACAGGTTCCTCGGAACCCGTGGGGCCGTAAGCCTCTGTGAGTTCCTTCATCAGAGTAGCCGTCGGATCCAAAGGTTTGATCTGACCTGGCAAGTTAGAAGTGCCCAGCCCGAGGCAAATCATCCACGCCCAGCTCCTGAAGCGAACCATCATAGACTCCTCCTTGTCTTTGAGAATAATCTGGGATTTGAATCTGATGGCACATCCTAGCTTGCCTGGGAGTGTAAAAGCCAGAGGATCACAGCGCAATCTAGAGCCGCATTTGCCCGACTATTCTGACTCTGCATTTCATAAATCAAAGAGCCCGATGGCGCTGCTCATTTTCAAGGTCTCGCCCAGAAATCGTCCTCAACGCGCTACACTCTATTCTTGCCCCGACTCCTCAAGCCCAGCGCACTCTATTTTTTAAATTCTTAATTTCCTTGTTAGAATGCAATTTTGTTAATCTGAGATGATTCGATCAAAGTCAACATCGAACCGGGGCTTTTCCACTACTTGAAAAGATGCGGGCCTGGCATTGATGAGCTCGTTAGATATTGAAGAAATCACGACAATCAATGAATTGCAAGAGATCATGCCTCAATGTCGCCGGTGCCCACGCCTGGTGGAGTGGCGGGAACAGGTAGCCAGAGAAAAGGTAGCCCGCTTTCAGAATTGGAGTTACTGGGGCAAGCCAGTTCCGAGCCTGGGAGACGCCAAAGCCAGATTACTTGTCGTAGGTCTGGCTCCGGCAGCACACGGGGGCAACCGCACCGGCAGGATTTTTACTGGGGATCGCAGCGGCGACTGGCTTTATCGATCTCTGCACAAGTTTGGTTTCGCAAACCAACCTATATCTCTTGATATAAATGACGGTTTGAAACTCATTGATTGCTACATCACAGCAATCTTGCACTGTGCTCCGCCTTCAAACAAGCCAAAGCCTCAAGAAATTTTGAATTGTCGCCCCTACTTGCTTCGGGA
>QHZP01000408.1:0-4137 GCA_003224715.1 Acidobacteriota bacterium | reverse complement strand
AGGCAAACTGGCCTTTGACAATATTTGGAGTGTTCAGAAATTAGAGCAGAAACCCAAACGTCCTGCTTTCAGCCATGGGATGGAAATTCCATGGGAAGCGGAAAAAACCTTAATCGCCTCTATCCACCCGAGTCAGCAGAATACCTTTACCGGCAAATTGACGGAACCGATGTTTGACGCGGTCTTTCGGAGGGCTCGTGAATTAATCCACGGAGAGAGATTCTGACCCGTTCACGCTATTAAGTTTTACCCAGAAGATGCTCTATCTTCTGGAGGAGAGTCTCCACCTCGATGGGCTTTTGGATAAAATCGTTTGCGCCAAGCTCCATGGCTTTCTCGCAGAGTTGAGAGGCATAGGCAGTCATGACAATAACGGGAAGGCTTTGCAGTCCGGCGGAAGCTCTAATATTTTCAACCAACTCAATTCCATTCATTACAGCCATCTGTAAATCGGTCAGCACTAAACGAGGTTTTTGAATTTCTAGTTTTTCCAACGCCCTTCTACCATTCTCGGCTTCCAATACTTGATAACCACGCCTTGACAAAAGAAAGCTCAGTAACATTCGGGTATCAGGGTCATCCTCAACTACCAGGATCAAATCGTCACCCAAGTCTCTGTTCTGTTGGGCCTTTTCAGTAGAGGGAGACTTGGGGGTGAATTTTGGTGACCCCATCCTTGATTTAGATGAAAATTCTAGTGCCACGATCCGAAACCAGGAGGATTGGAAATACGAGGGTTTTGTCAATTCGCTAATCTTCAGATGCTCACCATGAAATGAAGCGCACATTATGGGCCAATTAATGCTACATTACAAGGCAATTTGTGAATTAGATGAGTCGTTTACTCTCGAGCGGGTGTCAAACTACCCAAGCTGTGCAGGGGGTGGTTGCGCTTCGCCAGGTCCGAGAATTTGCCCTCTACGACGCTAGTCCTCTCTAAACATGTCAACTGTCTTGACGATCCTCAGGCAGGGCACTTGGCTTGGAAACAAGCCCAACAATGCATCAAGATTCTTTCCACCTCGTCTCAACTCGTGGTCATGATTGAACGTCTAAAGGGACATTACCTGGTACCTGCAACCTTGTTGATTGTTATCGTTCAGAGTTGGCACGCTCTTTCTGAAGTTCACAAACGCCCGGGTTTTTCTATTCGAGGCTTCTTTCAGAATCGCGTGAGGCCCGAGAAAGACTGGGAAGACAAACTACGGGAATTACCTTCCACAAACTGTCTAAGGGACAACATGAAGTTTTTGTCGTCGAAGCCTCACCACGCCGGGTCTGCGCGCAGCCGAGAGATCGCCGGCTACTTGCTATCGCAGTTCCAGCAGTGGGGATTTTCGTCGACTATCGAAGAATTCGAGGCTCTCCTGCCGACGCCTACGGAACGCCTGGTGGAATTGATCTCACCCTCGCAGTTTAAGGCAAAAATGAAAGAGCCTGCCATCTCCGAAGATCCAGATTCCTCTCAGACGCTCCAGATACCTACATTCAACGCCTACTCTGCCGAGGGTGACGTCACTGGAGAGTTGGTTTACGTGAACTATGGAATCCCCGAAGATTACCAAAATCTCAAGGATCTGGGTATCGAGGTTAAGGGGAGGATTGTCTTGGCCCGTTACGGAGTTTGCCACCGAGGGGTCAAGCCTAAATTGGCGACGAAACACGGGGCCATAGGGTGCCTCATTTATTCAGACCCCAAAGATGACGGTTATTTCCTGGGAGACGTGTACCCCCTTGGAGCGTATCGTCCCGAGGAAGGGGTGCAGCGGGGAAGCGCCAATGACCGATATTATCCAGGAGATCCTCTTACACCCGGTTGGGCCTCAGTGAAGGGAGCCTCCAAGTTGAAACGAGAGGAAGCTACGGTCTTTCAAAAAATTCCTGTGCTGCCTCTCTCTTATGGTGATGCTCTCCCCTTGCTCAAAAGCCTCAGAGGACCTGTAGCACCGGAGTCCTGGCGAGGAGCCCTCCCCATCACTTATCATATGGGGCCCGGACCCGGTGTGGTCCGGGTCAAAGTCTCGTTTGAGTGGAGCATAAAACCTGTTTACGATATCATTGGCCGCATTGAGGGAAGCGAGTATCCGAATGAATGGGTCCTCTATGGAAATCATCATGATGCTTGGGTCAACGGAGCGGCCGACCCGGTCAGCGGCACGGCCGTTGTGCTGGAGACGGCTCGTTCATTGGGAGAACTGGTCAAACAAGGATGGAGCCCCAGGAGAACCATTATCTTCGCTCTCTGGGATGCTGAGGAATGGGGGTTGGTGGGATCTACCGAATGGGTGGAAAAGCATGTTGCAGAATTGCAGCAAAAGGCGGTGGCTTATCTTAATTCCGACTCCACCGGAAAAGGTCAGTTAAGGTTGGAGGGCTGTCACAGCCTTGGAAAATTCATAAACGAAGTGGTGCATGAGGTGCCAGATCCCAAGCGAGGGAAAAACCTGTGGCAGGTGCTCAAAGCACAAGCCTCCAGTGCTCAAAAGGAAGTTTCCAGGGATGTTGACATCAGAATCGCTCCCCTCGGCTCTGGCTCAGATTATACCGCTTTCCTCGATCACCTTGGCATTGCCGTGCTAAATCTCAATTTTGCTTCAGAAGGGAGCGGTGTTTATCATTCCATTTACGATACCTTCCGTTGGTATACTCAGTTTTCCGACTCGGATTTTCTTTATGGACGGGCTCTTTCACAAATCATGGGGATTTCCCTGATGCGGCTGGCCAATGCCGATGTACTGCCGTTTGACTATGTAAGTCCGGTTGCAGCTATTACCAGCTACGTGGACGAAATTGAAGCGCTTTATAAAAAAGCCAGGGCTCCCCGCCGACTCTCCTTCGCTGCTTTGAGAAGAGAATTACAGACTTTTGGAAGATCTGCCGCTGCTTATGAGAAAACCCTGCAGACGGCTTGCTCTCATAACCGATACCACGACAGCTCCCCAAAACTCTCTGAATTGAATCGACTCCTCTACCAGACGGAGCGCTTATTTGCGCCGGAGATAGGGCTTCCGCGCCGCGAATGGTTCAAACATCGCCTTTATGCGCCGGGAGTACTGACGGGTTACGATGCCAAGACGATCCCTGGCGTTCGGGAGGCAATCGAGCGGGATTCCTGGGAAGAGGCTAGACAGGAATTAGTGGTTTTCCAGCGAGTGTTGACCAGAGTAACTCAACAAACTGTCGCTGCTGAGCGAAAATTGCGGCTGGCGTTGGCTAACAACTAAAACAAAAGCTTATGATTCCGCCGCTCGAAGCCTCGAAAACGGAAAGCCTCATTTGCGGTGGTGCTGTTCTGCTTTCCCTTAGATTTCGAAATGAGTACGAGTAAGAGTACGATTTCTCACCGGGACATCCATATGCCTTGTGGGGCTTCGTACTCTTGCTCTTACTCTTGCTCCGCCCAAATCTCGAAATGAGTACGAGCAAGAGCACGAGTAGAAGTACGATTTCTGAACCGCCCATCCATGCGCCCTGTGGAACCGAAGAGCAACCTATAGAAACTACCCGAAAAGGAATTATGAGAAAATTCACGATCTCAAGTCTGCTTGTCATTGGACTCTCTCTGACCCACAGCTCGTTTTCAGAAAACACTTCCAACGTATATCAGTCTGCCAAGCGGCCTAGAGCCCTGGCGCTGATTGGTGACCGCTACCACAGTCCGGTGTATATCCGCGATGGCTTGGCTCCGGCATTCTTACGTGAAAATGTTCCCATCACGTTTATTGAAAACGTGGAAGCTCTGAATGCGGAGGCCCTGAGAGATTATCAATTGTTGGTCATTCTTCGTGATGGGATGAACTGGCCTAACGGCTATGACAAAGAGCACGTCAAATGGATGACCGAGGACCAGCAAAAGGCGATTTGGGAATTTGTAAACAACGGCGGGAGCTTCTTGCCCTTGCATAATGCGCAGGGTCTTTATCCGCCTGGCGGTCTTTACTACAAATTATTTGGCGGAGATTATGGTGGTCACCCTGATCCCGCCCTGTTTACAGTACGAGTCGAAGACAGGAATCATCCTGCCACTGCCGGGGTTGAGGACTATGAGATCTACGACGAACAGCACATGGTGAAATACTACCTGGACCGCGGACATCAGTTGCTGCGGAGCATTTCACGCAGCAATAAAGAAGCAGC
>QHZP01000378.1 GCA_003224715.1 Acidobacteriota bacterium | reverse complement strand
GGACACCTCAAACCATTGATCGCAATTCCCACGACGGCCGGGACCGGAAGTGAAACCACGGGCGTGGCCATCTGCGACCTCGCCAGAATGCACGCCAAAACCGGTATTGCCCATCGGCGACTGAAACCTACCCTGGGCATCATTGATCCTGAGAATACCCGCAGCCAGCCGGCGCCGGTCGCTGCCTCTGCAGGATTGGATGTACTCAGCCATGCTCTGGAATCTTATACTGCCATTCCTTTCCATCAGCGTCCTCACCCCGATCGTCCGGTATTGCGTCCTGCCTACCAGGGATCGAATCCTATCAGCGACATCTGGTCGCTCGAAGCGTTGCGGCTCGTGGCCCGTTATCTAGTGCGCGCAGTGGAGGATCCATCTGATGACGAGGCTCGTTCCCGGATGTTGTTGGCAGCATCGTATGCAGGAGTCGGGTTCGGTAATGCCGGCGTCCACCTTCCTCACGGCATGTCCTACCCGGTTTCAGGCCTGGTTCGTCATTTTCGACCTGAAGGCTATGCAGTGGACCACGCCATGGTTCCACACGGAATTTCCGTGATCCTCAATGCCCCGGCCGTGTTTCGATTCACCGGGCCAGCCTGTCCCGAACGGCATCTGCACGCGGCTGAAATTCTGGGTGCTGATACTACCCGGGCCCAGCCTGCCGACGCCGGTAAGATTCTCTCCGAACAAATCGTCCAGTTGATGCAGCGGCTGAAGCTTCCTAACGGGCTTAGTGCGATTGGTTATACACATTCCGACATCCCAAGCCTGGTCCAAGGCACTCTGCCACAGCACCGAGTAACCAAACTATCTCCACGTCCCGCTAGCGAAGAAGACCTCACCGGACTTTTTGAGGAAGCCCTGGTGGCTTGGTGATTTGCCCGGGAAACATCGGCCAGCGGGTGCGGGGCGCTGCCGCGGCCAGCCCCCAATGCGAAGCGCTCGAGTCGCGGTTCTCCGGGCACCCTTTAAACCACCTCCCTACCGCTGCGCAGTACTTGCTCTCCTCATCTTCTCAGGGGGGGATCGTCGCGGCTGCCAGAAACGTTCAAACTCCATGGCTCGAGTTTGGCCTGACGCCCTTGGAGATTGGACTTAGAGTTTGGACATTTTGAGGAGCAATTCTCGTGGGTTGACCCTCACCCGGCCTGCGGCCACCCTCTCCCCCAGGGCGAGGGAGAGATCCGCGCATTAGTTAGAGCGCTGACTCCAAGACGAGCAGACGTTTCATGACACAGTAGCAACGGCGTGACACAAAACGTCTGTTTGAGCCACACCCCCACTCCTTGTTCTCCCTCTCCTTGTGGGAGAGGGTGGCGCGAAGCGACGGGTGAGGGTCAACCGTGCTTTTCGGTGCCACAAATGTCCAAACTCGAGCGGCGTTAAGCTTGGCTTGACGCCCACTAACGAGTGGCGTCAACGGTGCGCCGCTTGCAGCTTGTCGGCTCCACTGGTTGGCTGGGCAGCGCCTCGCCCTGCAGGAGGGACGATAAAAAATAACGGGGTAAGGAGATAGATTAGAAATGCCGCGTGCAGGCTGAGCCAGGCAACGGCAGCCCCGATCAAGTAGGAAAGTACACCGACAAAGGATTTCCGAATGATGTGTGGATCCTGAGCGTTTGCGAGGTCTGGCTTGATCAGGTGCCGCAGGATGTAGGCATGCAAAGCCATGAACAACAGCGTGTTCACTGCCATTACCACTCCGAACAGGCTCACGGCCAAAGGATTGGTTGCGTATTCCCCCATCATTGCGGTTGGAAACGGGATGAACGACTGGAACATTAGAAAGATGGAGTTCAACCACACCATACTGTAGTTGGCATGGCGCGCCAGCCCGAGAACGTGGTGGTGGTTCAACCAGAACTTGCACACAATAATGAAGCTGATCAGCCAACTCAGGAACTTCGGGAACAGATCCAGCAGATGGTGGCCTAGCTCGCTCACACTGCCACGATTGTGCAGCGATGGGACTTTGAGTTCGAGAACCAGCAGCGTGACGACAATCGCGAAGACTCCGTCGCTGAATGCTTCGATGCGGGTGAGGCGCAACTCGCCTTGCGCAAACCGCTTCAATAAACGCATGTGCTTGGATCTCCGATCATCGAAAACGCCTGCCCGGCAGTCAGCACCAGGCGCGGCGAGCGCGTCGGAAGACCTGACCAGAATGTTTGCTTTTTTTAATCGTACACGCCGCCAAAGTGAGCGCGGTTCTGCGAGCAGTTGGTCAGACTCAATGTAGTCTGACCGTTCCTCAACTCAGGTTTTTTGTCTGTCTCTGTCAAGTAACTAAAATCGGGAGATCTCCGCTACCGTCTTAGCATCGAGTCGGGGCAGAACTTTCATCAGCAAATTCACAGCCTGATCCAGGTCGGAGCGCTCGATCTCGCTGTTGTGACTGTGCAGGTACCGAGTGGCTACCGCAAAGTTAACCGAGGGCTTACCGGCGCCGTAACGCTGTAACTCGGCCGAATCTTCCGCCCCAGCGGTGGTCACTTCTGTTTGCAACGGAGTGTTGTTCTCCCCCGCCACCCTCTGGAAGAAATCGCGCAACCTGAGGTTCACCAGCATCGCCGCGTCGGCGAGGTAGATCACAGGACCAGCGCCCAAACGCTCCTGCGCCCAGTCCGGCTTTCCGCCCGGGTGATCGGCAGCAATGCCTGCCTCGAGTGAGATTCCCACGTCGGGCTTGACGATCGCGGCAGCGGTGTGCGCGCCGCGTAGGCCCACTTCTTCCTGAACGGTGCCCACAAAATAGATGGTATTAGGAGTTTTGATGGCTTGCTCTTTTAGCCGCCGCAAAGTTTCGAGCAGCATCATGCAGCCGACCCGGTCATCCATGGCTTTACCAATGTAGCGGCCACTGGGCAACGCAGCGAATGAACTCGCAGGTACAACAGCGTCTCCCGGGCGGATACCCACTGACTCGGCCTCTTCCTTCGAGCGAACTCCGACGTCTAGAAACACGTCGTCACGAGGGGTCACGCGGCTGCGCTCTTCGGACGGTGTGATGTGAACGCTACGCAGTCCGCTGATCGCCATCACCGGTCCCTTGCTGGTCAGGATGGTCCATCGTTGGTCGACGAGCGCCTGATCAAGCCAGCCGCCCAGGAGCTGAAACTTGACCATGCCCTCAGGCGTAACGTATCTCACCATGGCTCCGACCTCATCCATATGCGCAGCCAGCATGATACGAGGACTCTCGGATGAACCATGGAGCACGCCGATCACAGAGCCAAGTCCATCGGTGGCGACCTCAAGACCGGCGCCACGTAGTTCCCGTGTGATGATCTCCCGCACCGGTCCCTCAAATCCGGACGGCCCAGGCGCATTTGACAGCTCCTCAAGCAGCCGACCGACTCTGTCCTTCGGCTGGCCCTGCGCCAGAAGGGCTGGGCAAAGAAACAAGGTCAAACAAAAACACCTCACCAGAAAAAGAGACCAAAGCAACCAGCTGAAAGCAACCAAGACCAGTGAAGGGGAACGATTCACAGCCCATCTCCTTTCCACAAGAATCCAAGACCAAAGTTGCATGAAAGTAATTCGACGCGTGTCATCGAGTTCCTGTGCCAAACCACCTTAAGCTCAGCCAAGACAGCGAAGCGGAGATCGGCTCTGGCCCCTCGTAAGGCTACTTCCGTCACTCTCGATGCTTCTGAAGCCCAATATCAGCGCCGCTTGGCCAAGAAGTGGTCCAACCGTCGAGAAAGAATTTTGCGAAATACTCGACACCTTTCCGAACTTGGACTCCCTCAGCCCTGAGATCGATGGTCTTTTCAATTACCACGATCAGAATGAAGTCTTCCTCCGTAGACGAAATCCTTTTCTCGTCCTGCTTTGAGGTGGCATTCCGCGCAAACCGAAGACTTTTCGGGCGGCGTCAGGTAGCTCCGGTCGGGCCCGAACTCTACATATTCCCACTCGCCCGTACGATTTTGTCCATAGCCCTCTCCAAAACCATGCTCTTTACGCATGACATGAAGTCCGAGAACTTTGCCTTTACGATAATGGCCCTTTTCATCGAGCGCCACTTTCCCCTGCGAGCCCTTCAGCGCACTCGAAGTCTCCATGACAAGGATCGAACCGTATGGATAAGGAAGCTGGCCTGTGCTTTTTATTGAGGCAGCGGCATCATTTCCATAAACGGTTACCAATTGTTTTTTGTCTGGCTTATCAACCATGCGGAGTACCTGATACTTCTTCTGGTAACCTTCCGGAAAAGCTACACGCTGCCCGTTGGGCGCTGGCGCATTCCGGGCTTGCGCCAGAAGCACGACAGCCAAAAGGCCTGTAGGCCAGCAAGGGTGACGCAAACGACGTTTCATCATAGTGCCTCCTGAACCGAAAATAAACCGTTTCCAACCAGACCCGTTCCCTGTGAATCGCCCCGGAAGTCCCCACAGATTATCGAGGATTGAGAATCGAAGATTG
>QHZP01000377.1 GCA_003224715.1 Acidobacteriota bacterium | reverse complement strand
CTGATAATGAGCGGATCGCGTTCGGGATGGAGCAGCGGATTCATTGACTACAACAACGATGGCTGGAAAGACCTGTTCTCTGCCAACGGCGATGTAGACAACCTGGGCCCAAAATCGCAACAATATGACACGATGTTCGAGAACCGGGAAGGAAGGGAGTTTCTGGATGTAACACAGGAAATGGGCGACGACTTCCTGCGCCTCGGCTTTCAGCGGGGATCAGCCTTTGCAGACCTGAACAACGATGGATTCATGGATATCGTAGTGACCTCGCTGAATCAGAAGCCTCGGATTTTGATCAATTCGGCGGATAATGGGAATCACTGGCTCTTAATTCAGCTCTCGGGGCACAAGAGCAATCGCGACGCAATCGGCGCAAAGATTAAGGTCACTACGCCTTCCGGGCGGACGCTTTTCAACCATGTAACGACGAGCGTCGGCTTCTTGTCCTCCAGTGACCGCCGGGTGCATTTCGGATTGGGCCAGGAAACCAGCGCTGCCTCGATCGAACTTCGGTGGCCAAGCGGCATCGTTCAGACCCTCAAGGACGTACCAGCCGACCGAATCCTCCAGGTGGAGGAGCCCCGTTAAGGACGCTCTCACATGGTCCTACTGTCCATAGATCAGAGCGTCATCACGCCAACAAGTCGTGCACCACCTGGCCATGCACATCCGTCAGCCGGAAATCGCGACCGGCGTAACGGTAGGTAAATTTCTCGTGATCGAACCCAAGCAGGTGAAGCAGCGTCGCGTGCAGATCGTGCACGTGCACTTTGTTTTCGGTTGCGGCGAAGCCGAACTCATCCGTCGCGCCATAGACGAGGCCCTTTTTCAGACCTGCGCCCGCAAGCCACATCGTAAAGCCATACGGGTTGTGATCGCGGCCGTTCACCATGCCGGAGTTGGCCCCCAAGTCCGGCAACTCGACCGTCGGCGTACGTCCAAACTCGCCGCCCCAGATCACTAGGGTGTCATCCAGCATCCCGCGTTGCTTCAGGTCCTTGATCAGCGCGGCAATCGGCTGATCGCACTCCCGCGCCAGGCGTCCATGATTCGCGCGGATATCGTCGTGACTGTCCCAGGGCTGGCCTGCCCCGTGCCACACTTGCACAAAGCGCACACCGCGCTCCAGCAAACGTCGTGCGATCATCATTTGCCGCGCCTGCAGTCCCTCGCCGTACATCTTCTGAATGTGCTCGGGTTCTCTCGAAAGGTCAAACGCGTCGTCGGCCTCCATCTGCATGCGATAAGCCAGCTCGAAGGATTGGACGCGAGCCTCCAGCAGCGCGTCGTTCTGGCGCCGCTCCAGATAGCTGCGATTCAGTTCGCCCAACAGGTCCAGTTGCCGGCGCTGCTCGGGCGAGGTCGTGAAGCCGTTGCGGATGTTTTCAATCAGCTTGTCGATCTGCGTCTCGCGAGTATCAATGTGTGTAGCCTGGTAGGTGCCGGGTAGAAAGGCTGAACGCCAGTTCTGATTTCCCTGAGTCGGCAGACCATCGGGGCACAGCACCATAAAGCCGGGCAGATTCTGGTTCTCGGAGCCGAGGCCATAAGTGACCCAGGACCCGAAGCTCGGCCGAACCTGGCGTACGTCGCCGCAGTTCATCATCATCAGCGACGGCTCATGGTTCGGAATGTCGGTGTACATGGAGCGCACGATACAGAGGTCATCGACGCAGCCGCCGACATTGGAAAAGATCTCACTGACCTCTGTGCCGCTCTGGCCGAACTTCCGAAACGTGAATGGGGAGGGGAACGCCGCACCTGTGCGGCGCTCTGTTTTCAACGTGATGGGAATCGCTTTGCCGGCGAATTTGGACAGCGACGGCTTCGGATCGAACGTGTCGACGTGCGACGCGCCGCCATTCATGAACAGGTGCAGCACGCGCTTGGCCTTGGCGGGCAGCGGCGGCTGCTTCGGGGCAAGCGGATTGATGGCTTGGTTGGCCGAGGCTGCCTGCAGAACTTTGGTGTCACCGACCGCCGATGTCAATGCCACCAGCCCCATGCCCATACCGCACCGCGAGAGCATCTCCCGCCGGGTGAGAAACAGATCTTGGGTTTTCATTTCCGCCCTCCTTTAGTCAATAAATGCGAACTCGTTCGTCTCGAGCAGCACCTGGGCATAGCGTGCCCAAACATCCAGGGGCTGCGGCGCCGGGCCCGTGAAATCGTTCTTAGCGCTCCAGGTCTGCTCGCTACACTTGATGACCGGAGCCCAAGTGAACGCATCATTTTCGGGATCGAGCCGCGCGTCGACGACAAAACTGATCGTATCGCCCTTCTCAACCTTGATGCCGTTGAGCCTGGTCTCGGCACTCGACCCATTGACCGACCAGGACGCCAGCTCGCCCTGACGGCTCGACACAATCCGCCCGCGCACGCCGTCACCGTAAGGCACCGCTGGTTGGCCGTGCTGCAGCGTACCCTCGATGCTCAGCGTTCCGGAGACCGGGCTGACCCAGCGGCGGATGACGGCTTGATCAGGCTGCTCACCGGGTTCGCCGCCTGCCGCCCGGAGCATTGCTTTGCCGGAGCGTGATGCAGGCAGCACCGAGCCTCCTTGCCAGCGGTCCGATGCGAATACGGTGAACGGCGTGAACGACTCGACACGGCCGGCGTCGGCACGAAATTCTCCCGTGCCATACTGCCATGGCGAAGCCGGCGCCTCATCAACGGCCGGTTCGGCGCCTTGCGAAAGGAACTTCAGGCTTGCCTCCATCTCTGACTTCTCGGGTTCGCGGCCAAGCATCAAACGGTAGAGCTGGCGGATCTTCTCGGAAGGAGTGGGCGCTGTCGCAATCTCGGGACGGGCCACCAAGGCGCGGCACTGCTCGGCAACGAAGGGGCTGTTCAGAAAGAACAGCGCTTGCTGCGGTACCGTCGTGGTGTAGCGCATCGGCGCGTGCTGGTCTGGCGAGGCGAAGTCAAACACACTCAGCAGAGCCGGAACGCGCCCGCGCTCGATAAAGCCGTATACCGAGCGCCGCGGCACCGAGGGCTGTGCCGTCAGGGAGAACGGAACACCGCCTGCAGTAGGATCGAGGCGCCCTGCCGCGGCCAGCATCGAATCGCGCAAGCTCTCAATTTCAAGCCGCCGCCGGTTCATCCGCCATAGCAACTGGTTCTCGGGATCGATCTTGCGCCCGGCTTCATTATCGGCGCTCGCCTGCCGGTACACAGCAGAATTCATGATCAGCCGGTGCAGGTTCTTGAGTGACCAGCCGGCCTCCACAAATTTTACAGCCAGGTAGTCGAGTAGTTCGGGGTGCGTCGGCGGATCGCCGCGGAAGCCGAAATCGCTTGGTGTGCGCACCAGCCCAAGACCAAAGTGGTGCATCCAGACGCGATTCACGATGACACGCGCCGTCAGAGGATTCTCGGGGTCGATGATGGCGCGCGCCAGTTCCAGCCGCCCGCTCCCATCGCGGTACCGTTTTTCGTTGCTGCCGCCAAGACAGGACAAGAAGCGTGGCGGCGTCAGCGCGCCCGGATTGTTGGGATTGCCACGGACGAATACATGCGCGGCAACGGGATGCGGCAGATCTTCAACAGCCATGGCGCGCGGAGCCGCGCCGTCATATGCGGCTTGCGCCAGCATCGCGTTGTAGCGAACGCGAATTGAGCGCATATTGTTTCTGTCGCCCTCGGTGCAGATGAGCTCGAACTCCTCCAGCGGCACCTCGATAGGCGACTTGGGTCCGCGAACAAAGCCACGGAGCCGATCGGCCTCGGGATCGCCGAAAGGTTCGGGGCGATCGTATCTCCCGAGGACCACGGCATACGCTCCCGCGAGGTCCCGCAGCGAGGCGATCGCTTTCGCGTCCACCTCGGCTTCGATCAGCGAGTTACCCCTGGCGGTTCTGCGCGCCGAGGGCCATTTCGTCGCGAACTCCTTTTCCGGATCGGCCTCCTTCGATTCCCGCAGAAACTTTCGCCAACGACCGAGCACGTACTGATTCAACTGCCGGTCGCGCACCAGCTCTTCGACCTCAAGGTTGCTCAAACCTTCGGCATCACGTGCCGCAACCATATAGTCGGCTGCCTGCGTCTTGAAGAAGGCCACCATCTCCGCGTCACGGCGGACACGATATTGCTGATAGACCTTCTCAATCCGATCGAGTCGTTCCTGGTAGACCGTTTGCTTCTGCGAGAGCCCACTGGGCTTTCCCAGACGTGGCAGCTCTTTCGGCTCGCGGATGTTCGACAGAATCGAGTACAGCGAGTAGTAATCCGTAGTGGGAATGGGATCGAACTTATGATCGTGGCAACGCGCGCACGACACCGTCAGCCCAAGCAGGCCCCGTGAAACCGCATCGATGCGATCGTCCACGGTCTCCGGATAACTATTCGGGAACTCGCGCCCGAGGCTCAGGAAGCCGAGCGCGGCCAAATGGCGCGGCTCAACGGTCGGAATGCGATCGGCCGCTAGCTGGTAGAGCACGAATCGATCATACGGCAAATCCTCGTTGAGGGCGCCGATCACCCAGTCCCGATACGTGTACGACCATGGATAGCGCTGCCCGGTGTTGACCGAGTCGTTCACTGAATCGGAATAGCGCGCCACATCCAGCCAGTGACGCCCCCATCGCTCGCCATATCGCGGCGAGACCAGGAGCCGATCAATCAGGCGCTCGTAAGCATGGGCCGCTGCATCATGGACAAATTGCTCAACCTCCTTGGCTGTAGGGGGTAGGCCCGTCAAGTCGTAGGTTGCCCGGCGGATCAGGGTTCGTTTGTCGGCCTCAGGCGACGGCCCGAGGTCCCTGGCTTCCAACCGGCTCAGAATGAAGCGATCGATGTCATTGCGGACCCAGCCCTGGTCTCTGACAGCGGGAACCGCCGGCAACCGTGGCTTTTGCAAAGACCAGAGGGAAGATTGCTTCTTTTCGCTCGCTAATGGCTCGGCTGGAAGGGACGCGCCTTCATGAATCCAAAGTTCGAACTCGGCGACGAGCTCTGGAGAGAGTGGATGGTCGGGTGGCATCTTGAGTTTCTTATCCGTGTAGCGGATCGCACGCAACAAAAGACTGTGCTCCGGATCGCCAGGTTGAATCGCAGGGCCGGAGTTTCCGCCTCGCCGAATTCCCTGCGTCGAATCCAGCAGCAGCCCCCCCTGCGGCGCCGGGGCTGACGAACTGTGGCACGCATAGCAGCGGGACGCCAACACGGGCCGGATCTTCTTCTCGAAGTGATCGACCCCTGCATTCTGCGCGTCAGCCCCGATCGCAAGGGCCGCAACTAAGATTCCCAACCGGAAGAACATTCGAATCTCCTGAGAGAGATTAAATCAGAATTGAGGCAAAGACGCCAGCATAAGCCGCTGGGCGTGGGGAGAGGACGCGCAAAGTTGTGTCCTTCAACCAGCGCTCGGAATAATATATGCTATGACTCATGTCAGCCCATATCGTCGGAGGACCGCTTTCACTGCTTCGCTGCCTTCCACCTTCTCCGGCCCACCAACGGCTCCTGGCGTTGATGTCCGCGTTCCTGGTTTGACCTCAAGCTAATCATGGGCGAGGTTCCTCCCTGGTTCACCGCAGCCGGCTCTGGATGTCGATCTCCGAAGTCAGTGTTCGGTGAACTGGGCAACGCTGTGCAATCTCCAATAACCGGGTGCGTTGGTCTTCGTTCAAGCTACCCGTGAGCTCAATCTCGCGGTCGATACGATCGAGCATCCCTTCTTTGGTCTCGCACTCGGAACAGTCGACGGCGTGGATCTTTGAATGACGAAGATACACAGCCACTGCCTGAAGCGGCCAGTTCTTTCGCCGCGCGTACAGCGCGACCGTCATCGAGGTTCAAGCCCCTAGGGCTGCCAGCAGAAAGTCATAAGGAGATGGACCTTGGTCTGTGCCTCCGTCATCGACGGGCTCATCGGCCGTCAGCTGGTGCCGTTCCGCAATGATTTTCTGAACGAAGCCAGAGGCCTCACCTCGCACGATGACAGTTCTCTCATGTTTCTTTTCAGTGTCGTTACTCATTCAGAATCCTCCTTTCTTTCGTCTACGCTTACTGAAGCGGCTCACCGTCCGCCTGTAACAGCCAAACAGGTGCTGATAAATTGGAATTTGTGCGTTTGAACCCGCGTCTGAAATGGTCGAAATGGGGGCTGTAAGCAAGCTCACGGAAAGGTCAACTGATTGACAAGTGCGCCCGCCGAGACCGCCAAACCATTCTACTCCGGGTACCTTATCCAACCCAAAGGCCCAAAGGCAGAATTGGATATTATTACCACCAGCACCGCCTTGAAACGTCCTTGGAACAGGTGTCCCGACCGTGCCGAGTCACGATTAGACCGAGGGTAGTAAACAATTCAATGGAAATTTTCACTGCTGGGGAGGAGTCAGATGGTCAGCACTTTGCCGGCTTCCTGTTTCCGTTGAAAGTAATAGTAGAGGGGTAGGCCCAGCAGGATAAGCAGTAACCCCATTACCGATTCCACCGGACTTGTTTGCAGCGTGTTGATGACCAGCCACAGGGCAACCAGCACAAAAATAAGGGGTACCACCGGGTAGCCCAGCGTCCGGTAGGGCCGCGGGGCATAGGGCATCTTGTGCCGCAGCCTGAAGACCGAGACAGCCGTCAACCCGTAAAAAATCCAGGCGGCGAAGATGACGAAGTCTGTCAATTGATCAAAGCTTCCTGTAGCCGCCAGCACACTGGCCCAGGCGGCTTCTATACCGATAGCCCGTACTGGCACGCTAGTGCGTTTGCTCACGGTCCCGATCGTCGAGAAGAAGAGGCCGTCTCGCGCCATCGCAAAGGGAATTCGCGCTTTCACCAAGATCACCCCCTGCAAAGCGCCCATGGTCGAGAGCAGGAAAGTGGCGGTGACAAATTTTGCCCCGAACGTCCCGAGGAAGGTCTGGGCTGCCTTGGTTGCCACCGGAGGAGCCTCGCGATAGGCCGTAGAGTTCGAGGTCACGACCTCGTTGAACGGAAGGGCATAAAGATAGGCGAGGTTGGCCAATCCGTAACCTGCCAATACAACCAGCATGCCCATAATGAGTGCGCGCGGGACGTTGCGACCGGGATCCCGCACCTCACCGGCGACCAGCGGCATGTTGTTCCAACCGTTGTACGCCCACAACGCTGCGAGCATCGCTGCACCGA
>QHZP01000376.1:4390-5493 GCA_003224715.1 Acidobacteriota bacterium | reverse complement strand
CGAATCAAATAGCGGAGGGCCTCCGCAGAGAGCTGAAGATGCTCTCCTAAGATCAGTCCATTTTGTTGTGCCTGCCGCGGTATGAGGTAGTGCTCGGCAATTTTTAGCTTTTCTTCTTCGGTATAGCCATGCAGCTCAATTACCTCCATTCGGTCTAACAAAGCTGGAGGGATCGTGTCCAGGATGTTGGCAGTGGTGATGAATAGGACTCTTGATAAGTCAAAAGGGACATCCAAATAGTGATCTCTGAAGCTGTGGTTTTGTTCTGGGTCTAAGACTTCGAGAAGAGCTGAAGCAGGATCACCGCGAAAATCAGTCCCGATCTTATCGACCTCATCCAACATGAAAACAGGGTTCCTCTCTCCAGCTCGACGGATTCCCTGAATAATTTGCCCCGGTAAGGAACCTATGTAGGTTCTTCGATGGCCCCGGATTTCAGCTTCATCACGAATGCCCCCCAAAGAAAGTCTCACGAATTTGCGGCCCAAGGCATCAGCAATGGATTTACCAAGAGAGGTCTTACCTACTCCGGGCGGTCCAACAAAACAAAGTATGGGGGCCTTCCCTGCCGGTCTGAGCTTTAGAACCGCCAAGTATTCTAGAATCCGTTCCTTTATTTTGTGTAACCCATAATGATCGCGGCCCAAAATATCACGTGCCCGTTGAATATTGATTTCCGATTCTGTCAATTTGCTCCAGGGCAGCGAGACTAGCCAATCCAAATAGGTCTTGGAAACCGTGTACTCAGCCGACGCCTGAGGCATTTTGGTCAGGCGCTTTAGTTCCCTAAGAGCCTCAGTCTTGACCTCTTCCGGGAGTTGGGCTTCTTCAATACTCTTCTTGAGCTCCTCCATTTCACCAATTCCATTCTCCCCCTCCCCTAATTCCTTCTGGATAGCTTTAAGCTGCTCCCTCAAATAATACTCACGCTGGTTCTTTCCCACTTCGTCTTGAACTTGAGACTGAATTTTACCCTTGAGTTCAAGGATCTCCACTTCTCGCGTCAACTCCAAATGTAGCTTCTCCACACGCTTCCAAACATCCAGGGTCTCCAGGAATTCCTGCTTATGCAAAATAGAAAGAGATGGAAGAGTCGAGGCAAT
>QHZP01000376.1:0-4320 GCA_003224715.1 Acidobacteriota bacterium | reverse complement strand
AGATGAGAGCCGTGGAGACAGTGTGACTAGCTGTTGAAACAGGGGTTCGATGCTGCGACGCATCGCTTCTGCTTTTGACTCATTTTGTACAGAGACAATATCGTCCAAAGGCTCTAATCTGGCTTTAAAGAATGGATGTGTCTGCACATATTCTCTAATGCGAAATCGCTTAAGCCCTTGCACGATAGCTACGAGATTATTATCCTTGACGCGTACTTGCTTGGAGACCACAGCCAGCGTTCCAATTGAAAATAGATCAATTTCCTGCGGTTCGTCTACAGATGGATCACGCTGAGCGATGACGCCCAAGTATCGGTTATCCGCCGAACTGACATCCTCAATAAGCTTGGTAGAGCTTTCTCTGCCAACTGTAAGCGGAAGCACGGAAAAAGGAAACAGCACCATGTTTCGAACTGGAAGAATTGGAATCATGTCCGGCACTTTTATGGCTTCATTAGATTGGGGATCCTGAAAAATTACGATCTCGTTTTCATGCTTATTCATTCACCACGTCCTTTCGAAAAAGCACTTAATTCATTACACCAAAAGTTCTATAAAATCTGAGTGGGCCGTTGTCAATTCAAGGAACTGAAATTTGCCCTTGACAAATGGAACTCATCTTATTATAACAGAGGGCTCTGATAGCACTCTTTACTATAGAGTGCTAATAATCGTCTGTAACTTACTAACTAATAAGGAGAAAAGCCTATGAAACTAAGGCCGTTACATGATCGGATTTTGGTCAAGAGAGTTGACCCCGACGATGTGGTTAAAGGAGGAATTATCATTCCTGACACAGCCAAGGAAAAACCGCAGGAGGGAATAGTGGTGGCGGTAGGCAACGGAAAAATCCTGGAGAATGGTACTCGCCTGGAGATGAGTTTGAAAGAGGGCGACCGAATTTTGTTTGGCAAATACTCCGGTAACGAGGTCAAGATTGACGGAGAAGAATTTCTCATCATGCGCGAAGATGATGTCTTGGCTGTGACCGAAGGGGCTGCCAAGGCGAAATCCAGCTCGAAATAACATAGTAACGGGAAACACTATAATTTTAATTTTAAGGAGCAAATTATGGCAAAACAGATTGTTTGCGGTGAAGAGTCTCGCCAGGCGCTCTTAAAGGGAGTGAACAAGCTGGCAGATGCAGTGAAGATTACTCTAGGGCCCAAGGGTCGCAATGTGGTGTTGAACAAGAAATTTGGTTCGCCCACCATTACTAAGGACGGCGTTACGGTAGCCAAAGAGATCGAGTTACCTGATTCCCTGGAGAACATGGGCGCCCAGATGGTGCGTGAAGTCGCTTCGAAGACCAGTGATGTGGCCGGCGATGGCACGACTACGGCGACTGTCTTGGCGCAGGCCATCTTCCGTGAAGGGGTGAAAACCGTGGCTGCCGGGGCTAACCCTATGGCTCTGAAACGCGGGATTGACAAAGCAGTTGAAGCGGTTGTGGAAGAAATCAAAAAACTGGCCAAATCAGTCAAGGGTGAAATGAGCGCCCAGGTGGGAACCATATCGGCGAACGGCGATAGCAAGATTGGCAGCATCATCGCCGAGGCCATGAATAAAGTGGGGAAAGACGGGGTCATAACGGTGGAAGAGGCCAAGACAATGGAAACCTCGTTGGAGATCGTGGAAGGCATGCAGTTTGATCGCGGCTATCTCTCTCCCTATTTTGTGACCGACCCGGACCGCATGGAATGTGTTCTGGAAGATGCCTTCATTCTCATTCATGAGAAGAAAATCAGCACCATGAAAGATCTGCTCCCCGTCTTGGAGCAGGTGGCCAAACTCGGCAAGCCACTGCTGATTATTGCCGAGGAAGTGGAAGGAGAAGCGTTGGCAACCCTAGTGGTTAACAAACTGCGGGGCACCTTAAGTGGCGCCGCGGTTAAAGCTCCCGGATTTGGCGACCGGCGTAAGGCCATGCTGGAAGACATTGCCATTCTGACTGGCGGAAAGGCCATTACGGAAGACTTAGGCATTAAACTCGAAAACCTGAAAATCGAGGATTTGGGTCGGGCCAAGCGGATCGTCATCGACAAGGACAACACCACAATTGTCGAGGGAGCAGGCAAACCCAAGGAGATCGAAGGACGCGTCAAACAGATTCGAGCTCAAATTGAAGAGACCACATCGGATTATGACCGTGAAAAGTTGCAAGAACGATTGGCAAAACTGGTCGGCGGTGTTGCTGTGATCAAAGTGGGTGCAGCGACTGAGACTGAATTGAAGGAGAAAAAGGCTCGTGTGGAAGACGCCATGCATGCCACACGTGCGGCCGTGGAAGAAGGCATTGTTCCAGGCGGCGGCGTGGCCTTCGTCCGGGCGATTCCAACAGTAGCCAAGTTGAAACTCGAAGATGATGAGCAGACTGGTGCCGATATTGTTCGAAGAGCTCTGGAAGAGCCTTTACGACAAATCGCCGCCAATGCCGGCATCGAAGGGGCTGTCACGGTTGAGAAGGTAAAGGCGGATAAGCGAGAACTCTTTGGCCTCAATGCCGAGACCGGTGAATTCGAGGATCTAGTGGCTAGCGGCGTTATTGATCCTGCCAAGGTGGCCAGAACAGCGCTGCAGAACGCGGCCTCCGTGGCTGGACTGCTGCTCACCACCGAAGCTTTGGTTTCAGAAATTCCTGAGAAGAAGAAAGAGCCAGCCATGCCTCCTGGTGGCGGCGGCGACATGTATTGACACAAATCTGATTTCCTCGGGGCGACCAGACTCGAAAGCTGGTCGCCTTTTTTGTTGTCCAAATAACCCTAAATTCCGAAATTGCAGGGATGAAAAATATGTCACGCACTACGAATGAGCCACCCCTCACCCGTCCTTGTGAAGGTTTATCAAACCTTCACCCCTCTCCGAGAGGGAACAAAAAATTAGACGGACTCTCGCCTCGCCCTTTGGGAGAGGGGCCGGGGGTGAGAGTTTGGAGCTAAATGCGAGAGTGTAGCTCGATTGAACTTCGGAATTCGGAATAATCGTTCAGATAAAATGAGGAACATTCTGTGCCTCTGAATTTTCCCCGCGAGCCCAGGAACAGATTGACTGAGACGGCACTTCGGGCAGCTCAAGCGGCTGGCAGAGTTCTCATGAAATTTTTCCTGGGAAAGGCTGAAAACTTCCGAGAATTCAAAGGACGAAATGACCTGGTGACGTCTGCCGATCTAGAGTCCTGCCGAATAATTAAGAAACATCTAAAACGCTCCTTCCCGAATCACAGTTTTCTCTTCGAGGAACAAGAATATTCCGAAAGTAACGGATCAGATTACCTCTGGATCGTCGACCCGTTGGATGGGACCACCTTCCATAATCGCGGTCTTCCCTTCTTTAGCGTCATTATTGCTCTGCAGATCAGGAACAGAATAGAACTGAGCCTATCTTATTGCCCTTTCACCAGCGACTTATTTATGAGCCGCCGGGGAAAGGGCAGTTTCCAGAGCAACAATCGGTTCCACCTTTACAAGCGCCTGCAGGTTTCCAAGACCAAACAATTGGAAGAAGCAATCATCGGATATAGCTACGGGAAGACGGAGTCGCAGTCTGAACAGATCTCCCAAATCTTGACGCGACTGCTTCCTTCTTGTCGAGCATTGACTCGCATTGCAGGTTCTGATATCGGATATGTGGCCTCCGGAGCCTGCGACGCGTTCCTGGACAATAGCTCTACTCCCTGGGACTTTGCCGCCGCTGCCCTCATGGTCAGAGAAGCCGGCGGCAAGGTAACCGACTTCGCGGGCCAGGAGTGGGATTCAGGCTCCAAAACAATCTTGGCCTCTAACAAAATTTTACACTCTCAAATCCTCAATATCATTAACACCAGCAACAGGGACTCCAGCCAGAATTCCAGAACATCCTGAAGCCTAACTAGGACTAGGCAAGGGCGTTGCCCTTGATATCCCTTGGGCTCCGCAAGCTACTGCACCGCTGGTTGCGACAAGAAGTCAGGAGCCAGGAGTCAGCAGCCAGAATGGCTCAGTGTTTTGTCCCAGCCCCGCTAGCTAGGGGCGAAATATGAGTAGCCCAGGGTGGAGCGCCAGCGGAACCCTGGGTTGGCGCCCCATTCCCAGTCTTCTCCCTCTCCCCGCACAGGCGGGGAGAGGGTTGGGGTGAGGGCCGTGAGTTGAGAAAACGAGAACAAAATTCCCGTTTCGCCGCGCATAACGGGCTAGGCCTTTTCGGCCACGGGGCGCCGAAAAGGTGGCCATTTTGCCATTTCCCATTTCCCATTTGCGGCATTGATCCAACATCGAAAACATTTTTCTCAAGTTTTGCCCCTAAGCGTCTAAGACGACATGTTCAGTCTTTGAGATACCCTAT
>QHZP01000375.1:6092-20221 GCA_003224715.1 Acidobacteriota bacterium | reverse complement strand
CCAACGTTTAAGAGTTTTATATCTTCCGCCTCCGCCCCAGTCCAGGGACCCTTGGCAAAGGGACATCATTAACGCTGTCAGTGGCCGGCACAATCTATTTCTCTATGATTCAAACGCCCCGCTGCTGCCACAATTCGAGGGAGTCGATGTTGTTCTCGATCATGGAGGGTCGATGGGAACACGCGCTATGGCAGATGTCGCCGCTTCTGTCAGGCTCTGGCAAATTCTCGGCACCGGAATTGATCATTTTGATTTGGAGTATTGGCGGAAGAAGCACATTCCCGTGGCGAACTGTCCGGGTGAGTTTTCCGGAGTGCCCCTAGCGGAGTGTGCGCTGATGTTCATGCTGTTGCTTTCGCGGCATTGGCACCAGGCGCAGGAGAACCTACAACGCGGGGTGCTGTACGTTCCCGTTGGCAGTGAGTTAGAAAATCGCTCCCTGGGGCTGATCGGGTTCGGTGCGAGCGGTCGGGAACTCGCTCGCAGGGCAAAAGCCTTTGGCATGCGAATCTTTGCCATCGATATCCGAGACATTTCTCTGGACGAACAGCACGAGTTTGGACTTCAGTTCGTGGGAAAGTCTGCGGACCTCGACCGCGTCGTCGCGGAGAGTGATTTTGTCTCGCTGCACTTGCACCTCAATGAATCCACCCGGCACATCATTGACGACCGACGGCTCAGGTTGATGAAGCCTACGGCTTGTCTGATCAATGTTGCCAGAGGGGCCTTGGTGGATGAAAAAGCTCTCCTGGAGGCCCTTAGGGAAGGCCGTTTGGCCGGTGCTGGCCTCGACGTATTCGGCCGGGAGCCGTTAGCTCCGGATCATCCCCTCCTGAAATTGTCAAACGTTGTTGCCACGCCCCATGTCTCCGGCGGCACCGACGGAACCTCACGGCGCCGTGCCGCCTGTGCAGCCAGCAATGTGGACCGAGTTGCGGCGGGACTCGATCCACTCTACCGCGTCGATTTATCTTTGAACATCGGTGTAACGTAGGGATACGAAGTTGTCATCGACGAAACACGTGATCCTTGAGCTTGAGAAAGCAAGAAAGTTAAAGGCCAGGTTAAAAGCAGGAGAAGTCTGCCTGGGAGCTCAGATCGCTCTCTCCGATCCCGCGGTGGCAGAAATCTTGGGAAGAGCGGGATATGATTGGCTGGTGGTGGATACCGAACATTCAGCCAATACCACCGCGACGGTGCGGGCGATGCTACAGGCTGCCACATCCACCAATGCGGTACTCCTGGCCCGGCCGTTACGCTTTGATCCGGACGAGATTCGGCGATTTCTGGATCTGGGTTCGCCGGGCATCATTTGTCCATTCATCAATACCGGCAAGGAAGCAGAGAAATTGGTTGAAGCCTGCCGCTATCCTCCGGCAGGAGTTCGAGGGTATGGGCCGCGCCGTGCCGGCGTCTACGGATTCGATGCAAACGAGTATTTCAGTGACGCCAATAATTCCCTGCTTTGTATTCCTATCATCGAGTCCAAACTGAGCGTCGAAAACATTGAGGAGATCGTGGGCGTTGAAGGCATTGACGGTGTGTGCGTCGGCCCGATGGATCTTTCCATGTCTCTGGGGCTTTTCAAGCAATTCGCCCACCCTGGATATCTGGAAGCCTACGAAAAGGTGCGTCTCGCCTGTCACAAGTACAAGAAGGCGATGGGGACCGCTTGTTACAGCTTGGACCATGCCAGGCGCTGTGCGGCTCAGGGCGACCAGCTCCTGCTCATTGGAGGAGACGACCATTATTTGTCAGCAGAGGCGCAGCGTTGGGTTGAGGCCTTAAGAGGAGGAAACAAATCGTGAACAGACAGCACCCCCGTGGCGTCTCCTGCTGATCGGGAATTCGTGCCAAAGCAAGCAGGTTCAACTCTCTCTTCGAGAGCTACGGTAGCAGATCCGACGCGCCGCAGGATTTTCCGCCGGCTTATCCCATTCCTTTTCATTCTTTACATCATCGCTTATCTGGACCGAGCCAATGTGGCTTTTGCCAAATTGCCTATGTCGGATGACCTCGGTTTCTCGGAGGCTGTCTTCGGGCTAGGCGCCGGAATTTTCTATATTGGATACATCCTCTTAGAAATTCCAGGGGCACTTATGGTCGAGCGGTGGAGCGCTAAGATCTGGATGGCGCGTATTATGATTAGCTGGGGGCTATGCACTGTCTTAGTGGGATTCTGCGTGCTGGGCATTGCCGAAGGCGGCTTCTTTCCGGGGATCGTTGTTTATCTTTCCCACTGGTTTGTCAAGCAAGACAGGGCGCGTGCGATGGCGGGTTTCACTATGGCCGCGCCGGCTGCGCTGGTGGTGGGGGCTCCCCTCTCGGCTCTTATTTTGCAGCTGAACGCGTTCGGTGTGGCAAGTTGGCGCTGGATGTTCATCCTGGAAGGATTTCCGGCCGTCGTGTTCGGCGTCATCATCCTTTTTTTCTTGACGGACCATCCGCGTCAAGCTCACTGGTTGAAACCGGACGAACGAGAATGGATTTCTTCCAGATTGGATGAAGAAAAACAGGAATTGCGGAGTAGCGGTCGTTGGACCGCTTGGTCGGGCCTTCGGCAACCCAACGTCTGGCTGCTGGCTCTCGCCTGTGCTTTCGCTAATCTCTCCATGTTTGCCTACTTGCTTTGGCTGCCGGCCACGATCCGAAGTGCGTCAGGTCTTTCAGTTACGCTTTCAACGGTCTGCTCGGCCTTGCCATTCGCTTTGGCTATGGCCACTATTCCGCTCGTCGGACGCTCTTCGGACAGAACCGGAAAGCGAAAGCTTCACACGATGGTTCCACTGGTTCTGGCAGCTTGCTTTTTCCTCCTCAGCGCAATTCCCCGACTGCCATTTCCACTGGTGCTGCTGCTTCTTTGTTGCACGGGAGCGGCTGCCTTTTCTTGGGGGGTTTCCTTTTGGGTGATCCCGAGTTTGATTCTGGGCGAATCGGCCGCCGCTGCCTCAGTCGGCTTCATCAATATGGTGAACAGCGCCGGATCCTTTCTTGGTCCGACTATCGTTGGTTATCTCCTGTCCAAAGACTTTACTCATCGGGAAGTGGTGACATTTCTGTCATCTTGTTTCCTGATTTCGGCCGCACTCATTGCGGCCGTGCGACCCAGTCAGAATTCTGGTTTATGACCCCCGTTGGATCAATAGGGTTGTCCCATTGCGAAGAGAAGGTAAGCAATTGTCTGAGGTCTTCAGGTACAGCCTCAAACTCGCCAAACACGTAGTGGTGCAGGCTGGGTTTCCGCAAAAGTCATCTGAGTTTCTGCAACCATGATGACACTCAGCAAGACCACGAACAAGATGATGTTTTCGCAAACAATCGGCATGAAAACGGAAGGCATTCGCAAGCGCATTTATGAAATCGAGTACTAAGCAGAGATGGCCACCCGCTTAATATCAATGAAGGGTGTGCGACAAATTTGTGGGTAATGAGAGAAGCAATGAGCCTCGTAGAGGCGAAATATTTTTAGTTCACAGCCCAAAATAAATCACAGAGCTCCGTAGGAGCGTCATGACGCCCCGCTGGGGCTGGGAGCGTCATGAAGGTAAGCGTCCTTCTACAAAGATGCCGCCTCTACGAGGCTCCCTTCGCTGCAAGCAGCACAGGCCCGCATTTCAGGAAATAACCCACAAATTTGTCGCCCACCCATCACAACTCATGTTAGTATGGTTCCGAAAATTCTTGGAATAAGAAAATGAACAGCTGGAGTAGGGTTCCTGAGGGTGATTTGAGTTGCCCCCTCGGTTGCTTGGACGTGTTGCTGCTTCAAACAATCTTAGGAGGACATCATGAGGGCAAGACCGATTTGGATGGGGGGGACTGTACCTCGTTTTGTCGGTTGGCATAGTGTGGTCACAGTCGGACCGTGGAAAGATCACTGGAACCGTGACTGACAGGACGGCTGCCGTGATTCCCGCGGTGGAGGTGAAAGCCACGGAAGTCAATACCGGTGTGCAGACCACCACTTTGACCAACGAAGCGGGCGTGTATACGATCTTGAATCTACCGATCGGGAGATACAAGGTGTCTTTCGCCAAACAGGGGTTCAAGACCTATAAGCGCGACGGCATTACAATCGGGATTGCGCAGGCGGTCCCGTTGGACGCGCAGATGCAGGTTGGAGAGGTCACGGAATCGGTCCAAGTCACAGCTGACGCCGACATTCTGCCGATTGGAAACACCGTCCTCGGGACGCACATGCCGAGCCGAGTCGTGAACGACCTACCTCTCAACATCGATGGCGGTCGCTCGCTCGAGGGTTTCGCCTATGCCGTCACCCCCGCAGTGGAAGGGAACTCGTGGACCTCTTATATTGGCGGGAGCGCCGCCTTCAGCAAAGAGATTATGGTGGATGGCACCTCGACCGTGATCCAGTATGGAGGTACGATCGCCACAGCCCCTCCCATGGAGGCTGTGGAGGAATTCAAAGTTGAAACGAGCGGATTCCGGGCGGAGAATGCCCGCACTGGCGGCGGCGTCTTCCAGTTCACCAGTTGGGCGCCCGGTTCGAGTGGTAAGGCGGATTCTCTCGTCCGCCCTTTTAAAGACGGACTACTTCTGAAAAGAACAAATGACAAATTTGCCTGGCAGAGGGGAGGTCGAGGATAGAGGATTGAAGATCGAAGATCGCAAACATGGGATCACATCGCAATCCTCGATCCTCGATCCTCCATCCTCGACGAGTTTTGACAAAGGAGAGGGTACGCCGTGTCGGAGTCTAGCCAACATACCGACAGAGTCCTCGGTATGAAGGACTCTGTCTGCCGCCGGGACTTTCTCAACTCCGCACTGCTCGCTTCGGGCAGCCTGCTCATGTCCTCCGTCACACCCGCTCGCCTACTGGCGCAGGAGGGTGGCGAGTGGGAGGGAAACTACACGGGCGAAGGCGACTACCGCAACTCGGCGGGCAACACTGAGGAAGTCTTTCGGGCTGCGCACGCGGTTCGCGACGGCCAATACGATGCGGTTCCCTCTGACGCGATAAACACCGGCGAAGTCTATGATTGCGTCATCGTTGGCGGCGGCTTCGCCGGTCTCTCGGCTGCCCTCTTCTTCCACAACCGGGCGGGCCCCGGACGCACTTGCCTGGTTCTCGAAAATCATCCGATTTTCGGTGGCGTGGCCAAGCGCAACGAATTTGTCGTCGACGGGCATCGCCTCTACGCTCCCCAGGCTTCGGTGCACTTTCAGCCGCCGTATCCAAAGAGTTTCCTCGAGCAGGTCTACGACACGATCGGTTTCGATTGGAACGCCTTCAAACAATATCAAACCTGGCAAGGGCCTTCGCCCGAAATCCCTCTCAGCCGCAGCCCATACCAGATGCTTTCCACCATGCCGAAAAGCTACGGTTTTTACCTCGGCACGAAGTTTGGAAAGCAGCCGGGACTTTGGTTGACCGATCCCTGGGGTAAGAATCTGGAGGGCGCTCCGTTGCCCGAAAAGACACGCCGGGAGCTTCTCGCCTTGCACCACGGCCATCGCGCCAGAAGGCGGTGGGAATACGATTACCCCGGCGACGAGATTTCGCGCCGCCTCGACAGCATCACTTTAGAAGACTACCTAATGGAGATCTATGGCTTAAGCCGGGAAACTGCGCGCCTTTGGTTTACCTCTGAGACTGCGGGCGGTATGGGACTGGGTCCCGACGCCCTCTCGGGCTTTTGCGAATACTCTTGGTCATCTATTCCCTCCGTTGACGATTCGGCGCAGACTGGCTGGCAAATGTTTCCCGGCGGCAACTCCGGCATGATTCGTCTCATCGTCAAGACCCTGATCCCTGACGCCATCGAAGGCCCGCGCAGCATGGAGGCGGTTTGGAAAAACCGCGTGAACTTCGACGCGCTGGACCGCCAAGATCAGCCCGTGCGCCTTCGCCTCCGATCAACCGCTGTCCGGGTGGAGCATGCGGGCGAGCCACACAAGTCCGATTTCGTTTGGATTACTTACATAAAAGGCGGCGAGACGTATCGTGTCAAAGCCAAGACCGTCGTCATGGCCGGGGGCGGTTGGATCACGCGCCGTGTGGTCCGCGACCTCGAGCCTGGTCGCCGGAGTGCCTACTCCCAGTTCTACTATGCGCCCTACCTGGTGGCCAATGTGGCGGTGCGCAACTGGGAGTTCCTCTACAAGTTGGGAATCTCGGGCGCTCGCTGGTTTGAGGGCATCGGAAGCTTCACGGAAGTTCGCAAGATGGCGACGTTCGGCATCGACTCGCCTGTGGCTGGCCCGGATTTGCCGACGGTTCTAACTCTCTTCGTCGACTTCGCCAAGCCGGGGCTCCCAACAGCCGAACAGGGCCACAGGGGCCGCATGGAACTGCTCTCGACGTCCTTTCGCGACTATGAACGCAAAATTCGCGAGCAAATGACGGAAATGTTTGGCCGTACCGGCTTCGATGCCAAACGCGATATTGCCGGCATTGTGCTCAATCGCTGGGGTCACGCCTTCGTCAATCCTCAACCGGGCTTCTTCTTCGGAGCCAATGGCAAACCGGCACCCCGCGATGCGCTCCGCAACGCCCCCTTCGGCCGGATCGCGTTCTCTCATTCCGATCTATCTGGCGCGCAAGACCATCGGAACGCGTTCCAAGAATCGCATCGCGCCGTCAGCCAACTCCTCGACTGGGTGTTAGTCTAACCGCGGATCATACCCAGCACGGACAATGCATTCTGATTCAACTTCGGAATTCAGGGTTAAGTCTTGAGAAGTTCATGTCCCTTAAATTAAACCTGTTGGGTTACTGAACCGGTTGTTGTGTTGCTTCACCTGATGGATTGGCTGTGTCGGCAGAGGTGGTTGGACTGACTGGGAGTTTGCTGCCCTTCTTCCTCCGTTCCAGGAACCAGGGAAGTAACGGAAGCAGCAAGACACCTCCCGGAAGAGTAAAGAAAGCCAGCAATGGAAGCGATTTGCCCATATGTTTCAAGTGGGAAAGGATAGCCGCTTTGTCCTCGCGAGACCAAGGCATGCCGTTGCGCGGCTTCATCAGTAATTGCATCAAACCCTGAACGTGAGTGATCTCAACCCAAGTTAGGGCTTTAAACTTTGCTAAGAAGGACGGCAGCGTCATGCGTTCCTCTTTGGATCAATTTGAGCTGGACTCAAATTTCCTGCTTCCAACCCCAGAAGTGATAATTCTAATTATCGGCAGGAAAAGCAGGAAGCGATATCAAATAAAATGGGAAGGGCGTGAGAGGTATGAGAAGAAGTTAAGCTTAACCACTACTCCCCAAGATTTCAATTCTTGGAGAAATCTCCTAAGCCAGGGTTGCTGCATTCTTCCAGCGTTTTACCGGATAGAAAAGGCTCGGTGCTGAAGTGCCTTTGGCAGACTGATCGTCAGCAAGAGGTGCTTTTTGAAAACGCCTATTCCAATCTGGAGTCTAACTTTGTGGATGTAGCTCTGCTACCTTAGCTTTGAGTCTTTCGTACAGCAGCATGTCGTTGAGTGGATGAATCTCATACTCGATCACCAATAAGAGCAAGACGAGTTGCTTGATGTCCTTTCCAGCGCAAATTTCCATCATACGATCTTCACTCCAGCGTGGGTAGCGTGACTTCACTATGGAAAATAAGAGATCAAACTCTTTGGAGTGGGGGTTTTGTTTCTTGAGCATGTAGTAATCATCGTACAAGATCCTTATCATAGCTGAATACTGATCGTGCTGTAGCAGCAGCCAGCACAGAATAAAACTCGCCGTGCAACTTAATCCTGCCCAAAGCAGGTTACGTTGGAGAGAGAGGCCAAACCCCAGCAGAACGAGGCCGCCACCCAGCAGGGGGACACCAAAGCGGAAACTGGGGCGGCGGGAAAAACGAGGGCGTTGAGCCACAGACAAGCGCCTCAGGTTAATGTTCCAGATCAAAAGAAAGCATCCTACAATGCCTGAAAGAATTTGCAAGACGATCATCTGGAAAAACAAGTGTTCAATTCAATCCAAATCCAATTCATCTTCTTACCCTCCGAGCTGAAGTGGAGGAGGCATTTACTGGTAATTGTAGAGTCGTCCCACTGTCACTTCAACAATAGTCGAGCTTCGTTTAAAAGCATTTTTGTCAGCCCTGAGCAGACAAGGAAGCCTCTGAAAGTTAACGTAGTAGTTTATCGTGGCTACACGCGGGACAAAAAGTCTAGTTAGTTAGTTTATGTAGCGAAACTGGCCTTATTCCCTGCTCCGCCAGTCGGTGTCAGATAATAGCTCGGGTGGAATGCGCGCTCCGTCGCGCGTTTTCCAGGGTGCGCAGAGCGCCCGCTCCACCCGCAAGCGAAACGAGCACAAAATTCTCGTCTCATCGTGCATAACGAGCTGAATTGTTGAAGGACACAAAAGGGATCCAAGATTGGATGGGTTTTATAAGATGTGCACCCGAATTCCGAGGTTGAATGCCGAGTGTGACTCCTCGGAGCCACACCGCTTAATTCAGGAAGGGATTTGATTGGAAGTTAATCAAGTTCTTATCCGTCTTGATCGGCGCGCCCTTCGGGATTGGGCTTTTGCCTTCTTGATGACGGGTTGCTTGGTAACCACGGGGTCAGGTTCAAGAGTTCCCAAATATTCCGAGGGAACCCAGGCGGAAGAGGAATAAACATTCACCAGTTCCTCATGGCCACTGAGGTATTCCCCCACTCCCCCGCTTTCTTCAATTAAATTCTTCAGGAATTCATCCTGCCAGCGGCGATAGGTCATGACCCTGCCATGGGTGTTGAGAATCACATAGAGCACTGGACCATGGTCGCGCGTATAAGCGATGCCCGCTAGCGAACTGATGCCGCCATCCTGGGAGGGGTTGGTGCCGGTCTTACCGAGTATCCCGCCCCGACAGTCCATATTGCGGAACCGCCATGCCATGGTCCCTTCATCGATTCCAGCAACTGGAATGATGTCTTGCATCTTCATTTCATGATCCTCAAGCCAGTAATACAATTTCCGTAACATCTTCACCGTGGCGCGGGCCGTTATCCGATTGTGCTCCAAACCCGACGGCCGGCTCACATAAATCTCTTCAGGCTCGATTTGGGCCACCTCGATGAGAAATTGACGAATGACATCAGGCCCTCCCAGCGCATCCCCCAGGCGGTCCGCAATTTCATTGACACTGTGTGCGTTTTGAATCCACAAAATCTCTTTTAATTTCTTGGAATAGTGGCTCAGTAGCAAGACCTTTGATTGAACCTCAACAGAATCCTGCGGGGCCCACTGTAACTTGCCTTTAATTCGAATCCCACTGCGAGTCAGATACCGCCGCAACAGCTCAGCCGATTTTTGAGTGGTAAATTTTCCATTGAGCGAAAATGGACCGACCACTACTAAGTTGCCGTCTACGGTTCGCAGTCCGCCGCGAACGAGAGATCTGGAAAGAACTTGAGCATCAGCCGGACGGAGCACAGGATCACCATCACTGATCAGAAAGAGATTTCCAGACAAGGCTTTCTTCAGCGGATCCACCTGGGCATCACCGTAAACCGAGGTGTGAAATCGATAATCTGGACCTAGCCGATCCAGTGCCACCAAGGAAGTGGCCAGCTTCATCACAGAGGCGGGATTGAACGGGACATCCGAATTCAATTCGGCCAGAATCTTGCTCCCATCGAGAGACTCCACCAGGATTCCCTGGTTGAGACGGCTATAGCGCCGGCGTCCCAACTGACGCAAGGAATTGGTCAACGCCTCACTTTCAATTCTTTCCGGAGCGGGTGAGACAGAAACTTCTAAATTGGAGCCAAGACCAACCATCTGGTTGGCCTGCGACGGCCACAGGATAACGGCCACCAGGAAAAAGACAATCCTATAGTTCGTTTCGAAAATTTTTCGAGTCATTAGGTTAAATTCTTGAAACTGCTTTCCTCTAGAACTAACTCTCGAACCAGGATGGCAAGATATTAAGAAAATTGCCCTTCAATGTAAACAAAAATTTTGCCGAAGGACATGATTCCATACCTTTTACAATCCCTTTGGCATCTCAACCGTTTATGGCTTCGAGCGCTTGAAAGGATATCGTCTGCTCCCTGTCACGACTTTACTGGGAAAATAGTATGAATTGCTGCTCCTTAATAAAACTTAGTAAAACGAGGGGTAGCCTGCAAGAGCTGTCTTCACTGCTAGCTGGTCTAGCACAGTTTCCGGTGCAAAAATCAATTCGTTCAAACTAGAGCAGACTGTGCAGTCAGCTTGTCGGCGGTAGCGGGGTCCCGCCAGCTAAGGTTTACTTTGCCCCGAAATGTGTGTGGAGCCCCGATCCGTTGACCTTTGAATTTCCCGTTGCCAGAGCGTTGTATGGTTCAGCTCGGCAAGGAGGGAGATCAGACAGAACAGAGCTATCATTCCTTCACTTTTCCAACCGCCTGGTTGGATTCACCGGCTGCCAGGTTGAACGCTTGTTCACGAACGGAGCGAAGATCCAGTTTGCCCGTGCCCAGCAAAGGGATTTTTTCCACTCGAAAATAGGAGCTGGGGCGAGGTATCCAGAGGTTGGGGAGACCCGAGGCTACCAATCCTGACTGCACCTCTCTCAGCTTATCCTCGTGCAGCGTATGTAAGACCACCAATCGCTCGCCCTTCCTTTCGTCAGGGACTCCAGTTACAGCCACGGCCGGTTCCGTTGCGCCCAAGAGCTGCTGTAGGGCCTCTTCCACCTTCAAGTGAGGGACCATCTCGCCACCAATTTTGCTAAAGCGAGATAGGCGATCGCTGATGGTCAAAAACCCGTCAGCATCCAGCATGGCCAGGTCTCCAGTCACATACCAACCATCACGCAGTACCTCGGCTGTCTTATCCGGCCGGTTCAGGTAGCCCATCATGACATTGGGACCCTTTACCAGCAAAAGACCGACTTGGCCGGGAGGTAAGGGCCGATATGTTTCCGGGTCAACGATGCGCACGCTGATGCCTGGTAGCGGGTGGCCAATACGTCCTCGTTTTTGACCTACTTGGTAGAATCCTGCTGCTCGAAAATCTCGCACATTTACAGAAACAATGGGCGCGCACTCGGTGCATCCATAACCCTCCATGGGACGGATGCCAAACTTCTCCTCGAAAGCTATGGCCACTCGTTCGCTTAGCTTCTCAGCTCCTACCATGACAAATTGAAGGCTGCCGAAATCCTCAGGACTGCAGCGGCGAGTATAGCCTTGCAAGAAAGTGGGCGTGGCCAGCATCCAGAGGGTTGGGATGATAGATGGCTCCCATACCCATCACGAGAGGAAACCACAGGGTTCCCGTGAATCCAAAAGAATGGAAAAAGGGGAGAACTCCCAAGACACGGTCCCGGTGTGAAATGGCAAAAACCTGGCCCATGCCTTCGAGATTCGAATAGATATTGTGGTGGGAAAGTATGACCCCCTTAGGGTCGCCCGTGCTGCCACTGGAAAAGATGATCGTGGCCGGGTCGTCAACGTTGCGATGGATTCCACCCCCGAGCCTGGATTGTAGAAGGCGTGCAGGCAAGAAGAGGGACAGCAGCAGCGCCACCATCATGCGATCAAACGTCTTGAGTTTTGAAAGGTCCTCCAAATAGAGCACTGCAATCTGTGGGACTGTCAGCTTGACCTTTTCCAAAAAGGCTTGCGAGGTGATGATAGTTTTGATCTCGCACTGCGCCACACAGGACTCGAGCACTGATTGCGACACCGTATAGTTCAGGTTGACAGGGACTTTGCCCGACAGCATGACGGCGATGTTGGCAGCGGCCCCTGCCACGGAGGGCGGGACCAGCAAGCCCACCATTTTCTGGTCCCGCCACTCCCCCTTTAACAGACGTGCGAGGAATACGCTGCGCAGCAACAATCCCAGGTAGCTGACTCGCGGAGTCATCCCGTCGGCGACAGCAAAGCGCCAGGGATACCTTCGGGCTCTGCGCACAAAAGCCTGCTGAAGCTGGGTTTGATCGCTCTTACGAAATACGAATGCTTCGGTTGCCAACTCCTGGACGGCCTGGCGGACCGTTTCGGCTGTCGAATGGCCAGGCAGGGGAGCGCCATAAGTGACCGTGATCGGATACGGGATGCGAGAGGGTATCTTCCAAAAAAAGCGTCCCTTCTGGTAACTGAAAATACTACCCCAGACGCGATCGAGATTAACGGGCACAATGGGTGCATCCACATTCTTCATGATGCGCTCAAAACCCTTGCGGAAGGGAAGCAATTGCCCGGTACGCGTGATTTGACCCTCAGCGAAAATGCAGACGATCTCACCGGACTGGATGCTCCGTCCGGCCTCGCGCAAGGCGTAAATCAAGGCCCGGGGTCCCCGCTGTCCTGATATGGGGATGGCTCGCATAATTTTGGCAAAAGGCCTGATAAAAGCCAGCTCATAAATATCCTTTTCCATAAGGAATCGAATGAACCGGTCGGTCGAAGCAATCAAGAGGAGCGCATCCACAAACGACATATGGTTCGAAACAAACAGCGCTCCACCCTTTTCCGGGGTGTGATCTCGCCCGACCACCCGGATGCGGTACAGGCTGTGGGTTATGAGCCAGAGGACAAACCGCAGCAACGAATCTGGAAGCAAGATTGAAACGTAAACTGTGGCAACCAGGGTCGAAATCGAGCCGATTAGAAACACTTGGAGTGGCGACATCTTCAAGGCCACGGTGGCTAACCAGAAAAGGCCAATGGCGACCAGCATTCCGACAAAGGTCATGAGGTTGGCCATTGCAATCATGGCTCCCTTGATACTGGGGTCAGGACGTTGTTGAAGTAAGGCGTTGATAGGTACGATGAAAAAACCCGATGCAAATCCCAGCGCGGCTAGCAGGACGGCCGAACCCCAGAACCCCCATCCCGGAATCGCCAGGAGGAGTGAAAACACCGAAATACCTATCGCGCCCAGAGGGACCAGCCCGTACTCCACTTTATGTCCGGAGAGATGACCAGCGATGTAGCTGCCGAATCCAATACCCAACGACAGAACGGCATTCAAGTAACCAATATGGGTCTCCTGTAGGTGCAAAACATCATGGCCGTAAATCACAATATTGGTGAGTAACAAGAATCCCAGAAACCAGAAGTAGATATTGCCGGCCACCGCCAGCCAGAGAACCCGGTCCTGTCGAGCTTTTCCCAAGTAGTGGACAATTTCGCCGACAAAATTGAGTCGGAATCGGGCGGTTGGATTGGCTGCCGGCAGCCTTTCAATTCCCAGGCTGGTGGAGCTTCCGGTGAGAGCCAGGGCCACCAGGATGAATCCTGCCAGATAAAGCTGCCCTTTGAGGCTCTCGACCAGAAAAGGGCCGGCCACCGTTCCCAGAATGATAGCCACAAAAGTCGTCATTTCCAGGACGCCGTTGCCCCAGGACAGGTCCTCTTCGGGCAACAGTTCAGGAAGAATACTGTACTTGGATGGACCGAAGAATGCGGCCTGAGCTCCTGTCAGGAAGAGCAGACCCATCGATAAGTAGAGGTTGCCGGCCCAGAGTGCCCCAGTTGCCAGGCACATGATGACCACTTCAGCCAGCTTGGTCCAGAGCGTGACTGATCGCTTGCTAAATCGATCAGCCAGAAACCCACCATACATCGAGAAAAGCAGGAAGGGGATAACGAAAAGGGCCCCGGCAATAGAGACTTGCTGCTTTCCTTGTTCGGGAGTGAGGGCCGTCTTGAGAGCCACCAGGGTCACGATATACTTGTAGGCATTGTCTTTGCGAGAGTTACCGTGAGCCATGTTGATTCTCCCTTTTCGAGTGTGTCGTTTGTATCATAACGGGGCAAGCAACCACAAGGGCTCCTTAGTCCATTTCTCGGTGAGTTTGGGAGCCCGACGCGCCAGCGAGGAGCCGGGGCCGCTATCCTCGGTTGCGCTTCGGGCTTTCGCCCGTGTAGAACCACGTCTTATCGAACACAGGGGCGCTGCGACGCTTCTTTAAACTGTTGCATCTTGGCGACTGCTCCCACAATCCCTGCCTGATTGCGGGTCAGAGTAGTTCAAGATAATTGTGGGATTCGATGCTTTCTCCTCGCCTTGTGGAGCGAACGAATTCCCACTCCCAGCCCTCCTATTAGAAGCAGAGCGACCAAGTTCATTGCTGGGATGACAAGAGATTTCCTCGGGGTGGGCCCCGGCTGTTCTCGCAGAAATTCGGGAAAGGGTCGCGATTTGAGGGGAACAATCTTCGATTTAGATCGGTCGTTG
>QHZP01000375.1:1592-6008 GCA_003224715.1 Acidobacteriota bacterium | reverse complement strand
CTCTAACATTCTTTCATACGGACTCAGAGGGCGTTTCGCTGCCCTAGCCTCACCTTCAACAATTTGTAGAAGATCGTAGCCACAGGCTTCAAAGGCAACACGTGGCAGGAGCCGGGTCCGCTCTTCCATGAGATAGTCGTATATCCTCTCGCCATTGGCAAAGCTCAGGTCTTTGGCCGAGACGTACCAAAAGGCGCCGAAAGCCTTCAGAAAACCGGTTGGGCCTTGGCGGGGGATTTCCCAGCCAATGGCTCTGAGCGGGTCCATACTAATACCAGTACAGTTGGCTTCCGACTCGTGGTAGTAGAAGTCGTGGCGATAGAAATGATTGTAGACCCTCTCGACGGCCCCCTGGAACCGGCAGGCCATACGATCACGCTTGAGCACGGCAAATAATAAATAGGCGGGACGATAATAGGATTGGCCGCTATTGAGATCCATCAGGTAATTGTCCATTGGAACCATGGAAGCAATCAGTCCCTTTTCGCTTTCATAATCCAGGTTGTAGAAATTGTTTACCATCCAGTTTGCCCATTCGCCCTCAGGACCGAGCTTGCCAGTAACGACCGCAAAGTGGCCGCCCAGCGATTCGTCATCGTCACCCTGTGCTCCACTCAGCAAGAAGCCCAGGACCGCCTTGCCGGCCCCATGAAGGGACTCAGCAGCCGGCCTTTTCCAAAGCAAGCGTGCTATAAACGCACCTTGCGCTCCGCCATTTTCATCCATGATCAAGCGGCTCAGTGATTCCCCTGGCTGCAATGGGAGCAAGACGAGCTGCTCCGATTTGATGAGATAATCCTCAGGCCAGATGGTACGAGCCACAAATGTGATTGAGTTCCCTTCATGATGCGAGCTGCCTCGAATGCGAAGGGAGCGGTTTTGAAAGAAGGTAACGGTCGACCGATCGTAGTAGGAACGATTGGTGGGAATCCTTGGAGTGAGAGTCAAATGGATGGGTTCTCGATTGGGAGCCAGAACTGAGCTCCCGTCGGGGGATAGATGGGTGTGTTCAAGGATTTGGGGTGCAGTGATCCAGACTAGTGGGGGGAAAGGGAGCCGATCCTGGTCCTCAAAACGGCTCGCCCACTGAGCCACGTCTTGCAGGTAGGGTAGAGTCCGATCGAATCCGGCGACAGGCAGGCCCCTCTTCGGCACGGCAATCAGCTCATCCTGAAAATACCAGAGTGCCTGCTTAGGCGCTGCGCAATCGTTACAGCGGCCAGTCGTAACTTGAAAGTCTCCTGCTGGGAAAAGCCCTAAACTTTCTTGCTCAAGCGCATTCTTAAGAACAGGAGGATTAACCGGCAGTCTAACGATCTCAGACGATCCCAGCAACTTGGGTGTCAAGAAGAGAATTGATACCAGGACCGCAAATTTCGCTTTTTCCCAAAGATCTCCCATGAAAATAGCAGAAACCCGACTCCCGACCGTCAGGGAGGGGCAGACCCGGCAGATTGCCTCAACCGCCCCCTTAGGGTCGCGGCTCGGTCCAACTTTTTCGTGCGCTGCGGTGCCGGCCAGCGGCATGGGAAACTCCCCTGAAAATGCGTTGAAAGGAGGCGGTGACTCGCCCCTTCCGGGCGGCTGGGCTGAAAACTCCCCGGCCACCGGGGTTCAAGAGATGACTATCATCGTTGCTCGCAGGTCATAGAATGATGATCCCCAGCTTTTTGAGCGTTCGTGTCTCTTCCAGGTCGAGCAACTTGCTGAATGAGAAGCCGGCCGGTTCATCAAGAAACTGAGGTTGCGTCTCCCTTGCCGGTCATGCTCCCGGGTCCTGAGTAAGTGGCCTATTCCGAGAGAAGGAGCTAACTCCACTTCCTACTCTTCTCCAGGGGATACCAACTTAAGAAGGGCAATCATAGGAACTTAAGGATCAAGGGGCGGCGTGATCAGGTCATCTTCGAGGAGCTTGGGTCTCTTTTCTCGAAGGGTTCTGGAAATCTCTTCGAACTTTTGCATCGTTTGTTGAGCCAGAGTCGCCTGCCCGGCTTTTTGATAGGCCTGGGCCAGTTGATAATAGAGACTGCTTTCATCGAGGCTCAGGGCAGCCTTTAAATGAGGGATCGCGTCTTCGAAGCGATCGACTCTCACGTAGGCACGCCCCAGAGAGGCGTGAGCCGTCATGTCCTCCGGTGCATTTTTCACTGCCGTTTCGAGGTAGTGAATGGCTTGCTGCGCTGTCTCCAAGTGCAACGAGGTGTCGCCTAGTTGGTAATTGAGTCCGGCCGATTCGGGTTCGAGCTTGATTAACTCTTCAAGGAGTGGTCGGGCTTTTTCGTAATTTCGGTTCAACCACAAGGCGCGCGCGAGTCCTTTTTTCAACCTTCGATCTTGCGGCGCGAGTTCTAAAGCTTTCTGCCATTCCTGGATGGCCCGACCGTATTTTCCCTGGATACGATAGGCCTCGGCCATCAAATCGTGAATTGCCTCCGAGTTCCATGAAAGCCTGTCGTGAAAGGGCAACGTAGCTCAAGCCCAGGCCCTGCCAGGCCTTGGAGTAGCCAGGGTCAAGCTCGGTCAACCTCTTAAAGTGTGCGGTAGCCTCAAATGGCCGTCTCGCGGCCATGAAAGTATCGGCCAATTCCAGATGGGCGGTCTTGTTGGCGGGTTCCGCCTCAATGACCTTCTCCAGGGGTTCAATGGCCAGATTTGGCTGGTGTAGTTTCAGATAGGATAAACCGAGTAAAAGCCAGACCGAGCTTGAATCCGGCTGGCGCTCGAGGAAGGCCCGAAAGGGATCAATAGCCTCGCGATACTGACCTGCCGAGTAGAAAGCCAGCCCCAGATTCATACGCAGACCAGGATCCTGAGGAAGAGCCTGGATCAGCTCTCGGTATAGTGCGGCTGCTTCTTGAAACTTCCCGGCGGTCATCGCCTGCTTGGCGCGCTGTGACTTGGCAGCAGCCAGGTTCTCCGCCTGTGCCAGCAGTGGAACGCGCATTCGGTTTGTCAAGCAGTTTGCTGAATTCTGGGAAGCTCTGGCAGCCTCGAAGAATTCACGCGTTGTTCAAGAAGTAACAAGTACGGTCGTCGACTGAGATCGCTCGTTATCCGCCGCTGATAGCCGGGATAATCGCGATCGCCACGCCATCCCGTATGGGGGTCTGAAGACCGCCCGTGTAGCGGACATCTTCGTTGTCGACGAATACGTTGATGTGCTCCCGGATTTGAGCTTGCTCGGTGACCACACGGTCTCGAATGCCCGGACACTGCCTCCACAACGCTTCGAGGGCGTCAGCCAAGGTGGCCTGGGACTGCTCGATAACGATGTGGTCTTTCCCGGCCGCAAAAGAACGCAAAGGGCCAGGTATAAGAAAGGTGACTGGCATTCTACCGTTTCCTCCGGATCTTGCTTTTTCCGCGCGGTGAGCTCCGCCTTCCGGCGGCGGCCGGCCTGGTTTCCGGCGCGCGGTTGACCCGGCGCTCTCCCGCCACAGCGCCCTTCACACAAACTACCGGAGGCAAGCCCTCGAGAATCTTCTTCCAGGTCTTTCCTTCGTCGGCCGATCCGTAGAGCTGTCCGCTGCGCGTGCCGAAGTAGATGCCAACCGGGTCCAGCGAGTCCGCCGTCATGGCATCGCGCAGGACGGTCTCATACGCTCCCTTTCGGGGCAGGCCGCGCGTGAGCGGTTCCCAGGATTCGCCGGCGTTTCGGGTGCGATAGACACGCAGGCAGCCCTCGGGAGTGCAGCGGAACTCGTCGGACTCGATCGGCACGATATAGACGCAGTCGGCGTTGCGCGGATGAGTCACCATCGCGAAACCGAAGTCCGACGGCACGCCATGGGCGATGTCCTGCCAGCTCTCGCCGTGGTTGTCGGTGCGGTATAAGCCCCAATGGTCTTGCAGGAAGAGCCGTTCCGGACGCGAGGGGTGCATGGCGATCTTATGGACGCACTGGCCGAACTCGGGGTATTTCTCCGGCGTGTGCACGACGCGGATACCGCGATTGCGCGCCTGCCACGTGCGCCCGCCGTCCTCGGTGGCGTAGACGCCTCCGGCCGAAATGGCCACATACATCCGCTCCGGATTCTGCGGGTCGAGCAGGATGGTGTGTAGGGCCAACCCGCCAAATCCCGGCAGCCAGCGAGGACGGTGCGGATGATCGAACAATCCGCGCACCAGCGACCATGTTTCGCCGTCATCACGCGATTCGTACAGCGCTGCCGGTTCGACGCCGCAATAGATCACGTCCGGCTCCGCAGGGCGGCCCAGGCAAATGTGCCAGATGTTCTTGAGTGCGGCGCCCGAGTCGGCCGGAAACCGAATGGGAGCTTCTTGAGGATTAGTCCATGTCCGCCCGTAGTCGTCGCTCGAGCGCAAGAACGCGCCCCACATGCTGACAGTCGAAGCCCACATCCGGTGGCGGCCTTGCCGGCTATCGTAGGCCAGCGCATATGTGGCTTGGCCGTG
>QHZP01000375.1:0-1498 GCA_003224715.1 Acidobacteriota bacterium | reverse complement strand
CGCTGATCGCTGGGTGGCGCCATTGCGGTGGCCGATTGAATGGCCTCGAGCGCCGCCTGCACTTCACTGGCGCGCTGATAGCGCAACGCGGGTTCTTTCACCAGGCAGCGTTGAATGATGGCCGCCAGGCCGGGCGGTACGCGGGCGGGCAGGGGTGGCGGCGGCTCACGCAGAATGGCGGAGCTGACCTCGAAAGTGGTTCGCCCGTGAAAGGGCACCTGACCCGCTGCGGCCTCATACAGCACCACTCCGAGCGCCCACAAGTCGCTGCGGTGATCCCCCGGCTCGCCGCGCAAGGCCTCCGGTGACATGTAAGACAATGTGCCACCGGTCGTGACCGCGGATTCCAATGTGTCCATGGTCCGCGTCCCTGTATCCTGCGTTTCCGCGACCAGACGGCGCGCGAGACCAAAATCCAGCACCTTCACAAGGCCTTCCGGGGTCACGATCACGTTGGAGCTTTTCAGGTCTCGATGAACGATGTTGCGCCCATGGGCATGGGCCAGCGCACCGGCGATCTGGGCGCCGTATCGCATCACCGACTCGTATGGCAGCCCTTCACTGCCGATGGAGACGTTCAGGGGCTTGCCCTCGATCAGTTCCATTACGATGTAGAACTCACCGCCGGCTTCGCCGACTTCGTGCACCGTGCAGATATTCGGATGGGAAAGGGCGGAAGCCGCGCGCGCCTCCCGCAGCAACAATTGCCGCGCTTCCCGGGCAAGCGTTTCACCGAGGAATTTTAGCGCCACGTCGCGCTGCAACACCTGGTCGCGCGCGCGGTAGACCACTCCCATGCCACCTTCACCGAGCTTTGAAACGATCCGGTAGTGCCCGAGCACCTTGTCGATCATTGAGTTTGCTCCATATGGTAGCAGGGTGGGCGGGAGCGCGACCCTTTAGCGAAGGGCCAGTAACCGCTGCCGATGGAAACGCTCAGCGGCTTGCCCTCGATATAGGCTCAGCGGAATGGGCTTTGGCGAGCGCATCGACGATCTGGCTGGCGTACTTCAGAGCATCCTGAAGCCGGAGGCCCTTGCGGCCGATGAGTCCGTCCAGCGTTTTTCCCGCCACATATTCCATGGCGAGGAACACGCCTTCCGCTTCACTGATGTCGTAAATGTGAATGATGTTGGGATGGTTCAAGGCGGAAGCTGACTTCGCTTCCTGTACGAACCGCCGCTTGCGTTCCGGATCGGCCAGTCTTTCAGCAGGCAGGAGTTTCAACGCGACGAAACGGTCCAGGTGCGTGTCACGAGCCTTCCACACGCCCATCCCGCCTTCGCCGAGTTTTTCGACAATCTGGTAGTGCGCCAGCGTGCATCCGGTCATCGGCCGACTAGGCTCTATATTCTGTCAGAAATTGATTGGCTGTGGACAGGTATGCCGACAGGCTGTTGTGACTCGGCAGAGCGCTATTTTTGCCGTGGATTTATTTGGCCACAAAGTGCGAATAGGCGACTCTGATTCGGGGACCCTTTGTGGAACGACGCCAATT
>QHZP01000374.1:5261-5809 GCA_003224715.1 Acidobacteriota bacterium | reverse complement strand
GCGAGCGGTAAGGCGCTCGCCACCCAGGCTGACGTCAGTGTTTCCGCTGAGGTCGACGCCATGGTGGATGCGGCCGAGAAGGCGTTTGGGAACGTGGGCATTCTCGTCAACAACGCCGCGGTCTGCGAGGCTGATAACCTCGCCTCCATGAACGAGTCTCTGTGGGACCTCGACGTGGCTGTGAACCTGAAGAGCGTTTTCCTCTGTTCGAAACGAGTACTACCGGGAATGATGGAACGCCGCCGCGGTGTCATCATCAATATCGCCTCGGTGAACGGACTTACCTATCTGGGCAACGAAGCCTACAGCGCGGCTAAAGCAGGCATGATCAGTTTGACTAAGAGCTTGGCGGTGCGCTACGGCAGCTATGGCATTCGAGCCAATGCCATTGCCCCCGGCACTATCCGCACGCCCATCTGGCAGGAGCGGATCAGTCGGGATCCCGACGTGCTCGATCGCCTCAAGAAGTGGTATCCGCTTGGAAGAGTCGGGGAGCCCGACGACGTTGCTCATGCCGCTCTCTTTCTCGCCTCGGACGAGGCCTCCTG
>QHZP01000374.1:686-5247 GCA_003224715.1 Acidobacteriota bacterium | reverse complement strand
TTGCTGGCGGGGAACGACGTCATGACACGTGATGTGCTGGGTCAGAACCAGGAATAGCGGGTTGACACCATGCCTGATTATAGATCTGATAAGTGGTAACGAGTGACCTCCCAAGCGCTCGACTTGTAGCAGCCACCCAACTCCCCATAGGTGTTAAGTTAGGAATGAAGCAAAGTCGCTCCGCGCGGCAACCAGAGCGAGTTCAGCAGAAAAGAGGGACTGTAAATCGCAAACTTTTGATCGCCGCACCTTGTTTTCTTTCCTATCACTGACTTGACTGCTATGCCCCCAAATTCTCTCACGCTGTTAAGAAAAATTGTAGCGGTGCTTTGATGAGCGTCGAACCGCCCGTTGCAGACGGACTTCGGCGGTCACAGACCGCCGCTAGAGCAATTTCTTCACAGCCCCCTCTGAAGTGGTCCAGCCATATTCTTTGATTGATGCTCTTCCATTTTAAATTTACTGGGCAAGAACAAGGGCTGCACCCTTGATCTCCCTGCACCACGCCTGGCAGGGAGCCCGAAGCGCCAGCGAGGGTCATCGCGCGGTTGTCCCTCGCTGGCCCTTCGGGCTCCCAGTCCGTCCCTAAAACGGGAACAAAAGTCTCGTTTCGATCCGCATTACGGGCTAAGCCCCTGGGGCGCCTTGGCTTGGGCTGAAAATGTCGAAACCATGCGACGAGATCTTAAATCCACGGTAGTGGAACGGTCAGGAAAAGAGCTAAAGGTCACTGGGGACGAGTCGAAAATTAAACCGAGAGAGACATTTCTTCAGTTGGCCGTGGTAGTGAGAAGTATGATGCCGGCAAACATTCCGAGCCGTATAGGAGAATCATATTGGGCAGGCCGTTCCAACGCCATAACAGAACCTTCAAGATCACTGCTGCCGTCTTGGTGGCCGGCTTCCTGGCTCCCTGTGCAACATGGAGCCAGAGTGGCCACCAAGCGAGTCTGCACTCCAATAAGCCTGCAACCCCAGCCACTGCTCATCCCAGCCCGTCAGACTTCCTGGAAGAGGAATTGAAAGCGCTAACCACTTACTTTGGAGCTTCACCGAACAATATTCCAACTGATTTCGTAGAGAAGGTGCGCCGTTGGGCCCACCTCTACCAGACTCGAGACCGAGACGAAATGGAGCGCGTCCTGGGTCCGAAGCACAAGGAGTTCGAGGCTGTGCGGCAGCAGGTGGCAGGCGCTAAGCTGCCTTCCGAGCTGGCCTTTGTCACTCTCGTGGAAAGCCACTTCCAGACGAGAATCAGTCACGACGGTAACACTGGGCTCTGGCAGTTCACCCGAGATACGGCCAGGCGTAACGGACTCAAGGTCAATGCCCAGGTAGACGAACGCATGGACCCGCGCAAGTCGACCGAAGCTGCCTGCCACTATCTCTTGCTTCTAAGGCGCCATCTGGGGCCAGACAGCTCCCTGTTGCTGGCCCTGGCCGCTTACAATATGGGGCCCGGCCGTCTAAAGCAGCGAATGAACCAGGTGAGAGATCCGTCACAACGGCATGATTTCTGGTATCTCTACCGCGTCCGCGTCTTGCCGGCGCTCACCCGAAGCCATATCGCGCGTGTCATGGCGGCCATCCTCATTGGGCGTCACCCGGAACACTTTGGCTTCAAGACGACCACTTCCAGCAACCTGGAAACTGCCTCCTCCACTCGCGACCCCATCCCCACAGCGGTCTCCCGCTGAGTACCACGTCTCATAAGTTCAGAGCATCTGTTTCACAGGTAGCGACAGGCATGCTTACCTGTCGAGGGTCGCTAAGAGCTACGCCCTTGCTATCCCGCCATATCGTCCTCATCGTCGATCTCCTACTCGTCCTCGAAATCGGCCGAGCGCGACGACGAGGACGAGGCCGAAGATGCCTCTAGAAACGTGAACAAAATTCTCGTTACAACCGACGTAACCGGCCAAGGAGTCGAAACGCAAGACAGTCGAGATCAATCGTCAGTGGTGGTCCCGGGCCCGGAGTCCACCTGACAACCCGCTCCACCGTCTTCCGAATCGAGGTATCATTAGTGGTCTGTTGTAACGACTTCTCGAGAACCGGCGTGATCAATCGCAGCTTCTCAGGAATTGAAAACTCTTGTAAAGGAGAAGCCATGCACCTTCACTGGTTATTAGGTAGTACGGTTACGCGGGATATGTTTGCCCTCGCACTTCCCATAGCGGAAAAGATGCTACGCCCTGCAATTGTTTATGTATTTCTGGTTATCCTCCTGAGGATTTTCGGGAAACGTGAGTTAGCCCAGCTCAATCCCTTCGATCTGGTCGTGTTGCTATCGCTTTCCAATACGGTACAGAACGCCATCATCGGTGATGACAATTCCGTAACAGGAGGACTGATCGGCGCTTTTACTCTCTTGACGGTCAACTATTTAGTAGTTCGTTTCCTTTTTAAGCATAGACGTCTTGACGAAATTCTGGAGGGCCAACCCACCGTGCTCATGGAGCAGGGCCAGGTGCTTGGAGACGCCTTAGCCAAGGAACTCTTGACGCCAGGAGAACTTCTAAACGTGGCGCATCGCCAAGGCTTCGAAAGCCTCAATGAAATTGAACGTTGCGTACTGGAACCGGGCGGCATATTTTTCATACAGGGGAAGACACCGCCACGGAGTGAACGTTTGCACGGGGAGGTACTTTCCCGATTGGACCAGCTAAGCCGTCAGGTGGCAGATTTGCGACAACACATAGTTGCTCGGTGAGGGACACCAAACTTGGATCCTTCTCAACGGCTGTCATGACCAATATCTCAGTCCCTTCTCTTGGCATCAGCAGATGCTTCTGATTCAGATTCGCTTTCGGCAGCCTTTAGTCTGTTATAGAGCTCAAGTTCTTTAGAGGCTTCTTCACTTCGTCCCATTCGGCTATAGGCCCGCCGCAACCCAAAATGGATCTTGCTGCTTTTTGGGTCCAGCCTGGCAGCGACCTGCAAATGCCGCATGGCCTCTTCGGGTCGTTCCTTGAGTAATGCCAGATTCCCAAGCTGGTAGTGGGGTTCCGCCAGTGAGGCATCCAGGACAATGGCTCTTTCAAGGAGCGCCACGGCGCGAGATTCAGCGGCCTCGTTACTGCCTTTCCAGCGATTCAGCAGCATCCGCCCATATTCCTGGAATAGTTTGGGGTTGTCGGGAAACTGCTTTATTCCTCTTTCAAAAGTGGCTGCAGCTTCTTCAGTCAAACCGTCTGCAGATTGGACTAAAGCCAGACCTAAAACAGCCTCAGACGCGCTTGGATTGAGTTCCACGGCCCGCTGATAATCCTTTGCAGACTCTTTCAGATGATTCATCCTCTTTTCAACCAGGCCCTTAAGTATGTAGGCCTCGGAGGAGCTGGGAGCCACTTCCATAGCCTTTGTGGCTGCTTCCAGAGCAACCGTATAGCGTTTGTGGCTGACCAGGATCATCCCCAGGTCCAGGTAGTTGGATTCGTTCTTGAGGTCGCGCTCGATGGCTTGATCCATCGCGGCCACGGCCTCCTTGAGGTTATTGAGTTGATGGTAGCACCAGCCCAATAAATTAAAGACTTCACTCGATGCTTGACCTGAGCCAATGAGTCCTTGCAGAGTCTTTCGACTGTCTTCAAAATGGCTGCGGCGATATTGGACGAGGGCGAGCTGGTAACCGAGTTTGGCGGTGTCCAAATAGGTCGTTTGTATGGAGGCAAACAGAAACTCCGCAGTTTCATAATCGCGGAGTTCCGCCGCTACCTGAGCTCCCAGAAAAACTCCTTCTGCTCCCGCCGGGTGTTCCTGCAAAGACTTCAAGAGTTGCCTGGCCTTTGGGCTTTGATTCATATGGTAATAGGAACGAGCGAGAGCGGCAATAGACTTTGGCCGCTCTTGAACCTGATCTGGAACCGACTCGAGCCATTTGATCGCGTCGGAATAATCTTTCAACTCTTCGGCTACCATCCCCCGCAGCAGAGTGGCAGTCTTGTCGCTGGGCCGGGACTTAAGAACCCGATCCAGGTTCTCCCTAGCGGATTGCAGGTGGCCCAACTGGAACTGGTTAGACGCCAGATTACGGCGGTTGGCTGGGTCGTTGGGATTGATCTCAAGAGCCTTCACAAAATAGGCGCTGGATTCTTCCAATTTTTGTTCCATCCCCAGGATCCCGCCCAGAGAAGCTAGATAGGCCGGATCGCGCGGAGCCAACTCCACTGCGCGACGGAGTTCCAACTCGGCGCTCTTCAGATCACCGCTTTGCGCCAACTGCATTCCTTTGTCAGCATGTTCCTGGGCTTTGGCAGATGCCTGCACGGGACTGGCAAGGATTAGCGGAGGGCACCAGGCAAATTGAGCATGGAATCCTCCGAGGCCCAAGCCGAGGCGCACACTCACGCAGGCCAGCAAGAATGTTTGTAGTCTCAGCATCTCGAACGTCATTATAAGATGCTCGCGGCTCAAAACCTATGCCAGGCCGCTCTGGCTAAACCCTGAAATACGAAATTGAATGGAGATATATTCTCGCATTGGCTTCAATCCCTCACCCCCTGCCCCTCTCCCAAAGGGCGAGGGGAGAGTCAATCTAATTTTCTTGTTCCCTCTCCAC
>QHZP01000374.1:0-544 GCA_003224715.1 Acidobacteriota bacterium | reverse complement strand
CTCTGGCAAACGGGTTCCGTCTCCGGGGGAGGATGCGTTAGCCTTTCGGCTCGGCGTACCTCGCACACCTGTCCAACACGCCTGGCACCCATCTCGCCGGCGTGGCCGACCTCTCGCGGACGGTCGGGTCCATGCTCTTCCGAGTCCCAACTTTCTTTCAACCCATCGTGCTTTTTGTTGTGAAAGGAGTTTATGCCAAGCTCTCGCGAGAATTCGATGGATTGGCTTACTCACACCACACTACAGCCCCCTTCTCGATTTCTGGGATCACACAATGCGCTTTCCCGTTGCTCCATTCTGCCTTGGCTTCCTGTACCTGGCCCAAAAACGGGAGTATATAAATCCTGGCTTTTTGTTCAGCTGGAAAAGTAATCTTCACATTCCGCTCCGGGATCTGTTGCACGACTTGACCGGCTTTCAGGCCTTTAAAGTTAGCCATAAAGACGTGCGCTTTTCCGTTAACTTTCGCAATTTGGGCGGAAACAAACGGGGATGCTTCGACGTCGACCGTTGGCTCCGACTTCGAGACTTCTCCGATCTCTCG
>QHZP01000373.1 GCA_003224715.1 Acidobacteriota bacterium | reverse complement strand
CGTTGTTTCACTGAGCCGGCATGAGTTTGTGGCAGACATAGAACAGAAGCTGGCAGCGGCGCGACGTCTCTTTAGTCTTCATGACTACGTTCCTTGCGAGCAGCTGCTCCTTCAGGTTCTGGAGCTTGACCCTCGTAACTCGAAGGCCAAAGCGCTATACGACCTCACCGCCGTCAAGCTTTCCAGGCGAAAGTTGTATAAGAAGATGGTGGAGCCAAAATCTGCGGACTCTCTATCTGGTGTGAATAAGCCTGCTTCGGAAATTGGCCCAACGTCACCCTATTCTGAAACTCCAACAGAGAAAGAAAATCCAAAACGAACGGGCTCCTCAAGCGCTGAGGATTTCCTAACACGTCAAACTCCTTCCTCGGCCGATTCCAATTCCCGTCCAGCAGAACCAGCCGATGAGGCAGGCTCGATGAGGGAAAGAACCATTATGGCACTGGTTGAGCTTTTTAAAGAAAAGGAACGATCAGTGCAAAACTGGCAGAACCCGGCTTTTCGTCCCAAGCAAGCAGAGAGGGAGTCTGGCGAGAAATCCGGTCGAACTTCGTTCGACCGATCATCGGAAGGTTTGAGTAGTCCGCCGATCTCAGTGCGTGCTCCAAAACAGGATGAAAAAATTTACAAGTCGAATAACCAGTCCATTACTCCTGCCGGGCAGACTGGGCCAAAGGAAACGACCGCAGCGAGAAGTGACCGTGAGACCTCGCAACGAGCTCCCGAGAGCAGGCTCAAGATGCCAGAGCCTGGAGAGCCAGTCCGTTCTCGGATTCCCCCTGTCCCGGAGGCCCAATCAGAAAGTACGGAGGCCAAGCCACAAGTCATCCGTGAACCCGACCACAAGCCTTTCGATCGAATTCCGCCACGCGAAAAAGTCGATTTCAAGGAACTGGTGGAAAGGAAAATGGAAAAATGCTCGGAAGACTTATGGAATTCCGAAGCCCAGACCATTTCCATCGCTGAGATCAAAAAATATCTCTATCAGGAAGAATATGAACTCTGCGCTGTGGAGCTCGAAAAAATACGGAAGCGGTTTCCGCACAACTCAGCAATCCAGGCCTTTGTGGATAACACTTCCAAGCGACTAGTTGAGTTGCAACGGACCAAAAGCTTTCAAGCTCAGGCCAGAGAATTGATGTTTTCGGCCAATCTCTATCACCAAGAAGGGAAGTTGGCAGAGGCTCTGATAGCAGCCAGCGAGGTATTGCGAATTATTCCCGAGAACCAGGAGGTCAGGGAGTTTGTCAGTTTTGTCGAAAAGCGACTGGAAAAGGAAAAGAAAAAGGGGAAAAGCGGGACAACGAGTTACTGCTGTTCTTGCGGGATCGCAGTAGATCCCATCAGTCGTTTTTGTTTTCACTGCGGTCATCGCCTCACCTGAACCTCCTTGCCTTATTCTGCGCCTATTTCCCCATCTCGACTGAGACTTCATGATCCTTTGGAACCTGTGGGCAAGACTCCGACCTCAATGTGCCCAGCTAGAAGCCATGGCACGCTATAATGGAATTGTTTTGGGTTCCTACATAACCTCAACTATTCGATTTCAAGAGGCCAACAAAGTTGAGGCACTATCTTCGGGACTGGCATTTAGGGCACAGATGGCTGCTTCGCTGGCTGACAATGATGCGAATGATCGCGTCCTTGCAACGGCGACATTTTTCTCCCTCACGTCCGTAGACTTTTAGACGCTCTTGATTCCTTCCTGCCTCGCCAGTTGCGTTGAGATAATTTTGAAAGCTGGTACCGCCATATTTCAGACCTCTCCGAAGGACTCTGGAAATGGCACGAAAGAGTTTCCTCTTCTCCTCGTCCTTTAAAGATCCAACCAGCCGCTCCGGATGTATCCCCGCTTCAAAGAGGGCTTCATCGGCGTAAATATTGCCGACTCCGGCAACAAAGGATTGATCCAACAACAGGGATTTGATTTTGAGCTTCCGTCCATCGAACTGCATTAGAAATTTCTTCCAGGTATAATCAGGGGAAAAAGGCTCCAGACCGAGCTGCCAAAATTCTTTGGCCTGCTCAAACTCATCAGGTCGGTAAAGCCGCCATTTCCCAAATTGCCTGATATCCCGGTAGTGCAGTGCATTCCCGTCGGTGAAATAGAAACTGACGTGGGTATGTTTATCCACGGCGTGTTGCCGTGCCTTCTGCAATCCCGTCAGGGGATGTACAAAGAAATCGTTATCGTCCTTTTGAGTCTTGTCCCAAAAAGTCAACTGTCCTGTCATACCAAGATGAATCAACAGCTTGTAGTCGTTCGTCTCAAAAAGCAGGAACTTCCCGCGCCGTCCGATCTCTTTGATGGACTGGTGGGCCAGGGCTCTTTCGAGCTCAACAGGTCGCGGGCGAAGGATGATGCGCTTACAGCGGACTTCAACTCTTTCAATGGTCTTATTAAGAACTCTTTTAACAAGCCCGCGACGAATGGTTTCGACCTCAGGAAGTTCCGGCATGAAAGCATTCCTTTCTTAGCTCAACGGAATTGAGTCGACTTTCCACCATTTAAGAAAAGCAGCCCCAAAAGGCACGAGCGTTGCTTGCCGGCAAGAAGCTTACAAAACGGTCAGGTTTTCTTTTCTCGCCGAGAGGTCGTCCTAAAGGCCATTGACAGCCCGCGTCTCCAGCAAGCCCGGCCCCAGTTCCCTATGAATGGCGATGCGAACCGTCCACAGAGCCTGCAAAATGAAGATCCATTTCAACCAGTCGAGGATCGAAGAGTGCTATCGATCCTCGATTCTCTAACCTCAATCCTCAGTTTCTTCCTTCTCTGCGCCTCCGCGTCTCTGCGCGAGAATTGTCTGGGGGATCCGAAAACCTGGCCAAAACCAATTCTCGAGCCTCGGCCTGGTTGTGGATCTGGTTGTCTAGTTGTGCGTCTTCCACAACTCTTAGAATTTCTCTAAAAAGGGGCCCCGGACGGTACCCCATCTCTATGAGATCGTCTCCAGAGAGTAAACGAGACGGACGGATTTCCTCGGGTTCCAACTGCTCCAATTTTTCTTTGGCATACTTCCAATTTTGCAAATTACGGTGACTACCCAGGCAATCGAGACGATGCAATTCCAGATGTTCTTCAAATCCCTCCTGCCGCAAGAACCGCTTTAACGTAGAATCTCGCATCTGTGGCAGATCTTTAAACTTAAGATGATCCCGGACTAGCTGAATGATGCGCTCAGTTTGTTTGTTGGTGAAACGGAAACGATCGCAGATGCCAGCCGCCATCCTAGCGCCCACCTCACAATGATTATTGAAGCGAATGCGATCTTTGATTTCAAAAGTCCGTGGTTTCCCAATGTCATGCAGCAGAACGCCCATGGCCAAAGTAAGGGTTGGGTAGCTGCGGTTTGATGCCGTGCCGGGGATTTGACCCAGCTCGGCTGGTTCGTTCCAGGCTGTGGGCTGTGGATCCTGGTTCTTCGTGGCGTCCATCAATTCCAGCATAAGCAAAGTGTGCACCCAGACATCCCCTTCAGGGTGAAACTCAGGAGGTTGAGCGACCCCCTTGAGTTGTGTAACTTCGGGGAGAATCTGCTGAAGCAAGAGACATTCTTCCAAGAGTCTTATTCCCCTGGCAGCATAACCTTCTATGAGAACTTTGATGAGCTCCTCACGAATCCGTTCCTGGCTGACCTGCCTGATTTGATTGGCCAGCTTGAAAATAGTTTCGCGGGTATTTGGTTCCAAGCTGTAATTGAAGCGTGCTGCAAACCGGATCGCCCGCATGAGGCGAAGCTTGTCCTCGAAAAAGCGCTGTTCCGGATTACCTATGGTCCGGATCGTTTTCCTCTCGATATCCTTCTGTCCTCCCACAAAATCCAGAACTCTTTCTGCCAGCGGGTCGTAGAGCAATCCGTTAATGGTAAAGTCTCGTCGCAAGATATCGCGCGATGGGTCATCGGTGTAAACATCCTCGTTAGGATGCCGCCCATTCTGATAGGTGCCGTCAAAACGAAATGTCGCGACCTCGTAAGGATGCCCGTTCTCAACCACCAGAACGACTCCAAATTGGGCTCCAACCGTGAGAGTTTGAGGAAAGAGTTGCACCACTGCATCCGGCGGTGCACTGGTGGCAATATCGTAGTCTTTAGGATCATTGCCCATCAGCATATCGCGGACACACCCGCCCACAAGGTAAGCCACGTAGCCAGCAGCTCGGAGTTTCTTAACAATTTCTACAGCCGTTCTCTTCTTCATTAACAGACTCCGAAATGCTGAAACCTATGTCAGGATCCATCACTTCACCGTTCTGGCCGAAGTGACGGAATTAGAACCAAACTTATCGCGGATTCTGTCAGCCGCCTGGTAAAGCCTGGACATCTTATCCCGTCGGGGCTTTTCAAAAAGATCTTCTTGTACGGGGCCATAGCTCAGTCCGCTCAAAGCCACCCCCAGCAGGCGAATTTTTAATTGGCCATCCCAATTTTGCTTCAAGTGTGTCTTGACGTTTTCAAGAATTTCGCTGTCGAGGTAGGTGGCCTTCTCCAGAGATATTGTACGGGTGATTGTGTGAAAATCGAGATCACGTAGTTTCAATGTTATGGTGCCGGCGTACANTTTTTGAACTAAATGGGCCAGAGTGGCGTGAATGACTTCAAGGTCGTTGGTATCCTGGTCAAATGTGTTCTCATGGCTGATTGACTTGGGCTCCTCGTGAAAATCAAAATGGGCCGTATCATGGCCGATGGACTTCTGATATAAGGATTCACCCCAGTGACCCAGGGCCTCGCACAAGAATTCTCTTCCCACCTCGGATAATTCTCCGACCGTCGTGATGCCAAGACGCTTGAGGTACTGTTCTGTCATCTCTCCAATTCCAGGGAGCTTACCAATCCTCAAAGGCGCTAGCAGTGCGGCTTCGTGCCCCGGCAAGACGTAAAGAATGCCGCGGGGCTTGGCCAGGTCAGACGCCACCTTGGAAACCAGCTTGGTGCTGGAAACACCAACCGACGCGCTCAACCCGGTCTCGTCCAGGATCTCGGTGCGAAGGCGCTGGGCCAATTGAAACGGCTTGCCGTAAAGACGCTCAGTTCCGGTGAAGTCAAGGTACGCTTCGTCGATCGAGACCATCTGAACGACGGGGGTGTAATGGCAAAAGATCTGGTGTACACGCTGAGAGTACTCGCTGTATTTTTCCCGTCGCCCAACTAAGAAGATTGCGTGTGGACAAAGCTTTTTGGCCGTGACCAAAGGCATGGCAGAGTGCACCCCAAATCTTCGAGCTTCATAAGAGGCTGCGGATACCACGCCCCTATGGTCGGGATTTCCGCCCACGACCACCGCTTTCCCCTTGAGATCAGGATCAAACAGTTCCTCGACGGAAACAAAAAATGCATCCATGTCCACATGGAAAATAACCGGGTTCATTGTCTTGCTGGTTGGGATGACGGCAGACTTTGTAATTGCGCCTTGTTGCTTGCCGAACAAACGGTGTGAGGATGGAAGATGGAAGATATCGAAATGGCAAACACCATCAATACTTCCGCAGCACTCCAATCACTCTGCCCTGAATTTTCAAGTCCTTTTCTTTTACGAAGATCGGTTCCATGCTGGCATTGGCTGGTTGGAGACGTACCATGTTGTTCTTTTCGCGGTAGAACCTTTTCAAGGTTGCCTCATTATTGTCGATGAGCGCGACGATCGTGTCACCATTCTCTGCGCTAGCCACATTTTCCACCACCACAAGATCTCCTTCGCAAATATGATCCTCAATCATGGAATTCCCTTTAACCTTTAGAACATAGACATTCTCTTTTCCCACAAAATCTCTAAGGGATAAAGTTTCGTTGCTAACAAGGGCTTCCAGTGGGCGACCCGCGGCAATGTGACCCAGTAAGGGGAGCTCTAAGCCACTTTGCCCGGCCTGCTCCGATTTTAGCAATCCCGATTTGACACCCTCTAAAGGTATCCTGTTGAGGATTTCAATGGAGCGACTCTGATTATAACCACGCCGAATGAATCCTTTTTTTTGAAGGGTATTAATGTGCTTATGAACTGTGGCCAGAGAAGACAGTTTCAAGCTTCTCCCAATCTCATCAAAGCTGGGGCAGTAGCCGTTTTTTTCGATAAAGGAATCCAAAAATGCCAGAACTTGGAATTGACGTTTGGTCAGCATCATAATTCTCCCCCTATGACAGAGAGACAAAGGTGCATTGATCTCTGCGAGCCGGAGCCATTATAGGCAAAAAAAAAGCGAACGGCAAATGGATTGGGATGGGAAGGCATGGGGTTCGCATTCTGCAGCTCTCTTACATATAATTGCCACGAACGCAGCCATGAGGGTATCCAACATCTACTTGGAAAAGACCAAGAAACGCCTCCACGCTTTCTTGAGACCTAGAGAGCAAAGTACATAAGGCAGCCTAGATAAATGAAAACCGTTAACATCGCTATGCTGGGATCGGGATTTGTAGCGGAATTCTATATGCAAGGACTCGCCAACGTGAAGGGACAACAGGTCCTGACCAATTATTCTCGGTCGCAAAAGCGGGCCAAGGGCTTCGCCAGTCGCTGGAACATTCCTGAGCCCTCTACCAATTTGAGGGAGATCATTGCCCGAACCGACATAGATCTCTATCTGATCGCCTTACCGAATGAAGAACACCTCCCGGCAACGTTGGCTCTGGCCAAAGCCAAACGAAATCAAGTCTGCACCAAGCCCTTGGCGCGAAACGGGCTTGAAGCCAGGGCAATGTTGAATGCTGCCAGGAGGGCCGGGGCCCTCCACGGATACGCTGAGACTGAAGTTTTTGCGCCAGCCGTTGTGAAGGCACGTGAAATCATCGAGCGAGGCGGGATAGGACGGGTCCTCTGGGTTCGCTCCCGAGAGTCTCATAGCGGGCCGCACAGCGCTCACTTCTGGGACATCACAAAAACAGGGGGCGGCGCAATGCATGATCTCGGTTGTCATTGCGTTGAAGCGGCTCGTTATTTCTTCGGGAAAGAAGATGCCGTGGTAGAAGTCATGGCCTGGGGAGCGACGTTGGTACACCACAAGAAGACAAAGGGTGAGGACAACGCTCTGCTGATTCTTCGCTTCTCTAGCGGCGGCATTGGCCATTGTGAACTTTCATGGTCCACCCGTGGGGGCCTTGATCTGAGAAACGAAGTTCATGGAACGGAGGGATCTATTTTCACCGACGTAACTCGGCGGACACCCATTGCCGCTTTCTCAACCAGGCCAGCCGGTTACCTGGTTGAGAAGGCAGACATTGATTTTGGTTGGACGAAGCCGCTGCCCGAGGAAGCGTTCACCTATGGCTATCAGGCCGAAATGAAGCATTTTGTGGACTGCGTCAGAGAGGGAAAGGCTCCACGAGAAACTTACGAAGATGGCTACACCGTCAATCGGATCCTCGACGCCGGTTACCAATCGATGCGCTCACGCAAATGGATACGGGTGAGGGATCACTAAACCCGAATTCCGAAGTTGAATCGAGCTACACTCTCGCATTTAGCTCCAAACCCTCACCCCCGGCCCCTCTCCCAAAGGGCGAGGGGAGAGTCCATCTAATTTTTTGGTTTCCTCTCGTCAGGGGAGGTGCCGAAAGGCGGGTGAGGGTGGCTCATTCGCAGTGCGTGACATATTTTTCATCCCTGCAATTTCGGAAGTTGGGCTAAATAAGCATCCTGTGGCATAGCTTTGTTACCAAGTGCACCGCTGGGCGGTCTCGACACAGTTTTTCGAAGGGAAGAACATACGACAAAGCCCCTGCACTGAAGCGCGGGGCTAATGCAAATCGTACGGGGCTCCAGAACCCAGTTCGAGAGTGCTGTTACTGCCACCCATGTCATACGTGCGCACCTTCCCTTCCCCGATGACTTCGGCAACTCCCTCTTCCAGCCTTTGGGCTTTTTGAGTCTCGCCCAGCCACTCCAGCATCATCTTGGCGGCCAAGATCGTGGCAATAGGATTAACCTTGTACTGTCCAGCGTATTTTGGCGCTGAGCCGTGCGTTGGCTCAAAGACAGCCAGTCGATCACCGATGTTGCCGGAACAACCAAAGCCCAGACCGCCTACCATTTGGGCACAAAGGTCCGAGATGATGTCTCCATAGAGATTTGGTGCCACTAAGACATCATAGCTCAACGGATTCTTGAGCAACCACATGGTAATGGCGTCGATGTTGGCGTCCTCCCAGGTGATTTCAGGATAACCGCCGGCGACCTCCCTGGCTACTTCCAAAAACAGTCCATCCGTCGCTCGCACTACATTGGCCTTGTGAACCACGGTGACTTTCCTGCGGCCATATTTTCTGGCGAACTCGAAGGCTGCCCGTACGATCTGCTGCGAGGCTTTGCGCGTATTGATCTTGCAGGACACGGCGTATTGGTCACTCCGCAGATGTCCAAATCCAGAAAATGGGGGGGAGAGGCGTCTCAACGCCTCGGACAACTGTTGCGGTACCGGATGAAACTCTACTCCCGAGTAAAGGTCCTCGGTGTTTTCCCGAAAAATGACAAGGTTTATTCCTGCTTTGTAGTTCAGGGGATTTCCGGGATATGCCTTGCAGGGTCGAAGGCAGATGTAAAGATCAAAAAGCTGTCGCAGGCGGACGATGGGCGACCGGTAAATTAGCCCAGTTCCTTTGAGGGCTGGGGCGAGTTCAGCTTCGGCCGCTTTGATTGGCTTGGAAGTAATTGCTCCAAACACGGCGGCATCGACGTTCTTCAATAAATCAATCGTGCGTTGGGGAAAAGGATCACCCTCCCTGCACCAGAACTCCCAACCGATATCAGCATGAAGGTAATCCGCACTCAATTCGAGCTTATTCAAAACCAACCTTGCTGCTTTTAATACTTCAATACCGATCCCGTCTCCGGGCAACCAGGCGATCTTATACTTGGCCATTCACAACTCCCGGGGTGCTTGAGGTGTTTCTTACGAGCCCTCGCCGGTGGAATGGATAAACCGCATCCCTATCCGTGTTAGAATTGGATTCGATTTCAGATAAACCGAAAGGACTCTCTAATGAAACGAATGATGATTGTTACAGCGCTAGGAAGCACCTTATGTCTTGCCGTGACTTTTGCTGCCAGCGGCAATGTAGAAAAAAAGGAATATGTTTGCATGATGCAGGACATGGTTCTCACCAAGCCGGGCATTGCCATCCAATATGGAGGGAAGACTTACTATGGTTGCTGTGCCATGTGCAAAGAGAAGATCAAGAGCGAGCCCAAGAAGTACACACGCGCCATCGACCCGGTCTCGGGAAAACAAGTGGATAAGGCTGAAGCATTCATTTACGGTGTCGAGGGCAGCGCCTACTATTTCGTCTCCGAAGCCAACCGGAAGACCTTTGCCGAAAATCCTGGGAAATACCTCAAGAAATAGTTATCTCTTTTTTGGGTAATGCGGACTGAAATCCCGGGCACTGATAGACCGGTAAGCGAGGATACTTCACAAATTCTGGGTTCCTTTCTGAGAGGAGGCAATAGTAAAAAATCCCGCCCTTGGAGGAAGTCACAATTTTGGCGTGGATACACTCTCCACAAATTCCCGCCGGATCCAGTTTGAGAGATTCCATTCGACCTCTGACCTATTCAACGTAATCGATTCGAAAGCTTTTATTGGTGACGAAGAGAACAGTCACATCTCCATTTGGACTGGCTCCATGCTCCATGATTTCCCCTTCAGGAAACCAGACG
>QHZP01000395.1 GCA_003224715.1 Acidobacteriota bacterium | reverse complement strand
CTCGGTCGAGGGAATTTTGTTCGCGGTTGGTAGAGATCTGAAAGCCCGAAGCGCGAGCGAGGGTCAGCCGCCATTACCCTCGCTGGCACTTCGGGCTCTCAACGGTCGTTCCCCAGGGGATATCAAGGCTCACTCAAAAGGTCAAATAGCGCAGAACGGGAACGCGTGTCTCGGTCGAGGGAATTTTGTTCGCGGTTGGCAGAGATTCTGAAAGCCCGAAGCGCGAGCGAGGGTCAACCGCCATTACCCTCGCTGGCGCTTCGGGCTCTCAACGGTCGTTCCCCAGGGGATATCAAGGCTCACTCAAAAGGTCAAACAGCGCACAATACGAATGCATCTGTCTTGGTCGAGGGAATTTTGTTCGCGGTTGGCAAAGATCTGAAAGCCCGAAGCGCGAGCGAGGGTCAACCGCCATTACCCTCGCTGGCGCTTCGGGCTCTCAACGGTCGTTCCCCAGGGGATATCAAGGGACAGCCCCTGTCTAGACTAGTTTGTTGCTTCGTCAATGCGTATTAAAAGCGGACCTGTGGTTGGTTTCCTCGGCCCGAAGAATCCCTAGTCCGCTGGCGGGGCGAATTCGGCAGGAAGGGGGACTTAGCTCGGGTTAATTGAATCCCCGCAGGATTGCGGATTAGAAGTCGGCGTATTGGTGGGATTTTTGGTAACTGTGCCATTAACCGAGATGTGCCAGGTGGAATTTGGACAGACTAGGAGAACAGGCATCAAGCCCTTTTGCCTGGTGCCACTGAGAGAGGATTTCCTGAAGATGAGAGTTGACATTGGCAAAAACGTTCTCGTTCTGGCAGCGGCTAGTTGACCAAGTGTTGCACCACCGCCTCGGCGAACTGAGTTGTCGTGGCCGTGCCGCCCAAATCTGAAGTTAGAGTCTTCCCCTTTTGGTAAACCGCTTCAATGGCGTAAGCAATTCGATTGGCCTTCTCCGTCTCTCCGAGATGTTGGAACATGAGGACGGCCGAAAGCATCATGGCGGTGGGGTTGGCTAGGTTCTTGCCTGCAATCTTGGGCGCACTCCCATGGACGGGCTCAAAAACAGCCCACTCTTCCCCCAGATTCGCTCCGGGAACCAAACCCAGGCCGCCGACTAAACCCGCACCCAAATCGCTGACAATGTCGCCGTAGAGATTCTCTAAAAGCATTACATCAAACTGGGTCGGGTCAAGAACCATCTGCATACAAGCATTGTCGACAATCAATTCTTCATACTGAATCTCAGGGTAAAGTCGGGCCACGTTGCGGACGCATTCCAGGAATAAACCATCACTCAATTTCATAATATTTGCCTTGTGTATCGCCGAAATCTTCTTTCGGTTTTTGCGTCGAGCGTATTCAAAGGCAAAGCGAGCGATTCGCGTGGAAGCCTCGGCTGTGATTATCTTCAAACTCTCGACAACCCCCGGAACAACCACATGCTCCAAACCCGAATAAAGGTCCTCTGTATTCTCGCGCACGACGATAATGTCGACATTGTCAAAACGGGTTTTGACTCCCGGCAGATTCTTGATGGGTCGGAAACTAGCATAGAGATTGAGAGCTTTCCGCAAGGTCACATTGATGCTTGAAAATCCCTCCCCAATAGGTGTGGAGATAGGACCTTTAATAGCCACGTGATTGCAGCGAATCGAATTCAGTAATTCATCGGGAAGATATCTGCCACTTTTCTGGAAGGCTTCAACTCCGGCGTTGAGAACCTCCCACTCAACTTCTATGCCGGCAGCTTCAATCACCTTTAAAGCGGCGTTCGTTACTTCTGGACCAATTCCGTCACCAGGAATCAGAGTAATCTTATGTTTCATGTAATCCCTCTCCGCAGCCCTTCCCAAAGGGCCCTTATAATAGCACAATTTTCCACGCCATTTAGTCTTCCCGGCGCACTTTTCCAGACGATTTTGGCCTAAAATCTGCTTAAGAGGGAACCAGAGTAAGAGTGATCGTCAAACGCGAAGGGCTGTTCTAGATAGGCAATATGGGAGACTCTCTTGTCAAGCACTCTGGAATCATCTAAGATTTTGGTGGGTCCTTAGACTACACATTTGAGGCGCAGCAGTATGAAGAGCTGGTCATTTGAGAATCCTTGCTTGCTTCGCAGTTTACTTGTCCTTGCCTCAGCTTTGTCTTTGGGCCCGGGTGCTTTCGCCCAATCGGGAACCAATTTCATCACCTCCAATCACGCGCTCAAGGTCGATGTTGATCTGGTTACCTTGAGCTTTAGTGTGAAAGATAAGAATAGACGCTATGTCGGCAATTTGAGCAAGGAAGACGTGGTGCTGTTAGAGGATGAAATCCTACAGGAGATAGCCTATTTCGAATTTGAGCCCATGCCTGTTTCTCTAGTGGTGCTGGTGGATACAAGTGAAAGCACTGGCCCCTTTGCCAAAGAAATAGAAACAATCTCACGTATTGTCTCGGACCTCCTATACCCAGCGGACGAGGCTGCGGTGATTGCTTTTTCCGATGCGCCATTCTTGTTCCAGGAATTCACTCACAACCGGAACGGGGTATCCACTGGTCTGGAGCGGGCCTGCCAGAAGTTTTCAGGAGCTACTAATATCAATGACTCAATTTATCTGGCCGCCAAAAAGTTGAAGTCGGCTGGGTCGGATTACCGCAAAGTCATCCTGCTGGTCTCGGATGGAATGGGAAATCGAGGGGAGCGCGATCGGGCATTGAAAGAATTGCGAGCCTCTGGAGCCACTCTGGTAGGAATCGGCCTGGGATTGACCTCGAGATTATTCCGCGGGGCGGTAAGCCTCAGCCAATGGGCTAAGGAAACTGGAGGCAATTTACTCTTGTATTCACCCCGGCCCGATTTAAAAAGAGAGCTGAGAGCTACCTTGGAACAAATTAGAAGCCAATATTCTGTGGGTTATGTATCCACCAATAGAAACAAGGACGGCCGTTTTCGTCGCCTTAGAGTTGAGATTTCTCGAAGCTCCCCGCTGGCCCCCAATTGTCTCATTATCCAAAACCCAGAAGGTTATTTCGTCCCGGAGCAATCGTTACTGAATTACTAAGAAGTCTTGGCCTGTTTCTTTTCCAGCGCCTCCAGTTCTGTTTTAAGCTGCTCTGCCAGACTCTGGGTTTCCTTATTGGGTTTGTCCTTCAAGATCTTTAGAGCTAGCTCGGCGCACTCCGAGGACTTTTGGTAAAACTGCCGATAATTCTGAATTTCATTAAGAGCCGTTCTTCCGAACAGTCTCTGGTCATCGAGCAAGGTACGGCCCAACATCACCATGAACTCTGCATGATCCAGCGGTTTGGGACCTCCCTCTAATAATCTCCGCGCCTTGGCTCGATCCCCCGCTGCACCCAGAAAGCTTGTCAAACTGCTGATCACCCCGTTGCAAAGTTCGACTTCTTCCGCCGTTCTTCTGTGTTCGGAGTCAGGTAAGGTCCCGCTCCGAATGTCATCGAGGGTTCGATTTGAAGTAAAATCTTTACTCGGGAATTCGCAGTCAAGCACATAGGGGGTTTGATCAGAAAAATTCTTTAGAAAGAAATCACAAGCTTCATAAAAGCCAAGGGCTTCGTTCTTCTGCTTGCGATAGTAATCAAAAGCGTTTGAACGGAGCGCCCCCGCATTCTTGATAGATTTTTCAAACCCAGACATATAAGCTTCTGCCATGTTGGCATGGCCCTCGCTCAAACCGGACAAGAGAATAATCCGCAGGATGCGCGCTCTATCCGCAAATTCCGACTTAGAAAACTTGTTAATGATTTCACCGGTCCAGCTGATTGCCTTTTCAAACTTGGCGTCAGAGATGGCTTTCTTGGCCTCAGAATACTGATATTCTGCGGAATTCTTAGACATCTTTGGATTCTCGCCACAGCTCAAGTTTGCCACCAGAAAAAGCAACATTGAGCTTGAAACGATCCGACTGGAGAGAAAGAAATTCTTCATGGTTAAACTCCTTGAGAAAAGGTTGAAAGAGAAGAAACTTTCTAAATTCCCAGTAAAAGAAAATGTGTCGAGCTGGAAAAAAGTACAGCTGTGAAATGAAAGCAAAATTGCTCTTATCGTGTCTCGAATAGCGGATAAAAAGCAAGCCTATTTTTTGAATGTGAGGATAGAGGCTGACGTTGAGTCGGGGTCGGTTTGAAGTGTGGCCGAATTTCCTGAATCACTCCGTCGTCCAGCTCTGGTTGCCTTGTATCTTGGTCTGGCCCGAATTAGTAGGCGGAGAGCCGAGCAAGCGCAGGAGCAAGAGTACGGGCACGAATGGACACCAAATAGGTCACGGTATTTCAGAAATGGCGGACTCAGTCAGCCAAGGAACAGAAACCGCACCTCTATTGTCCCTCCCGCTCGGTGTATAAACCGGGGAGATGGGTGACAGTCTTCGGAGACATGGGTGACACATCGATAAGGACATGGAAATCTTCGATGGAGGATAACCATGCCCTGGAAAGAGGTGTCGGTCATGTCTTTGCGTTGGGAGTTTGTGGAGCTGGCCAGTCAGTCGAACGTGAATATCACCCGACTGTGCCAGCGTTTTGGCATCAGTCGGGACAAAGGGTACAAGTGGTTGAAGCGGTATCGAGCCGAAGGGTTGGCAGGTCTGGAGGATCGCAGCCGTCGGCCTCGCCAATCGCCCGGAAGGACCAGCAGCGAGATGGAAGAGCAGATTGTCAGCCTGCGGGACAGCCATCCAGCTTGGGGGGCCTGGAAGATCCAAGCGCGCTTGAAGGCCTTGGGTCTGGCAGGCGTTCCCGCCCCGAGTACGGTTCACCAGATTTTGCGGCGTCAGGGACGCATAGACCCGGCCGCAGCGGCCCAGCATCGGGCCTGGCAGCGGTTTGAGCAGGTGGCCCCCAATCAGCTGTGGCAGATGGACTTCAAAGGCCACTTTGGCTTGGGCAATGGGGAGCGTTGCCATCCCTTGACGGTTCTGGATGATCATTCTCGCTATGCGTTGTGTTTGCAGGCCTGCCGGAATGAAACGGGCCAGACCGTTCAGGGGATCTTGAGGGAAACGTTTCGTCGCTATGGACTGCCGGAGCGCATGCTGATGGATAACGGGTCTCCTTGGGGAGATGACGCGGACCATCCCTATACCCCTCTGACCGTCTGGTTGCTGCGCTTGGGCATTGGCGTCTGTCATGGTCGCCCTTATCATCCGCAAACTCAAGGCAAGGAAGAGCGCTTCCATCGCACCCTGCAGCTGGAAGTGTTGCAAAGCCGCAGTGACTGGGATCACCCCGCGGTGCAGACCCGCTTTGACCTGTGGCGCCAGGTCTATAATCACCAGCGCCCCCACCAAGCTTTGGGGATGGCGGTGCCGGCCAGTCGTTATCAGATCAGCGCCCGCTCGTTTCCGGAAGTCCTGCCCGACATCGACTATGGTACCGAGGCCATCGTGCGCACGGTTCGAGACCACGGCAAGATTTCCTTCCACCACCGGGCCTTTCGGCTCAGCAAAGCGTTTCGGGGATATCCGGTGGCCTTGCGGCCCACCTTGACCGATGGGGTCTGGGAGGTCTATTTTTGTGCTCATCGGATTGCCCAAATCGATGCGCGCAGTGCGATCTAGGAAAGCTGTGGAAACTGCCGCCCCGTGGAAACCGTGGAAAAATAGACAGCGATTTTTCCACCGTTCCCACCGGGCTTGGAAAACTCTCCGCACCCAGTGCTCCGAGTTTCCCACAGTTCCCACAGCTTCTGCTGCTGGAGATAGGAATATTTTTCTAAAAGCTGTTAGCATTATCCTTTAATGACAACTGTCACCCATGTCTCCGAAGACTGTCACCTATGTCCCCAAACAAAACACGAACGAGGGGGGACTTCAGGGGGGTCACTGGAAATCCTCACCAAGTCTTGATTCAACAGAGACCACCCCCCTCAAGTCCCCCCTTGGCCAAGGGGGGACGAGTCAGAGAGCAACGAGCTTCTGCAAGGACTCACGAATTTTTTCACAGCTTCCCTTTGGTAGGGGGGATTTCAGGAGCTGGTTGAGTAATTCATTTCTTAGAAAGCTCTTCTTCAAAATTCGTAAGACAAGCATAAGGAGAATAGCATCATGATCCATAAAGACCTTCGATTGGCGGGATATCTGTGTCTGGTTTTGGGCTTGCCATTCTTATCCCAAATTGCCTTGGCACAAGGTGAGCGTGGAGCTATCAGTGGAACGGTGACCGATGAGTCCGGGGCGGTCATTCCCGGCGCCCAGATCGGCGCGATTCACGTAACCACAGATATAAAGACAGAGGTCACGACTCTCGAGTCCGGTAACTATTATATTCCTGCCCTCCCGCCCGGGATTTACAAGGTCAGCGCCGCCAAACAAGGGTTCAAGCAAACGGTGGCTGAGAACGTGCGAGTTGTGGTTGGAACGACCGTGAACATTGATCTAAAGATGCCGGTCGGCGAGACTTCTCAGACCGTCACGGTGTTAGCTGAATCTCCTTTACTCCAAACGACTCCTGAGGTTGGAACTGACGTGGCTCCCAGCGAAGTCAAACAGTGGCCGGTCTTCTTATTCGACATGCAACGTCAGCCAGCCGACTTCGTTTTCAACAGCCTGCCAGGCAGCACAGGCGGATCCTTTAGCGGGAACATCAATGGTGGCCAGCAGTTTGGTTATGAAGTCACAGTCGAAGGAATCTCCATCGACTCGGGTTACATCACGGCTGGCAACACCGATTTCACTCCCACCCTGGAATCCATCAGCGAGTTTAAGTTGGAGGTCGTTCCGAATGCCAGCTCAAGTGGCGGCGGAAGCGCCGTGATCAACTATGCGATCAAATCGGGAGGAAACGACTTTCACGGGACCGTCTGGGAATTCAACACCAACAGTGCTTATGACTCCAAAGGAACCGCGGCGAACTTTGCGGGTCAGGCCAAGCCTTACAACAATGAGCACAATTATGGTTTCGCTGTTTCTGGCCCCATTCGCAAAAACAAGACCTTCTTCTTTGGTACATGGGAGGGAGGACGGAAAGTCGACCTCCCTCTGGCCGGGCGGACCTCTGTTCCGATTACGGCCTGGCGGAATGGAGACTTCTCCGGCATGTTAAAGCAACAGATCGGGGCCGATGTCCTGGGTCGTCCTGTGTACGACGGTGAGATTTTTGACCCGACGACCACTCGGGCGGTGAACGGACAGTTAGTCAGAGACCCCTTCATCTACCAGGGACGGCTCAACGTCATTGATCCGGCACGCTTCAGTAGCATTAGCAAGAATATTAGTGCGTTGATCCCCCAGCCGATCTTTGAAACGATTCGCAACAATCAATTCAGTACCAGTGGCATTCCCCGGTCTTCCCTGTGGACTGTCAACGCCAAGATTGATCACATTTTCAACGAGAAACACAAACTTAGTGGTTATTATCTCTATAGCAATCGAATCTACGTCAACGGCGGCGGAATTGTGCCGCTGGATAACCCGACCAATGATTTCCACGAATTTGATGAAAGGCCCAACGCGTTTCGTTTCTCAGAAGACTGGACCATCAGTCCCACCAAACTCAACCACTTCTCCTTTGGGTACAACCGGTGGCGGCAATTTCAAGAAAGTCTGGTAGTCGATCAGGACTGGCCGGGGCAATTGGGACTGCAAGGAGTAACTAAGACTCATTTTCCACATATCATCTTCGACAGCGGAAATGGCGTAAGCCTGCGCTCCCTGGGAAATGTGCGAGACGGTATGTTTGTGAATGGTAGTTTGGTCTTTAAGGATGAATTCACCTGGATCCGAGGGAAGCACACCTTCCAAACGGGTGGGGAATACTGGCAGTACTATAATCATGCCCGCTTCGAGAGCGGCACCTCAGGAACCTTTGGCTTCAATCTGCGGGAGACCACCCAGCCTGGGTTTGACGGCACGGGTAACCCCTTCGCCAGTTTTCTTGTGGGAGCCGTGGACGTGGCTAGTAGAGACGTGTACGGAGCTCAGCCCGGGTTTGGCAACAAGGATATCTCTTTCTTTTTTCAGGACTCCATCAAGTCGACTCCCAAGCTGACGATCAATGCAGGAATTCGATGGGATATCCCGAGGCCTCGCCACGAAAGATTCAATCTCACCGCCGGCTTTGACCCGAATGAACCCAATCCTGGCGCTGACGGATTCAGGGGTGCGCTTGTTTTCCTGGCCGACAAAGGGCGCAATTCTTTTCAGGAACCATACTACCGGCAGTTTGGTCCCAATTTTGGCATTGCTTATGCTTGGAATAAGAAGACAGTCTTGCGAGGCGCCTACGGATTGAACTATGGCGCTCCCATCGCTAGAGCGTGCTGTCGCTATTCCTACGCTGAAAGTTTTGGTTTGATCAGCTCCGTCAATGTCTCGCGGAGTGATGCGCCCAATGGATTTGACCCGGCATTGAACTGGGAGAATGGTATGCCACCGTTCAAGGGACAATTGCCTATTAAAGATGCTACCTTGCAGAATGGCAACAATATCGCTTACACGCTTCCGGATAGCCTCCGCCAATATTACTATCAAAATTGGAGTGTGGGCGTGCAAC
>QHZP01000394.1 GCA_003224715.1 Acidobacteriota bacterium | reverse complement strand
GTGCTGTTATCCGACAGCTTCCAGATGAGTTGATGGAAGGCCAGGTCGCTCCTTAATAGTTCTTTAACATCTTGCATTTGCCTGGCACTCTGCATTCTATCCAAAAACCTGACCAGTTGTTCCGAGTGAGTCGGGGTGATCCGCTGATGAGCTTGGGCTGCTGCGAGTGGTTCCAACTCAAGCCGCACCGCGTAAATCTCCTCCACCTCCCTGGTGGTGAGCTTCGTCACAAAGGTACCTCGGTTTCCGTACTTCGTGATAAGGCCTCGGTGCTCCAGTTCCTGAAGCGCCTCGCGTAAGGTGCTCTGGCCGACCCCTAGTTGCCGGGCAAATTTTCCCTCTATGATCCTATCGCCGGGCCGCAGTTCGCCGTGAAGGATTGCTTCCAGCAAATGCTCTGTGAGCTGGGTTCTGAGGCTACCCTTTCTTGTCATGGGTCGAACCATGTAGCAATAATCGATAAACGAACGGCTCTTGTCAACGAGTTTCTTCTCCTAAACTACTCCGAAAGAGAGCTTTCCAAAAGAAATTGCTTGACAGCCCAGATGGGAGTTTGATATCAAATGACATCGTTAATCGATTATCGAATGACTGACTGGGTTTGATTTCTCGGAACGTTTCAGATTAGGTAGGTTCTGGCCTTAAGGGACTGTCACTGATACAAATCGTCTAGCCCGGGAGGCTGACATGAATTTCAGACAAACCCTTTTTCGATTTCTAGGAATCGTTGCACTCTGGAGCTGTACGGCATCTCTCCAGGCCCAGCTGAATCGCGGCATCCTTGAGGGGATTGTGACCGATCCGCAGGGTGCCGTGATTCCTGCGGTTGAGGTCACGGTGACTGCAGTTGATACCAATGTCTCGGTGCCCACGAAAACTAACAGCGCAGGGTATTACCGGGCTGTGGACCTGGTTCCAGGCAAATATCGCGCCCACTTTGTGGTCAGCGGATTTTCGCCCCTGGACATAACCGACATCCAAGTACCCGCTGGCCAAATCATTCGGACTGATGCCCAGTTGAGGCTGGGCGGCACGGAGCAAACCGTGCAGGTCACTGCAGAGGCGCCCTTGATTGAAACGGCGGCGACCAACTTTTCCACTACCGTCGATACTCAAACCATTCAAGAAATTCCCTTAGCGGGTCGCGATTTGCAGCAGTTGGTGTTTCTTGTGCCGGGCGTGGTCGGAGCCGGTCCACCGGGAAGCAATTTCGGCTTCAACAGTCAGTTCGGAACCTTCCCAGATCCGACAAACCTGCAAGGGACGAATGTGGCGGTAAATGGTGGACAAGGGGGCGCGAATGCTTGGTACCTAGACGGCAATGTTAACCTCACGGCATTAGCGGAAACAATTGTTGTGAACCCGTCTCCGGATGCCGTTCAAGAGTTCCAAGTCATCTCGAACGCGTTTTCTGCGGAATATGGCCGAACGGGGGGCGCTGTTTTTAATACTGTGCTCAAGTCCGGGACTAATGCTCTCCACGGGAACATCTATGAGTTTCATCGCAACGATGCCACCAACGCCCGCAATCCGTTTAGCTCCATCGACTCTCAGGGTCATCTCATCAAAGACCGTCAGCTTCGGTTCAATAACTTTGGAGGCACCGTCGGTGGACCTGTAATATTGCCCCACCTTTACAACGGCAAGGATAAAACCTTTTTCTTTTTCTCATGGGACGTAAGTATCCTGCACTTGCTGGGAAACAAGACCTTCACAGTTCCCACTCCGCTGATGCGTCAAGGGGAATTCAGCGAGGATCCCAATGCCGCCTTGTTTGGCATCTGGAATCCCTACACCAGTAAGGGGCCCAACTCGCAGGGCCTGTTTGAGCGGACGGCTTTCGGCACGCCGGTTGCTGGCAACCCGTTTGGCGACCAAGGGTGCTTGAATTCCAGCGTCGAGGCGGGCGCGGCAAACGGGATCAAGACCTGCAATTTTGCGACCCGACTCCCCACCAACAGGCTGGATCCGGTAGCAATGTTCTTCATGAATTCCTTATCCACTCAGCAGTTGTCCATCGGCAGGGGGCGGCGCCTTCCGGATCTGCAATAACTTCCTAGGTGGCGTGGGCAGCAGCCAGAATTTCCATAATATTTCGATCAAAATTGATCACCAGGCGAGTGACAAGAGCAAATATTTCGTTGAATGGCTCTTTAAGCCTGGCAAGTACAACAACTACCGAGTGCCCTGGACTGGACCCACCTTCCCGCATATCGATGTCGGTTGGGGTGGACAGTACCCGCTGGATTTCACAAATCAGATTTTTGGTCTCGGGAACACCTATACCTTCAGCCCCACACTGATCAACGAATTCCGTGGTAGCTTTAGCCGCCAGTTTTACACGACTAATCCGGAGACGATTGGCTACTCCGACAGTGTGACCGGATTGTCGGCTGTAGAGGAAACACTGGCTCCTCTCAGGATCCCCCTGGGAACGGCATCCCCGGCACCTTGGTGGCCGATCAGTACACCCGGTGGCTCGCTCAGCTTTGGTCCCACACCCTGGATCAACAATACCTCGGCCACCGAGGCTTATACGATCATGGATAATCTCACCAAAATCCTTGGCAAGCACACCCTTAAGACGGGCTTCATGTATCGGCTCCAGCATAGTGCCCAGTCAGGGAGTGCACCAACCTATCTCGGCTTCTACGGTGGGATGGTCAGCGACCCAACGACGGGCCTTGGTGGCGGCAGCGGCCTGGCCCAGTTCATGTTAGGGGCTGTGCAAAACGACGGTAGCTCTTTTGGGACTGCTACCTGGCAGCCTTATTTCCGGTGGCGTTACTGGGGCTTCTACCTTCAAGATGATTACCACATTACCCCTCGGTTTACTTTGAACCTGGGCCTTCGTTATGACATTTTTGGATCCTACAAGACGCGTCAGCATCCGAATGCCCGCTTCTGCCTGGAATGCCCCAATGAAGATACTGGGCTGAAGGGGAAAGTCCTCTACGAGGGTGACCCGGGTTTTCCGAATAACAGTGATATCATTCCTCCTAACTGGACCGATATCGGGCCTCGCGTGAACTTCTCCTGGGCACCCTTCTCAGAGCGAAAAACGGTCATTCGAGGTGGCTACGACATTTTCTACAGTAACGCTTACGAGTCGAACAACTCTCAACAGTCCGCCCCCAACGGCGTGGCTTGGGCCTACGACAACTACTGGAGGGGAAGCTTTTATCCCGATCAATGCGCACCTTTCTCGGGTCAGTGTGTTGCCTGGCCCCTGAGTGATACCACCCTCGACAAGGCACCTTTGAGCACGCCACCCGTGACCTTCACGTTTCCCGCACAACAACGTGACCCAACGTATACTTATTACATGAACTCCGTTTTCAAAGCGCCCCGTGATCCCATGGTGCAAACTTGGACCTTGGAGGTCCAGCGAGAACTGCCTGGCAAAATCGGCGTCACCGTCGGATATGCAGGGATGCACGGAACCCATCTGACGGGTGACACATGGCACAACTACAGTCATGTGCCTACCTCCGAAAGGCTCAAGTACCGCACAGCAATCAACCAAATCGTGCCTATCACTGACTATTATTCTGGCCGGACGGCGCAAAGGTTGGCAGAAGTCTGGCGCAGTTCGGTTTTGCCCAGAGGTCAACTGCTCACTCCCTATCCCTTCTGGCCGTTTGTCATCACCACCCAGCCTTTTGATGGGACCACTGTTTATCATGGCTTCAATCTGCGCGTTCAGAAGCAATACTCCCATGGGTTGAGCTTTATTGCCGCCTATACAGCCTCCAAGAAAATTAATAGCCCCCAAACAGGACAGTTGACAATCACCACGGTCGATCCAGTTCACCTTTACCGCGCAGGGTACGTTGGCGGGCGCAGTGGATCAACAGGATATGGCGGCGGACTGTTCGGCCACGGCTACCAGGATCCCGATAACATCAACGCAGACCGGGCCCTTGCTCCGGACGACATCCCGCAAATGCTGAATGTTGCGGCGACGTACGAGTTTCCATTCGGCGACAGAAAGCCTTTCCTCAACAAGAAGGGTACGTTAAACAAGTTGCTGGGCGGTTGGCTTTTGACGGGAAATTTCAACACCCAAACTGGGGTACCTTTGGCCATATCCTGCCCTGGGAATCAGCTCACCAGCCGATGCAATTTGATTGGTGATCCGCAATTCACCGGAAGTCGCTCGAAACAAGAACGGATCACCCAGTGGATTAATCCAGCCGCCTTTGAGCCACCCTTCGGAAGCGACCAGAACTTCTGGGCGAACTATGACCCCACTGACGACCGGGCTTGGCGGTTTGGAACAGCAGGCCCCCGCCTTCCGGGGATTCGGTCACCAGGATTTTGGAACCTCGACACGGCTTTGGCAAAACGATTTCACATCGACGAGGCCCGATACTTTGAGTTCCGCTGGGAAATGTTCAATGCGCTCAATCACCAGAATTTGGGGTTTCCTAATACAGGTTTCTGCCTGCCGCCTAAACCGGATGGCTCCACGGATCTGGTTCATCAGGCCGGCTGCCAGTTTGGACGAATCACCAACATCCAGACGGATCCACGATCCATGGAGTTCGCTCTGAAGTTTTATTGGTAAAGTGGTAAATTCCGCTTCCCGTCTCCTTTGACGACCAAGCCGTGCCAGACACCCCCGTAGATGAAGGGTTCCAAGCCTTCGGGGGTTGTGGCTCCTGAGTTCTCATACGCTCCAGGAAAGGGAATGCGGCTTCAGAAGAGCCTGTGATAGGAACTCAGTTCTGGGTCTGCGGCGGCCTATGATTGCCGAAATCTTTGCTTCCGCCATTTCAGTAGGCGCCATCAGTGCGCGGTCAGAATTCACAATTTTGGAGATTCAGGTGTTAAGGATGCTCGTTGAAGTTGCCTGTAGGAGAAGCCGTCTGGCCGTTCTTTCCGCCACGATGATCTCTCTTGTGCTCGTAATGCCGGAAAGAGGAGACGCAAGTCCCCAGGCAAAGGCAGAGACGGCGCCCCCTTCAGCCAAGGGTGCGGTTGTCCAGTTTGAGGAACAGATTCTTCCCATTTTGGAGGCAAACTGTATCAAGTGCCACAGCGGTTCCTCCGCTCAAGCGGGTTTGGACGTGAGGACGCGTTCGGGATTGCTGAAGGGGGGCACTTCTGGACCTGCGATCGTCGTGGGAGTCGCGGAGAAGAGTTTGCTGTACCAGCGTGTAAGAAGCGGACAGATGCCGCTTGGCGGGTCCCCTCTGGCTGCGCCTGACGTAGAGCACATCCGACTGTGGATTGAGCAAGGTGCGGCGGCTCGGAATCTGGAGCCGCCGCCAGCTTCAATTGTCGGTGCGAATCCCGCCGACCGCGCTCACTGGGCGTTTCAGCCACCCCAGCGTCCAGTACTGCCCAAAGTCAAGAACGCCAGCCAAGTACATACCCCCATTGATGCTTTCGTGCTGTCGGAGCTAGAAAGGAACAACCTTACCTTTTCCCCCGACGCGGATCGCGGCACGCTGCTGCGACGGGTTTACTTTGACGTGATCGGTCTGCCCCCAACGCCGAAGGAAGTCGACGATTTTTTGTCCGATCGATCTCCCAAGGCCTATGAGCGGGTAGTTGACAAGCTGCTTTCCAGTGAGCATTACGGCGAGCGCTGGGCCCGCCACTGGCTGGATGCGGCCGGCTATGCCGATTCGGAGGGAGTGTTGGCAGAAGACCGGTTACGGGCCAATGCCTGGCGTTACCGGGACTACGTCATTCGCTCCTTTAACTCGGATAAACCTTATGATCGTTTCGTAGTGGAGCAGTTGGCAGGTGACGAACTGGTGAACTGGCGCGACGCGCAGGAGTTCACGCCAGAGGTCATCGAGAGCCTGGAGGCAACGGGCTTTCTACGCATGGCCGTGGACGCGACCCGGATCGACTTCACACCGGTGCTCTATGCCGATTACCAGTGGCGGACGCTGTTCCACACCCAGCAAATCGTGGCTTCGTCACTGATGGGGCTCACGCTGCAGTGCGCCACCTGTCACGACCATAAATACGAACCCATTTCGCAAAAAGATTACTACCGGATGCAGGCGCTCTTTATGGGGGGCCTCCGCCCCCAGGGTCGCGTCCTGCCGACTTCCCAGAGGGTCATCATTCAGGCTACGGAAGCCGAACGGCGACTATCGCAGGAGCTCAACGCCCAGGTAGATGCGTCTGTGCAAAACCTCAATAACCAGCAAAAGAAGCTCCTGGAGGAATATCAGGCTAAGCACCCGAAAGGCAAG
>QHZP01000393.1:4519-6210 GCA_003224715.1 Acidobacteriota bacterium | reverse complement strand
GCCTGTCTAACACAGGCACCTGGTTTATTGGACGCCTGCAGACAGAACGAGACAAGGCGCGGGTTCTGGATGGCCTGGAAGGAGCCGCGACGGTTACTCCGACGAAATTTGACCGTCAGAAAATGGAAGAACTTCTGGCGGGACTGGGGAGCCGAATTTTTCTAATGAATAATGTACACGAGGACGCACCGGAAGTTTTTGAGACACGCTGGACCTTATCGTATCTCCGTGGACCCCTCACTCGCAACCAGATCAAGCGACTGATGGAGCCTCGCAAGTCACCTATCAGTCCAACGCCAACTGAGCCAGTTGAACCGGGTAGCGAACTGGGGCAACCGGGTGCGCTGCCATTCAAAACGTCAGCACCCTCAAGCGGAGGCACTCCGGAACCAAGCAGCCAGCACCCTGTTCTCACCCCAGGTATTCCGCAATACTTCATTTCTCTTCGAGGAGCCCAACCCAATGGCAGTCGATTGCTGTATCATCCCATGCTGCTGGGCTGTGGCAAGGTCTATTTCACCGATCCGAAAGCCCGGGTTAATGTGGAACAAGATCTGTCCTATCTGGCAACTATCTCTGAGGGGGCCGCCGCAGTTAACTGGCGGGAAGCGCGGCAGGTGAATCTGACAGAGTCGGACCTGGAGAAATCTCCTGCCGAAGGAGCCCTCTTTGCCGCACTTGCGCCGGACGCTGGCGAGATTAAGAATTACGAAATCTGGAGGCGTTCCTTTGCCGAGACACTCTATCGCTCCCGGAAACTTGAGCTCTTCCGGAGCCCGGGCCTCGAACAAATTTCAACGCCAGGTGAGTCAGAACGAGACTTTCGAATACGGCTGCAGCAGGTAGCGCGTGAAGAGCGCGACCAATGGGTGGGAAAGATGCGCCAGAAAAATGCTCCTAAAATTGCCGGGCTGCAGGAGCGGATTCGTCGTGCCCAGCAAGCTGTCGATCGAGAGGCGTCGCAGGCCGAGCAACAGAAGCTACAGACAGCCATCTCGGTCGGAGCCTCCCTATTGGGAGTTTTCGTCGGGAGAAAGGCCCTGAGTGCATCCTCGTTAGGCAGAGCGACCACAGCCGTGCGCGGAGTCAGCCGATCTATGAAAGAGTCCCAGGACGTCACACGGGCCGAGGAAAATGTGGGGTCGCTAAAGGAACAACTGGCCGCACTGGAAGCTCAGTTCCAATCTGAGATTGAGGCGCTGGGAACCAAGCTCGACCCTTCGACCGAGGTCCTCGAGACTTTCACGCTCAGGCCGAAGAAGCCAAACATCTCAGTTCGCCTGGTAACACTGGCCTGGGCGCCTTACTGGCAGACCGTGGACGGCCCGGCAAAACCTGCTTGGGAATGAAATTTCTCTATCTTTGGAAAACCAACCTTTAATGGAGGCTCAATAATGGAAACACATGCCACCTATGATGATGTCAACTTGGTTCTTCGTCTTTACGACTTACGTCGCGAGAGCAGGATGCGAAAGGCTCGTGACTGGTTTGGTACTTCATTCAAGGCGCGCACGAGGGATGAATTCGATGCCCTCTGCCCGGCTGGATCTGAGGAGAACACCTATTTCCGTATGGTGGTTAGCTACTGGGACATGGTGGCCTCTTTTATCAGCAGCGAAGTCCTCAACCAGGAACTCTTCTTCCAGAGTGGCCGAGAACTATTGTTCGTTTGGGAAAAGGTACGCGAGTTA
>QHZP01000393.1:0-4479 GCA_003224715.1 Acidobacteriota bacterium | reverse complement strand
CTTGAGAGCGTCGCGAACTCTTATATCCAGTGGCTTAACAAACAGTCACCCGAAGCCTATTCTGCTTTTGTAGCCCGAGTTCGAGGCATGTCGCGATGAAACATGGGCAGAATTTGGAGTGGGCGGCGGCTTGACGCGTCAAAGTTCAAAGTTGAAAAGTTCAAGGTGCAAAGTTCGCTGTTGGCAGTGCGGCTTGACACGCCCCGATTCGAAGGAAAGACGATAGATTGGAGTCAGTATTGCGAATTCTCCCTCTCCCCCAGAATCGCTTGCCTTGTGATCCTTTGGACCTTGAACTTTGAACTTTGAACCTTGAACTTTCAACCATGAAAACCTATCGCAAGGAACTCTGGTTTAACCTTCCTACCCGGAGAGGCTTTGTAAACATTACCCCTGACATTAAGGCTTGCCTCAAGGAAAGCGGCATTCAGGAAGGCTTGGTCCTCATTAACGCCATGCACATTACCGCCTCCGTGTTTATTAACGATCATGAGGCCGGACTTCACCAGGACTATGAAAAGTGGCTGGAGACATTGGCGCCTCACGAGCCTGTCTCGCAGTATCAACACAACCAAACGGGAGAAGACAATGCCGACGCTCATTTAAAGCGACAAGTCATGGGTCGTGAGGTAGTCGTTGCCATCACCTCTGGAAAGCTGGACTTCGGCCCCTGGGAGCAGATCTTTTACGGAGAGTTCGACGGTAGGCGTAAGAAAAGAGTATTGGTCAAAATCATTGGGGAGTAAGTTCAAAGTTCAAGCATCAACGGTCATAGGGGGTCTGCTTTTTATTGTCAATGACTCGCAACAGACCGTAGACCGCCACATGGACCAGCAGGTAGATAAACAGGGCAACGAGGTACGACACTCTGAACCGAAACTGGTTGTGAAATATGGGGTCTGAAAAGAGTCCGACGAACGGGGCCAGCAAGGGTTCGGTAATCTTGTTCAGGAATTGCTTGAAGCCACTCGAGTCGCGCGCCCCGGCCAGCTCCAGCACAATTTCAAGTCCAATCAACCCGTAAGCCAGATAGAAGACATAGTCAATCGCATGCCCAATGTGGATGATAACAACATTCGGACGGCGTAACTCAAATTCGTTGTCAGACACAGCTCGTTTCTCCATCTTTTCACTTTTATCGGCAGTCATCCAAACTAGCTTAGACTCTTATGCATATAACAACGTGAAATGGTTCTCGCTGTCTTGGTAGGCGTGGTCAATTCCCTTTCAGCCTTGAACCTGAACTTTGAACCTTGAACTCTTGACTAGTGAATCATTAGCTCCGGCGCGATTAGCCAGGGCGAGGGGGTTTCCAGAATTTGCTGGGTCCTCTTAAGGAAAGATTCCAATGAAGGACCCGGCGTGGAAACCTTGAACAGGTCGCCCTCCATGAGACTTTGCCAGAAGCTTTTGGGCTTGGGATAGAGCACCAGCTCAACCTCTTCCTTCTCTGGAATTTTCATTTCCTTCTTGAGTAGGTTCATGGCCATAGCAAGCCCACCGACCTCATCGATAAGTTGGAGTTGCTTGGCCTGTGAGCCAGTATAGATGCGACCATGAGCTTTGGGTTCCAGGTCTGCAAACGTCGTGCCTCGACCCTCCGCCGCCTTGCGCACAAAGTTGTTATAGATCTCTTCCATCCAGGCTTTGATTTGATTTCTTTGCTGGTCCGTCAGAGAGTTGACCGATGAGAAGATGTCGGCATTTTCTGCCAGCTTGATCTGGTCCACTGTAATCCCCAGCCATTGTTCGTAAAGACCGCGCAGGTTGAACTTTCCGAAGATGACACCAATAGAACCGGTGATCGTGGAAGGCTCGGCCACAATCTTGCGGGCTCCCATGGCAATATAATATCCACCCGAACCGGCTACTCCGGCCATGCTGGCGACCACGGGTTTGCCCTCCTTCTCCAGCAGTCGAATTTCGCGCCAGATCTTATCGGAACCCACGGCCGATCCGCCTGGGCTATCGACCCGGAATAACACACCCTTGATATCTTTTTCTTTACGGATCTCTCGCAGACGCGCAGCCATAGTCTCGCCTCCCATGAAGTTTCCCCACGCCTCATCACTGGAGCCCGACACAATGGGCCCCAATCCTCCAATCAGAGCGACACGCTGCTTGGCGCCCTGCGAAGATTCCAGCGTTTTAAGATATTTTGAAGCGCTGATGGACCGATACTCTTTTCCACCTTCAGACTTATCCACCGTTAGCTTGGACTGGATTTCGTCTTCATATCCCAAAGCAGTCACCAGATGTTCCTGAACGGCCAGTGGCGCCGGGGCTATTCCGTTCTTAATCACTTCACGCAAACGCGCCGGGTCAATCTTGCGCTCTTCAGCTATAGTCCGGACAAAACGGTCTTGAATATCGACCAGGATGCTCTCCAGCATGGAGCGGACTTCAGGAGTCATTTTCTCGCGGGTAAAATTTTCCGCGCTTTTGAATTCCTTAAATTGAAGGAATTGAGGCTCGATTTTCAGTTTTGCCATCATTCTTTTGTAAAAGCCAACTTCGGCCATCAGTCCGTTGATGAGCAAGCCGGAATCAGGATTGAGGTAAATCTCGTCGGCGGCTGAAGCCAGGTAGAGTTCCTTCTCATTGGCCATGTCAACGGCCAGATACGCGTAGACCTTCTTTTTCGATTGGCGAAATTCATGCAGCAAACCACGGATTTCTTCGATCTGCGCCCAACTGTTCCCGAGAGGGTGAATCGCCACGTACACACCGGCAATACGCTGGTCTTTGGCGGCTGCCCGCAAGAGACGATCCAAATCAATCACACTCACGCTGTCACGCTCGAAGATTTGCGCCACCGGTGTCGTGGGGGGCAGTTCGGGCAACTCTCTCTCTAGAGTGATTTCCAGCACGCTGTTCTGGCGAACCTCAATCCTGGCTGGTCGGGTAAGCAGGTACAGGCTCAGGCTAGCCATGATGATGAAGCAAGCCATGGCAGCCAGAATGATTCCAAAAACCCAAAGGGTTTTTTTGCTCATAGATACCTCCGTCTTAAACTTATAAATTTTCGGTGTTCGTTCCTTGTTCCAACTCTAGCCGAGGATCATACCTAGCCGAGGATCATACTCTTACTGGTCCGTCTGGTCAGCAATGATTGGGGTCTAGCCTCGCGGTTATCCACATGAACCTGCACAAACCAGAGCGTTTTCGTTTCCAAGATTTTCTGAATGGATTCAAGATTCAATCGGCTCATTTCGTGTTAAGAATATACGCAAGAATTTAATTCGTTAAGCATAAAATACATTCTGTCATGACGAATCCAATTCCGATCAGGAGGAGAAATTCATGGATGCGGCGAGAGACCGTGCTCTTCGTATTCAGTTGCTTGGCCGGCGTCAGAAGCTGGAGGACGCGCTTACTAGGTCCGAGGAGCAGGCGCAACTGGAGCAGCTTTTGCACGAGGTGGATTCAGCGCTGCAGCGACTAGACACAGGAACCTACGGTCTATGCGAGATTTGCCACGAGCCCATTGAGAAAGATTGGCTAATGGCTGACCCGCTGTGTCGAATCTGTCTCTCCCACCTCTCACCTGACGAGCAGCGTGCCTTTGAGCAAGATTTGGATCTGGCTTCACAAATCCAGAGAAGCCTCCTTCCGAAGCAGAATCTAAGGCTTGAGGGCTGGGAGGTGTACCATCACTACGAGCCGGCAGGTCCGGTGAGCGGCGATTACTGTGACCTGGTATATGCCGAGACCCAGCCAGGGGAGCTATTCTTTTTTCTAGGCGACGTCTCGGGCAAAGGAGTGGCTGCCTCGATTCTCATGTCGCACTTGCATGCCATCTTTCGTAGCCTCGTGGCTACCGGACTGGCGGTTAACCGATTGGTCGAGCGAGCCAACCGAGTTTTCTGTGAAAGTACCATGTCCGCTCAGTTTGCTACCTTGATTTGTGGAAGAGCGGACCGGTTGGGAGCGATAGAAATCTGCAACGCCGGGCATTGTCCTCCTCTCTGGGTTCGAGGAGGCACGGTCGCCCCCATAGAGTCCACAGGCCTGCCCGTGGGGATCTTTCACAACGGAGAGTACTCAATGAAAAGGTTGGAATTGGCGGCCGGGGAGAGTCTTTTTCTTTATACTGACGGACTGTCTGAGGCGCGGAATGGAGCCAATACCGAATACGGGACGGATAAGCTATCGACGCTGGTGGCTGACCGGCACAGTCTCTCGGCCCAAGCGCTAACCTCCGCCTGCTTGGAAGAACTGAGGATCTTCCGATCCGGGACGGCCAAGACCGACGATCTCACCATCATGGTGATCCGGCGGGTGGAATAGATTCTAAGTCAGCAAGTCTTGTCGTCGGTTCGTTAGCCCCGTGCTTCAGCGCGGGAGATCCTCCCGGCTAAATCACCGCCTCAAGACGCTACCACAAACCGCCCAACCGCAGGGGCGAGTTGGCGCAGACGAGACATCAGGAGCTGCAGTTGGGCGGGTGTGAGGGATTGTGCGCCGTCGGAAAGGGCC
>QHZP01000392.1:12930-18248 GCA_003224715.1 Acidobacteriota bacterium | reverse complement strand
CCGCAACAAGACCTTTTTCTTTCTTAATTACGAGGGGTTTCGGTCGCGGCGAGGCCTCAGCACTTCCGGGACAGCCTTACTTCCCAGCCCAGCCCAATTGGCGGGACACCTGGCCGACGACTCGGCAGGGACCGGGATTATGCCCACCAATTCTCCTTTTTGCACCGCTAATCAAGATTCGCCCAAATGTTTTGATCTGAAGGACCCGCTCACCGGCCAGACGATTCCTGGCAATGACATATCGGGTAGACTGGATCCGGTGGCGCAGAGATGGCGAGAGTTCACTCCTGCGCCCAATGTTGCCATTGCCGCCGGCCAGCCGCAAATCCCGCTTTTCAATTACAGCGTCTCTCCGAAGATCCGCAACGATTTCAATCAATTCAACACGCGCATCGACCAGGTTGTGGGTTCCAGCGATCAGCTTTACGGCAGTTACTCTTTCGAAGACAGGCCTCACATCGAGCCCGCCGCGATGCCCTTGGCAGGATTGAATTTTCCACTTCGTAACCAGGTTGTAGCGATCACCGAGACTCATACTTTTTCGCCGGAAATGATCAACGAGTTCCGTTTCGGATACAATCGCAGCAAGACGTTCCTGGTTTCAGAGGGCGCACTCGGAAAGAACTATGCCGCCGATTTGTTCGGATTCAAGAACACCTCCCCCAATCCCTTCGATTTCGGTGTCCCCCAGGCAGGTATCTCGGGCTTCACCGGCATCGGTTCACATCCCGAATCCATCGGGGCTCTCGATGAAGATTACCAATTTGTGGATAATTTGAGCGTCGTGGAAGGCACACACAACTTCAAAGGGGGAGCAAACATCATCCGTGAGAAATTCTTTCAGATTACCGATTTCGGTGGCATTCCTTCCTTTAACTTTGACGGCCGCTTTACGGGGAGGGGTCTGGGTGATTTTCTGTTGGGTGCTCCCGTTCAAGCGATTACCTCGGTGGGTGATTCCTCTCAGAACCTGCGGACTACCTGGTCGGCATTGTACCTGCAGGATGATTGGCGCATCCGGCCCAACTTATCGCTAAACTACGGCTTGCGCTACGAGCACGCTCAAACCCCCTATGATCTCGACAACCGAACTCAATGGTTCGACCCGGCCGCACGGCGGGTCGTCACATCCAAGAGTGGCGGAGTCAGGAACGGAATCGTGGACCCTGATTGGAACGATTTCGGTCCTCGATTGGGCTTCGCCTATTCTCCCGGTTTCCTCAAGAACAGCGTATTGCGTGGCTCCTTTGGTGTTTTCTACGCCACGGATAACTGGAACGAACTACAGTTCCTGGTCATTGGGCCTGACTTCTATTCCTCACAAACACTCAACTCAAACCCGGTTAGGCCGACGATCTCCCTCTCCAACGTTTTCCCGGCAGGTTCGCTGGGGGGCGGCACGTCAAACCCCTTCAGCATCGATAAACGAAACCGCACCCCTTACGTTCAGGAATGGGCTTTAGACTTCCAGCACACGTTTGGCAAAGACTGGGTGGTGGATGTGGGCTACATCGGGAATACCGGGCAGAAACTCTTGCAGCGTCGCAATCAGAACGCACCCAGTGAGGATCCTACTGGCACCATTCCCATCCAGCAGCGAGTTCCTTATCCCGATCTGAGCTGGATTCTGGTGACCTACGGCGCCGGCTGGTCCAGTTATAATGGGCTCACAGCGCGGGTGGAAAAGCGCTTCTCGTCTGGTTTCTATCTACTGAGTTCCTATACCTGGAGCCATGCGATCGATCTCGGCGGCACAGATGAATTTTCCGCCTCTTCCGCCAATTTCAAGGTGCTGGACAAAGGGAACTCTACATTCGATGTTCGACAGCGGTTTGTCGTGAGTTACCTGTATGAACTCCCCTTTGGAAAAAATAGGCGCTTTTTCTCTGGCGCGACAGGATTGGCTGAGCACTTACTGGTTGGTTGGAAGCTCAATGGCATTACCACTTTTTCCACGGGGCAGTACAAGACGGCCGGTTTAGCTTTTGATTGGCCCAACCTCGGCGCCTTCAGCCAGTCGCGTCCCGACCAAATCGGCAATCCCTATCCGGCCAACCCAACATTCGAGCACTGGTTGAGTGCCGACGCCTTTGTGGCTCCGGGATGCCCAACTTTCGAGACCTGCACTCCCGGAAGGCATGTGCAAGGCAATTCGGCTCGAAATAGTCTCGAGATGCCTGGCATTAACAACTGGGACTTTTCGATCTTGAAAGACACCAGAGTCAACGAGAGCCTGCTGGTGCAGTTCCGGGCAGAGTTCTTCAACGGTTGGAACCACACTCAATTTGGAGATGCCAATACGGGTTTGGTCCCTGGTGAGTTCGGACGGATTGGCGGTCTTCGCATCGATCCCAGGGAAGTGCAGTTCGGTTTGAAACTTATTTTCTAGACCGCATTGATGCCGCCGCCGGCAGCAACACCAAAGATGAAGATGTCGCTGATCCCCCTTTGAATTTGAAGGGGGCGCTGCGAAAAGGTTGGGAGGGTGGACCTCCTGGCGGCTCGGCGGGAGCCTCGCCCTCCCGGATCTCGCCCGCTGCGGTTTTCAGGACAGCGACTGCCGTGGACCGAGGACGATCTAGCAGTCCTCTCACGAATCGTGCTCATGCTCTTGCTCCTTCAAATCAAGCAAGAACGAGAGCAGGAGCGTCCGCGGCAATCAGAATAGAAACTCAGCTTTTACTCACGAACTGACCACGATCACCCCTCACCAAACAACGCGCCGGAGTTTTCATTAGCCCCGTGCCTCAGCGCGGGTCGGAAGAAGCCTCCCGTCCTCGCCACTTTCCAGCCAGGACTGATGGGGTCCATCGCCGCTGGCTGGAAAGTGGAAGAAGAACAAACCATCAAAAGAGTCCCGCGCTGAAGCACGGGGCTAATGAAAATGCAGAGAACGAGTTTAGTGCATTGATTTGTGGTGTCTACTTATGAGCGTGCCGCCTCTTCGCGAATCTTTTTCATCGCGTTGATGGTGATCTTCTCGAAATCGTTCAGGGTCAGATCAAAGGTTTCGGCAGCCACTTGGAACTCCTTGACCATGGTCGTATGACTCATCAAGCGATTGTCGGTGTTGAGCGTTACACGAAATTGTTCCCTGAAGAACACGCTGAATGGATGCGCGGTCAGGCTAGGGACGGCACCGGTGTGAAGATTGCTCGTCAAGCAAATTTCGAGAGGAATGCGCTTGTCCAGCACGTACTGGGCAAGATCACCCAACTTAACGGCCTTACCACCGGTCACCGCGATGTCGTCGATTAACCGCGTCCCATGTCCGATCCGGTGAGCGCCGCAGTATTGAATGGCCTGCCAGATTGATTCTTTGCCGTATCCTTCCCCTGCGTGAACCGTGATATTGAAATTTTGTCGCTGGATATAGTGAAAAGCCTCGATATGTTTTTTGGGCGGGTAGCCACCCTCTTCTCCGGCCAAATCAAAACCGACCACACCACGGTTTCTAAAATCGACGGCCAGTTCGGCCATTTCGAGCGAAACATTCATATGGCGCATGGCGCAGATGATCAAACCCGAGGGAACACCAAAATCTTTTCGACCGCGCTCCAATCCCCTCAGCACGGCTGACACGATATGCTGATGGGTAAGACCCTTTTTGGTGTGGAACACCGGGGCAAATCGAGTTTCGAAATAAACGACTCCATCATTTTTCGAGTCTTCCACCTGCTCATAGGCAACCCGTTCCAGCGCCGCTTCAGTCTGCATTACGGCAACGGTATGGGTGAAACCTTCCAAATATTTAGCCAGACTGCCCTGGTTGGCACCGCGAAGGAACCACTCAGCCAGCTCCAGGAGATCTTGAGTTGGAAGCTTTGAATACTTGGCCTCCTTTGCCAGCTCAACCATGGTGCGAGGTCGCAACGCCCCATCCAGATGTTCATGCAGCAAAACTTTAGGTAAGCGCCGCAAGAATGCTTCCTCAAACCTTAAGGAGGGTCTTTCTTGACTTGAATTTCTGTGATCTTCCATAAATCACATCCTACTCTTCCCGAATTTTGTCACACACTTCCCTCCCCCCCATTAATTTGTGGTACCCACAAAAGATGAGGAGCGAGGCGCGTTAAGCTCGCTTTGTGAGGGAACAGCCAATCCACGCCCTTGACTTAAATGAATTAATGACAGTGTGGAATCGAGTTGCCAATAAGTTGGAAAACGATTCCTATTTTTGCTGGAAATCTATATCCGAAAAATCCTTTCTGTTCAAGTTTCCAGGGCATCTAGCTGCATGACAAGAAATTACCCAATTTTCACATGCCTTCACTAATTGGAAGTAGATCTGCTATTCTTCTCCATTGGTGGACCAACAGATGGACCACAACAACAATTTTGCTAAGGAGGACCAAAAACATGTTGCTCGCGTTATTGCAATTGCGAGGACTTTTAACTGAAGAAGAAGGACAGGACCTGGTTGAGTACGCTCTGCTCCTGGTATTCCTGGCGCTGGCTGCCATCGTCACTCTGCCTATTCTAGGCAGCGCCATAAACGTTGTTTTCAGCGAGTCTCACTGGTTCCTAATCTTTAATCTAAAGGTAGCTCACTCCTGACCTTTACTGCACTGCATAAACTCGGATTTCCCCAGCCTGATTGCCACGACGTGGAACAGCCAGGTAGAAACGATCCAAGGTTGGTGCGAAGAGTGATGTCCGTGCACCGGCTGCTGTAGGAACTTTTGCCACAGCCCGGTAATGGTCGGGGTCGAGCTGACCAAAGATATCGATATAGCCTTCCCCACATGAAACGTAGATGCGTTTGTGCGTTTCATCATAAAAGAGGTCGTCGGTATCCCCGGAAATCGTCAGGCTGACGACGGCTCTGCCCGAACGTGTATCACAAACAACGACAGTTGCCGGTTGACGGCAGCCAATGAATAAGCGCTGATGGGTTTCATCCAATGCCATCGGGAAGTTGGAGCGAGCGCTCTGGAGTGGCCACGTTGCGACCACCGCCCGCTTCACCCGATCGATCACCGCAATATGGCTGGCCTTGGGCACATTTACAAAAATTCTAGGACCCGACTTTTCTAATTGGAAGGACTCGGGATGACCCTCCAACGGGATATCCCCCAGACGTTTACCATTCCTGGCATCAACAACTGCGATTCCACCCTCACCATAGCCCACAAAGAGGTGTTTCGCGGTGGGATCATAGCGTATGTTGTCAGCATCACTCGACAAATGGAGGCTGGTGATCAGCCGCAGCGTGTCCCCCTCAAGCATTTTGCAGGTCCCGTCTCCGCCGTTTGCCACGAAGATTTTGTTAAACTCGGAGATATAAATCACGCCCTGCGGTTCGTTCAATCCTCCAA
>QHZP01000392.1:0-12925 GCA_003224715.1 Acidobacteriota bacterium | reverse complement strand
CCTCTACGCTATTGTTACCCAGGGCAGCCACAAACACTCTTTCTCCCTTGAGGTCTACGGCCATGTGATCAATGCGACCGCGGACCATAGGCAGGGAGATGGTTTGCACTAATCGGAGTGGCTCTTCTTCCCTGGGATGCGCGGTTATCCAAGGGACCACGACCAATAGAAGGATTACATAGCACCTTTTCATGATGTCTCCACGTGCTCTGAACCATAATTTTCACGTCGCCCGGTCCTACAAAAGCTTAGCACCAAAATGAACTGGACCGTGGTTGTGGTAAACTTGACAAAAGTGTAAATTTACGAACTTATGAAATCCGTGTAGAATTAAGTTTCAAGTTACGGATGGTACTGTTCAGATTGAGGCGATGGCCGAAGGAATTAGATTCTCAATTCGATTGTCAGGAATTTGGCGAATTCAAAAGTGGGTACAGGGCAATGAACATTTCAGTTCTCGGACCACCCGGCTGCGGCAAAGGAACCCAGGCAAAACTCTTAGCCGCACATTTTGGGCTCAAACATTTTTCATTGGGCGAAACTCTTCGATCAGAAATTGAACGGAGTACGGTATTAGGCGAGAAGACTCAGTCATACGTCCGCCACGGCAAACTGGTACCGGAGGAGATTGTGCTGGAGGTTTTTGAATCCTTCGTGACGAATAATAATCCCAGTCGAGGTTTCGTTTTGGATGGCTATCCCAGAACTCTGACACAGGCAAAAGCATTGGACAAAGTTTTGGATCTGTCGGCTGTCGCGCTATTCGAGGTCTCTGAAGAAGATGTTTTGGCGCGGGCTGAGGGCCGAGTGATCGATGCCCAGGGGCACTCTTATCATCTCACCAAGAATCCGCCTCCTCCAGGTGTCATTGTCAAGACAAGAGAAGACGACAGGCCTGAAATCGTCCGAGAGCGTTTTCACGAATTCTGTCGAGATATTCTACCAATTGCAAAGCGATACCGGGAAAGAGGACTTCTGACCCCCGTTGATGCCGGTGGGAGTATTGGGGCCGTTCTCGATCAACTGCTAGGCAAATTGGGTGAAACAAACGGCCAAAGATTGAGGAAGCAGGCCACCCAGCTACAATCCCCGTTGCCGCAAGCAATAGAACAGAAGCGGCGTAATCAATAGCGACCGGAGCTGTCCCCTTCTCTCGTCTTATCTTTTCCCACTAAGATTCTTGGCCTGCTCCATGGCGATTTCGTTGATCGTATTAAGCGCTCTGGAATTGGACGCCCCTTCGATGGCTTTCACGGCAATTGCTTGAACCTGAGTGTTCGCCTCCTCCAGCTTTTTCGTCAATCCGTCAATTTGCGCTGCCTGTTTCGCCACCATTTGTTCCAAAGCTGCGATTCTAAGCTCGGCTACTCGTTTGTCTCCGTCGGCCTCTTTAGCCCTCAACAACTCCTCTTGTGCCCTCTCGTTCGGCGCGTTCTACCGATGCAGAGAGCTCTCCAGGAAAAGCTGCGACTCTGGCACGCAACTCTGAGAGCTCAGTCTCAACGGTTGCTACCGCCGCTTCACGAGCAGTCAACTCTTGCTCCTGCTTCAATCGTTCTTCTTTCAACGCCTTCTGCAAATTGGCCTTCTGCTCTTCATAAAGGTCCTTGTCTTTCTTTCTGGCCAGCGATAAATTGTAATCATATTCTTCTCGTTCCCGCTCGCGTTCCTTTTTCAGCCTGGCTTCATTTTCCTTTAGTACCGCGACGTAGGTCTCCTGTTCTTTCTTCCAGTCCGCTCTTTTGGCGGCCATCTCGGCGTCAAAGTTTTCTCTCTCCTCGACCATTTCCGCCGCGAAGGCTGCTTTCTTCTCGGCATGATCCCGAATCAAAGAAGCTAGCGTGTCGGCGGCGAGTCGAACATCATGAAGTTCCTCCAAATGCTTGGTTTCGATAGCAATCGCTTCTCGAATCTCGGTCAACTTATTGGCTTCGGCGGTCAGTTCTCGCGACAGATCCGTGAGAGCCTTGCCTACATAAATATTCACATTGGCTAACCCTTTGATGATGGATTCAACCGTGTAGGTTGACGCTTTTTCTACCACACCCGTTTCAGCCGCCTTCTTCACTTCCATTTGTTTGTCTGAGAGACCAGTACTTTTTTCCTGAAATCTTGCCACCAGATCATTATAGGCCTTGAGCATTTCTTCTTTGGTACTTTTCAACGACAGACGTGCAACTGGCTTCTCCATGCTTGTCCCCCCTTTAGTCTCCTCAAATGAATATATATCCAAACCCTTAGTTGGTCAGGTCATCTTAATCCAGGAGCTAATTTTTTTGAAAGAGGATTCTAAGCCGCAACAGGTCCCCGTCAAAGTCCCTTAACTCAATCGCATTGAGGCACAGCCCTTGCTGACACGCGGGCTACTGACCTGCGCCTCGACTTGTTCAGTAGCCCGACCGTGAGGAAGGGCAAGGACTTTGGACATTTTCAGGCCGTTTTCATTCAGCCTATCCGTGAAGGGAATAGATAACCAACACCTTGGTATATTCATCCCTTTCAGGGATGGGAATTCACATGATCCGTAACCCAGGGTTGCGGCGAAACCGCTACCCTGGGCTGGATTATTGATCCCCTTCGGGGAAGAGACGCTCCGTTCGAAATCTCACGTGATTTAGGAATTGAGACTAGGAGAGGGTACTTGAAGCTGAGCTTAGACACTGACAGAGGCTTTGGCAAGAACACCGCCGTCGCAGACCAGGTGAGAACCCGTGACGTAGGACGATTCCTCAGAAAGCAGCCAGACGGCAGCTCGGGCCGGTTCCTCGGGTTCGGCCAGGCGTCCTAAGGGCACCTCAGCACAGATCGTCTTCCGCATGCGGGGAATGTCTTCGGGCCGGACGTTGGCCCACATCAGCCGGGTCTCTGTAGATCCGGGGACAAGCGCGTTTACGCGGATCCCATATTGGGCGTAATCGATCGCCAGGGTCCGCACCAGGGCGGAGACGGCTCCTTTAGAAGCAGAATAGGCTCCGGCTCCCCCGGCAGAGAAAGCGACAAAGGCAGCCGGTGAAGAGGTGCAAACAATCGAACCGCCGCGGCCAGCCGCCAGCATGGCACGCACAGCGTGTTTGCAGGTGAAGTAGACACCATTGAGGTTCGTAGCCAGTACTCGCTGCCACACATCAATAGGGAGTTCGTGCAGCACGCCTCCCTGATCCATGCCGGCATTGGCAAAGACGCCATCAAGCGGTCCTAGCTGGTGGCACGACTCTGTGACTGCCTTTTCGACCTCGCTCTCGATGCTGACGTCGCAACCGATTCCTACGGCTGCTCTGGCACCCCGAGCTAGTGCCTCCTGTGCAACACCCGCTGCGACCTTGACATCCAGATCCAGAACTGCGATGCGCGCGCCTCGGTCGGCGCACAATAAGACGGCTGCCCGTCCAATCCCGGCTCCACCGCCGGTCACAATCACCGTTTTGTCATGCATCAGTTCTTCCCGTTTTTGAAGTCACACTTTGGGTTGCTTAAGGGTGCCGTTGCTGAACACGGTTACAACCGTCGTATCAACTCGACAAGTTCCATGACAATCGCCCAAAGGGTCGACTTGACGGCCGGTTGAAGCTGCATTCTAATCTCTAGGTTCTGACCGCGTCAACCGCATCGTCCTCCCTCCAATTTTTTGATGCATCAGAACCGTCGCGTCGACGCATAAGATTCCGGTTGACAAATAGATCTTCTCTGGTAGATTTATTCGGAAATTGGTACTTTCTCAAAATGCTTGGAATCTGAGCTGTTTCCTTAGTGTCTCCTCCCAGCTTTGTGAACAAACTGAGTATGCTCGCGTCGGCGAATGGCAGACCAATGGGCTTCGGTTTTGTAGCCGTTGGCCACGCTACCACTAGCGGAGATCTGGTGCACAGGCTCATTATGAATGGCGGTTGAACATTACTGCCGGTTCCCAGTTTGCAGATGGTGGAAGTTTTAGTCACTTCAACCCAAAGGCCGCAGGACTCTGAAGGTCTATTCAGGCCTCCGGAAAATGGAAGGGCAAGCCTCTAATTAGGTCTAATCCTCTCGGCGCGCGGGTGGATCAGTTGCCGCGGGTATTGTCCAAAATGTTGGTGCATCCGGTTCAGAAACTTCCCGTCTCCGACTGTAATCCCCAAAAAGCTTGAGGTCGTATGCAGCGTTCCTTCACCAGGTCTTTTCGCCACTGAGGAGGAGGGGTTCAAACTCCAGGAAACCGCCCGCCAGGCTTCCTCTCGTCAAGGACTTCACTTTCCGATTTGAAAGGAGGTCAACGACCAACCAGAGATTACTTCCTATAGCTATACAGATTCAGCAACGCAATCAGCGCTAAAAATGAGGAGGATATAAGTATGAGCCTAGAAGTAAATTTCAGACGTTGCATTTTCCTTATCTGCTTTCTGGGGATCGCTCTAGCGGGTGGTGCTGTCGTGCTCGCCGACAAAGGCGAAAAAGGCAACGACGACAATGACAAAGGCGCCCCCATCCGTTGGGACATCATCCATGCCACCTTCGGCGCTGTCCTGATCGTTGACGCAGGGGGGCAGGCCTCGGTCATGGCCGAAGATCACTCCAAGATCACCTTCACGGGTCATGGGACCTTCCAAACTAACTCTGATAAGCATCACCCTCAAGCAGTCACGGGAGGGGGGACTTGGGAGACATTCGACCACGACAACGTTTCTACTGGAAGCGGAACTTACAAGGTGACGCGATTCGTGAGTTGGGAGAATGCCCCAGGCAGCCCAATCCCTGGCACCATTGATAACATCGGTGACGGTACATTAGCCGATAATCGTGGCGGGCTCGCAGTCTTGAGTATCTTTTACTCGGATGGGAGCCAAGGGATTCTGGTTGTGAGTTGTCACCTCCCCGGTGCTGGTCCGCCAACAACACCACACTCGGTTTTCGAAGGCGTCACCGCAACGAAGGGGTTCGTGGACTACTGGGAGCCTGTGGCGCCAGTTCCTGCTGTTGACGGGAACCGCACGCTTTTTCACCTTCTTCAAAAAAGTGCTAAGGATGATGATTGAGGGCGGGACCCGCTTTCCGCGCCCGACACCCGGCGGCGGGGATTCAACGTCCCCGGTCGGAGGTGTGTCAATGGCTGAGGCATGATATCGAGTGGTACATACATCGCGCTTGCTGAAATGTGTGCCAAAAGCATCTTGACACAAGTCAGCTTGACCCATGTGTGAACCACTCGAGTATCTTCCCTAGGAACAAAGGGCGCGGCGAGAATCGGGAACCAGGTTTCGCGTCAAAGGTGAGCCTCCTCAATGGCAGAACCATTGGTAATATCCCTATTCAAAACAAGATGGGAGCCGAACCTGTGCCTTGATTTTCTTTGATTGTTGTTCACAGGACCAAACAGGGAAGATTGCATCTAGGCCAGGCACTTTGCTGGTCGTACGGGGGAGAAAAACATGAAAAAACTTGCTGTCCGTTTGACAACGATTATTGTAATTTTTTTTTCAATTTCCATCGGCTCTGTAACCGCCATCGCTAAAAATAAGATCACCGTGACCGGTGGTGGGCAGGGTACCTTTGCTGATGAACATATAGATCCTTGGGACTTGGGTAATCCGCGCGTCGATGGTGACCTGGATGGCGACGGGGATATCGATGGTTCCTATTTTGGCATAGGGATTGTCATTAAAGGCGATTCTGTCGATGGCCACTTTGTCTGTGGTATGTGGGGCAATACAGATATTTTGGGACTGCCTCTCATGGCTGTAGAAGGTCGGATCAGTAGTGCCAATATCAATGTTAAGAGACAGAGCATAACGTTCAGCGGTGTCGGAACTGTTGACCTAGGTAAAGGCGCAGGCGGATTTTTCAAAGATATACCTTTCACAGTGACAGTTACTTCAGGGGGACCCGGCAGAGGGACTCTTCAGCTAACAGTAATTGGCGCGTTCGACGGTATCCCTGGTGACACGATTCCAGGCAACGGCAACTATGATCTGCCCGTCGAGAGAGTTAGTAGCGGCCAGATCACCATCCACCGATGGCGAACATCTGGACGACGAAGAGTAGGAGCTACATTCGTTTCACATACACTGGAGTGGTATCAGGAACCGGTTGTTTCAGCGACACCGTTGCCTTGTCTCCTGGGAAAGGTCCACCACGGCTGCCGCGAAACGGGTGGTTCGGATCGTCTGTTCGGTAGCTCACCGTGAAGAGCGGCAATTGCCGACAATTACTATTCGCATCACTTCCACTTGTTTCATCTCCCCTCAGGCAGTGGAGGAAAAATTTTCTTTGCCCGCTCCAGCTCCGCTGCGATTTGAGTGCCTTTGCAAAACCAGAGGCGCCCTCGAACTCGAACGGTCTTTCCGGGAGGACAATCGGGCAATACAGGATCCGAATGCAGGCACGGGCAGAGAGCATTGCCCCACGTGCGGCCACACCGCTCCCAGGCCGTCAATATCCAGTGGTCACCCTTCAAAGATCGGATCGCTGACACCGGGCTCTGGAAAAGCTTGTTGTCGTTGGTTTGTGCATTGAAGTCCGGCGCTCCTTTAAGGAGCACACAGATTTGCGTGCGCAGGCCGCTGAGGGTCTCCCGAGTATCGTTGCGCAACCACAACTCCATCTCAATCTGTTCTGCAGACGGGCTAATCGAAGCGCCAAAATGAATACCATTAGGAAGTCTCCGGCTTCCACCCAACTTCCCGCTGGAGTCACGATTCCAGTCGATGTTTTCCAACCAGACGTTTTGAGCATCCCAGATGGTAGGGATATGGGTGTGGGCCAAATAAATCAGGCCGAGGTTACTGAAGATCGCTTCTGGTAAATCGACCACAACATAACTAGATGAATTCCAGGGAAGAAAGACGCTCGCCTTGGTGCCCCGTTGAGGAAGAATGGCGGCCTCGAGAAAACCAATCCGCGGATGCCGGCCTCCCGGATACGGTAGCAACTGAATGTTCTCTTCCCCTCTCTGTCGAGCCGGCAAATCGGTGTTCAGGCCGAGTTCCCGGGCTCGACGCCTTACCTCGTCCACAGAAAAACCGGTTACGCCGGCCGCTTCGTTCCAGGTGTATCGATGGTAACGCAGCATATTTTCCAGCCAGGAACCTAAATTGTTTCGGGTGGCTTCAATCTCAGCGGGCAACTCAAGGGGTTGGTGTTTGGGCTCGGGGTACCTCTGGTTGCGCATTGGGTCAGCCGTGGAGTCCTGGTTCGGCAAGTATTCTTGCAAGTCTCTCAAGGCTATCACGCGCAGACGCTGCTGCTTGAGATAGGCCATGTATTCGCGAAAGAGCTCAGGTGGAGTGCTCACCCAGGGGTGCTTCGGGTCCGGAACTCCGTGAAATTGCAAGACCACAAGGCGGCCCTTACGAGCCTGCTCGACTACTCGCTTGAAATGCTCTGTGGTCCAATTAGGATAAGCATCTCCAGTCGTAGGGATCAGCAGGCGATGATGTTGGTGGGGATCAAAGGCGGGTCCAACTTTCACCTGGCCGTATTCCACCTCGGGCTGCATGCCGCGACGACCAAACTTGTAACCCAACTTGTCCAGTTGCTCGACAGCCTCTGGCCCAAAACCGTTGCCACTATAAGCAAAACTCCTAGGCCTGGGAACACCTACCTTTTGCAGCTCGTTCTCCACCAGGGCGATCTCGGCGGCAAGCCTGGCGGCATTCTTCGGCACGGAAAAGTCGGCATGGGTCCAACTATGATTCCCAATCTCGAAACCCATGCGGTAAATCTCTGCAATTTCCTGCCAGTTGAGAAAGTTTTCGGAGTCGTTCATCCACAGATGTGTTACGAAGAAGGTTGCCCCGAAATGCAATTCTTGGAGCAAAGGCGCCACGACTGTTCGGTGAGACTTGACTGCGCCGTCGAAAGTCAGCACCACCACGCCATTGGTAGGGGATTGATCTGGAGTCCGGCTCTCACTCGACGTCAGCCGCATTCTCAAGACAACAACGATCAGGAGAACCGAGGCTGCTAGGATTTTGAGGATGCCTTTTTTATGTACCACAAATAGCCCAGTCAGAAATTACTTATTGAAGAATTTCCGCTCAGTTTGGTAGGATAATGATGTCTACTTGGTCAGAAGACGGGTTGGAAGTTTTTCCCACCGACCAAGCTCCTCCAAGACCTCAGGAGTTTCCCAAGTGCTCCGCAATTCTTTAAACCGATTACGCCTCTGGAAAAAACTGAGCACTTGCCTGCTCTGCCTGGGCCTGCTTTTTCTAACCGCGCTGGCAATGGACCCGGCTCCAACGGACAAAAATTTGCTCCCTCCTGCAGCCAGCACAAAAGTAGACTTCAAGCGCGACATTCAACCTATCCTCAGCCAGAATTGTTATGCCTGCCATGGTGCGAGTCTGCAAATGAGCGGACTGCGACTGGATAATCGCAAATTGGCTCTTAACGGAGGTTACTCCGGAGTAGTCATTAAACCTGGAAACAGCGCGGAGAGCAAGCTGATTCAAATGGTGGCCGGCGCCATTGAAGGAAAGGTAATGCCACCCGCCGGGGAACCGCTTTCTCCTGAACAGATCGGATTATTGCGGGCCTGGATCGATCAGGGAGCGGAGTGGCCCGAAGACGGCTCTTCCCCCGACAAAGTGGCAACCCACGCCCCCACGAGAGATCATTGGGCTTTTAAGCCGATTAGGCGACCTCGCGCCCCTATCATTCGAAATCCGGCCTGGGTGCGAAATCCCATCGATGCCTTTGTTCTGGCCAAGCTTGAGAAAGAACAAATCAAGCCTTCCCCCGAAGCTGACCGCGTTACTCTCATCCGCCGCCTTAGTCTCGATCTCATTGGTTTGCCTCCCACCGCTGAGGAAGTTACTGAATTCCTAAAGGACAATCGGTCGGACGCCTATGAGCGTCTGGTGGACCGTTTTTTGGCTTCACCGCATTACGGAGAGAAATGGGCGCGACCCTGGCTCGACCTGGCTCATTACGCTGACAGTGATGGGTACGAAAAGGACAACGTGAGGCCCCACGCCTGGCAATGGCGCCAATGGGTGATTGAGGCCCTCAATAACAATATGCCTTTCGACCGGTTTACGATTGAGCAACTGGCTGGTGACCTGTTACCAAACGCAACTCTCCAGCAGAAAATAGCCACAGGTTTTTGTCGAAATACCCTGACTAACCGTGAAGGCGGAGTTGATCCAGAAGAGTTCCGTATTGAGCAGGTGATCGATCGCACTATGACCGTTGGGACGACCTGGCTTGGCTTGACGGTGGGCTGCGCGCGCTGCCACGATCATAAGTATGATCCCATCAGTCAAAAAGAGTTTTATCAGCTTTTTGCATTCTTCAATACCGCCAAAGAAGTCAATCTCGAGGCGCCTCTTCCAGAAGAGTTGGGCACCTACCTACAGGGAAAGCCGGAGTACGACAAAAAGAGGAAGGCCTTGCTGGCTGAATATAAGGTGCCTGAACTTCAGGCCGATTGGGAAAGAAAGACGCTTGCCGCCGCGGCCAATCCAGGAACCGACGTGCCTTATGATGTTGCCTGGGACACCGTGGTCAAGATGGTGGATGGAGGACAGGAAATCCTCAGGCTCGACCCCTCTCAGCGGACACAGAAGCAGCGGGACAAGCTCACCGACCACTTTATTGGGTTTTACATGATTCCGGTGGGGAAAGAACGTTATGAGGAGCTGAAATTCCCGGAGCTCAAAGAAAAACTGCAGAAGCTTGAGGCCGAGGATCCCGGCCTCAGTGAAGCGCAAACCCTCGCGGAGAGTCCTAATCCTCCCAAGACTCATGTTCTGATTCGGGGCGATTATAAACAGCACGGCATTGAAGTGCCACCCGGGACGCTGGCTGTTTTGAACCCTTTACCGGAAGAGGCCCGACCTTCTAGGCTTACTTTGGCTCGATGGCTGGTATCAAAGGACAATCCCCTCACTCCTCGGGTCACGGTAAATCGGATGTGGCAAGAGTTTTTCGGACGCGGACTAGTGGAGACCTCCGAAGATTTCGGCACTCGCGGGGAACCACCGACGCACCAAAAGCTGCTTGACTGGCTGGCTAGCGAGTTCATGGCCAATGAGTGGAACATCAAGAAAATGCACAAGCTCATCGTGACCTCAGCCACTTACCGGCAGTCGTCGTTAACCCGAAAGGAATTGGAATCCCGCGACCCTTACAATAAGCTGTTGGCTCGCCAGTTGCGCCTGCGCCTTCCGGCTGAACTGGTACGAGATGCGGCACTGGCCACTAGCGGCCTCCTGAATCCGGAGGTTGGTGGCAGGAGCGTCCGGCCGCCGCTGCCACCCGGTGTTGCCGAATTGGGATATGCCGGCTCAGTCAAATGGAAAACCAGTGTCGGAGCGGACCGCTATCGCCGCGTCCTATATATATTTTTTCAGCGCACAACGCCCTATCCGGAGCTCATGAACTTTAACGCACCTAGTTCTCTGCTGGCCTGCAGCCGGCGTGAGCGCTCCACAACTCCGCTCCAGGCATTGAATTTGATGAACGACCCGGTGTTTTTTGAGGCGGCCCAGGTGCTGGCGGCACGAATATTGAAGGAGATGCCTGGAAGCGTGAGCGACCGCATCGACTATGTTTTCAAACTGTGTCTAGCCCGGGCCCCGAGACCCCAGGAGAAAGAGCGCCTGCTGAATTATTACCGCCAGCAGAAAGAGCTTCTAGCGCAGGAGCCAGAGTCTGTTGACACTCTCTTCCCTGCTAAGAACCTGGAAGGCGTCAATGCGGGCGAGGCTGCGGCCTGGGTAGGCGTCAGCCGTGTTTTGCTGAATCTCGACGAATTCATTACCAGGGGGTAAAAACGTGAAACGTGATGCGTGAAACGTGATGCGTGAAACGTGATGCGTGAAGAGGCCCTCGGATTCCTCTCGCGTTTTACGATTCACGATTCACGATTCACGATTCACGTTTCACGATTCACGTTTTACGTTTCACGATTCACGTCTCACCCCTTAAGATAGTTAGGAGTTAACCATGAACTTGGAGCATTTCAAACGTATCCAGACTCGCCGCCACTTTTTTCAGGAATGCGTCGGAGGGCTGGGGGCAATCGCTTTGTGGAATTTGCTGGAGCGCGAAGGTCGCTCGGCTACGTCTGTAGAAGGCCTGCCTAAGGTGAATCCCTTGGCTCCCAAGCCACCTCATTTTGCGCCTAAAGCCAAAAATGTCATCTTTCTTTATATGGAAGGTGCTCCCAGCCATATCGACTTATTCGATCCGAAGCCAGAGATGAAGAAATGGGACGGTCAGCCGTTACCCGAGGCGATGACCAAGGACCTGAAGTTAGCTTTCATCAAACGCAATGCCAAGGTGTGGGCTAGCCCGCGCGTGTTTCAACGCTTCGGGCAATGCGGGATGGAGTTCTCGGATTACCTGCCTCATCTGGCCACTTGCGCCGACGACATTTGCATGGTTCGCTCTATGTTCACCGAGCAGTTCAACCATCATCCCGGCCAGTTGATGTTCAACTGCGGAACCCCTTTAGTCGGGCGTCCGTCCATGGGGGCGTGGGTCACTTACGGGCTGGGGAGCGAGTCGCAAAGTCTTCCTGGTTTTGTGGTGTTGAGCTCAGGAACCGGAACCAGTGCCGGGAGCGGGAACTGGTCTAGCGGTTTTCTGCCTTCAACTTATCAAGGCGTGACCTTTAGAAACTCGGGTGACCCGGTGTTGTATCTCTCCAATCCCGGCGGCGTCAGTTTGAAATCCCAGCGAGCCGCTCTGGACGCCATCCGTGACCTCAACCAGCAAAGCTACGTGAACACTGGGGATCTGGAGATTGCTTCCCGGATCGCCTCCTACGAACTGGCCTTTCGAATGCAAGCCGCGGCGCCTGAACTGCTGGACTTTTCCAAGGAATCGCCCAACACGCTGGAGATGTATGGGGTGGACAAAGAGCCCACCAAGCCATTCGCTACGAATTGCCTGCTGGCACGACGGATGATCGAACGGGGCGTCAGGTTCGTGCAACTGTTCCATGCCAGTTGGGATGATCACACAGAACTCAACGCGCACTTGAAGAAGAATTGTGAGATCACCGACCAACCCGCCGCGGCGCTGTTGAAAGACTTGAAACAGAGAGGACTGCTCGACACGACACTGGTTATCTGGGGAAGCGAATTTGGCCGCACCCCCCTGGTGGAGAGCCGCAATCCTGCTAAGGGCAGTGAGGGTCGTGACCACCATCCTTTTGCCTTCAGTATCTGGATGGCCGGCGGTGGGATCAAGGGGGGACAGGTCATCGGGAAAACGGATGAGTTTGGCCTCAACATCGTGGAGGATAAAATCCACGTCCATGATTTACAAGCCACCATCCTGCACTGTCTGGGCTTGAACCACGAAAAGCTCACGTACCGCCACCAGGGTAGAGATTTTCGACTCACGGATGTCGAGGGCAAGCTGGTGCAAAAGCTGCTGGCTTAATTTCTTACCCGCGGAGAAAATCTAACCGCGAAGGCGCGAAGGACGCAAAGAAGAGCAAACCAAGGGGAAAAGAAAACCCATGGAAGAGGGCAATTCTGAAAATGGCCCGAGAAAAAATCTAACCGCGAAGGCGCAAAGAACGCGAAGAAAAGCCAAACCAGCACAAGGAAAAGGGGAACCAAGGGAAAGACACCGAAGTTCGGAAACGGACTGAGTGCTTTGTTCCTGAGCTTTGTTTGGGGCGCTTGGCCGTTTAGCCATTTTCACGGCATCTCCCTAGACCTCAGGAGAAAGGGAAAAGAGAACCCCTGTGTCTTGTTTTTGAGTCTGTCCTTGGCGTTCTTCGCGCCTTCGCGGTTCAACCTTTTTCTTTCAGTGCCCCGGCTTCCTCCTTGTTTGCCTTTCCTCTTTTCCCCTGGTCTTGCTTTTCTTCGCGTTCTTTGCGTCTTCGCGGTTAGATTCTTTTCTTCGCTTCTTTGGTCTTGCTTTTCTTAGCGTTCTTCGTGCCTTCGCGGTTGCATTCTTTTCTTTGCTTCCCTAGGTCTCTGTGGTTCAAGTT
>QHZP01000391.1 GCA_003224715.1 Acidobacteriota bacterium | reverse complement strand
GCACGTGCCATCGGTGTGGAGTGATAGGCGGCGGCCTCCTTGGCGTGGCACTGACCGCACGAAACTTTGCCCGCATACTCTGCTGCCTCCGGTGCTCGTGTCGGCTGCCAGTCTAGTCTTGGGAAATGTTCTGAAAAAACGTCTTGGCCTTCTGGCGACCGTTGGGTCACAGTTCCACCCAAAACGCAGGTAACAAAGAATACGAGTACAGAGTAGGCCTTTCGGCAACAGGGAAAGCCTAGCCTGTGTTTTCTTACTGGCCGTCCATTCCTAAGTTGGTCCATGATCCGTTAGCTCGAATCGTAACAAATTAGGAGCATTCGCCACGCTTCGAAAAATGTAAGCAGGCATATGGGAAACCATTTATCCAGTCAAACCGCAGATCTGGACAACCCCCACAATGAATGGTATACATGTAACCACTCAGAAGGTGTGAAAAAATTCAAACCGGCCGACACCGGGAGGGCGAGGCTCCCGCCGAGGACTCATGGGGCAAGGGATTTGCTGGGGACTAGGAGGGCTCGCTCTCCCAATTTTTTCACAACCTCTCACTAAGCAGTTTAGCTGGAGCTGAGCTGATGCAGAAAATCAATCCATCTGAGTGGGGGCTTGCTCTTGCGTTGCTCTTCTTCGCGTCGCTTGCCAGCGCGGCAGCTGAACAAAATGCCGACGTGTGCAAGGCTGCCGATGGAGCTCTTTCCAAGGGACAACTGGAAGAGGCGTTGAGTCTTTACCAAACCTGCCGGCAGCAAAATGCTCCTCGCTTGGAAACGCTGTCAAACCTTGGAATCGTCTACACGCGCCTCGGGCAGTTTGAAAATGCGGTCAAGACTTACCAACAGGCTCTGGCGCTGGATCCCGGCAGCCCACAAGTAAACATGAATCTCGGTCTGGCTTATCTTAAGAGCGAGCGTTACGAAAATGCCGTGCCTGCGTTTGCCCGGACACTCCTCGGGCAGCCCGACAACCTGCAAGCGGCCGAACTGCTGGCAGTGTGCCACTACCAGCTAAAGCAGTATGAACTAGCTGCGGTCCAGGCAGAGCGGGTTCGCAAGTCCAAACCCGATGAGCCTTCAGCGGCGTTTCTTCTCGGCTCTGCCTATTTGAAGATGAGGCTCTATGACAAGGCCATCTCACTCATCAATTTTGCGTTGCAGAAAGCCAGTACTGCGGAGGCTCACGCCATTTTGGGGGAGGCCTTTCTGGGTGCGCGCGCTTACCGGAAGCCCCTGGACGAATTGCTCAAGGCAGCCGAAATGCAGCCTCAGATCCAGAGTCTCCACTCCAACCTGGCTGAAGCATACGCCGGTCTGGGAAATACGGACCAGGCCATTGTGGCATTCCAGAAAGAGTTGCAAAAGAACCCCCGCGATTTCAAATCCAACTACTTCCTCGGGCGTCTCATGAGGCTCAAAGGGGATTTCGAAGCCGCCAAGCGCTACCTGGCCGCAGCCGAACAGCTGCGACCCGGAAACGCCGCTGTGCTCTACGAATACGCCGTCTTCGCCTTGCAGGCAAAAGACTTCCCCAAAGCGGAGGCGCTGGTTCACCAGGTGCTGGAAAAATATCCAGACTACACCGGCGCCCATATCCTCCTTTCCCAGGTCTACTTTCGCACGCGGCGACGAGAGGAGGCAGATCGAGAAAGGTCGATCGCCGAAACGCTCCGAACACAGGAGCAGGCACGGCCGTCTAGCCATGAGAGGACATCTCTTACTTCCGAAGATAGCCCACCCCCAGACCTCGAACGGCCATGATCGAGAGGCCGCAATCGGGGCAGGAGTGAGGTTCTATTGGCTCAACTGTTACTGTTTCGTTTCTGTATGACCGCCTTACCAGGCGGGCGCACCCGTTTCTTTTTCTGTCTGGTGTTCGCCAGCTCACTCTTGGTGTTGGTGCCCCAAGCCGCTTTCGCCGAAAAGCCGCCCCAAGCTTCCAAACAGTTTGAGGAGTTGGCAGGGCGCGCCGCGGCGGCACGAGAGGCGGACCGCTACGCCCAGGCGGTTGATCTCTACAAAAAGGCGGTCGAAATCAATCCGGCCTGGGAAGAGGGGTGGTGGTACCTCGGGACGCTTTACTATGATTCCGATCATTACGAGCGGGCAGTTCCGGCATTTCGCAAGCTCGTGATGCTGAACCCGAAACTTGGGACCGCATGGGCCATGCTGGGGCTTTGCGAGTTTGGGACTCACGATTATCAGAACTCCCTCATCCATCTGGAGCGTGGCCGGGCTCTTGGGTTGGGGGGAAACGAAGAGTTGGCCAACGTCACGCGGTACCACCAGGGGCTTCTACTCAATTGGAAAGGGGAATTCGAGGCCGCCAGCGAAATGCTTTCTCCTTTGGTAGCTCGGGGAGGGCTGTCAGAGAACCTCAAGGTGGCGTTGGGCCTGGCTTTGCTACGTGTGTCTCTGCTTCCCACGCAACTTGACCCCTCGAAAGACGCATTAATCCATGCCGCGGGTGAAGTGGGCGCAATGGTTGCTATGGGCACTTTTGACCAGGCTGTCACGGGCTTCCAGAAGCTGCTGAACGATTATCCGGGCACTCCTTTCGCTCACTATGCGTATGGCAGCACATTGGCTTCGCTTTCCAATTACGAAGACGCTGAGAGAGAATTCCGCCAAGAAATCAAAATTACACCTGAGAGTGCGCTGCCTCACATGCAGTTGGCTTACATCAAATTGCGGCTGCATCACCGCCAGGAGGCCCTGCCATTTGCCCAAAACGCAGTGGGCCTGGCACCACAATCGTTTGCCGCACATTATCTGCTTGGTCGTGCCATGTTCGAACTCGGAGACGCTACGGGTTCGATCAAGGAGTTGGAAACCGCTCGACGGCTTGGTCCCTACAGCCCGGAGGTCCGTTACAGTCTGGTGCGTGCTTATTCGAAAGCCAACAGGAAGGCCGAAGCGGAGCGCGAGCGGACGGAATTTGCACGCTTGAACGCGATGCTCGAGCGCCAGCAGCAATCCATCCGGCAATCCTACCGTACGGCAGGTGGTCGCGGAGGTCTCGAGCCCCACGAGGTCCCGTTATCCGACGGCTCACCCAAATGACGGGAAGCATCGGCAGGAGATGAGGCCCCGGGCAAAGCCGAAGGTAGGAATGGTTCGGAGGTAGAGCGGATGTCTCGAAGGCAAAGTGACCGGCGAGGATATCTTTCACGGCGCGGGTTCCTGCAATTGCTGGGCAGCGTCGGCCTTGTATGCAGCACAAAAGGGCAGGTGATGGAGCAGCCGTGCCTCGGTGCACCGCTGAGTAATACAAATCATTTTGCCTTCGAAGAAATTCCTTCTTCTGTGAGCGGAATCTCTTGGGTCCACTCCAATGCCCGCTCGGCTGAAATGTATCTGCCGGAGACGACTGGCGCAGGTTGCGCTTTCTTTGATTACGATAACGACGGTTGGATGGACATCTACCTTGTGAATAGTGGTCGTTGCGATTTCTTTAACCCTAACCCGCCTCTGCGGAATGCCCTCTATCACAACAATCGTGACGGCACGTTTGCGGATGTCACGGAGAAGGCTGGCGTAGCCGGGGGTGGCTACGGGATGGGAGTGACCGTGGGGGACTACGATGGCGACGGCTGGCCGGACCTCTACGTTACTCAATACGGGCAGAGCCTCCTCTATCACAACAATGGTGACGGTACTTTCTCTAATGTGACGGAGAAGGCTGGTGTGTGCGCGCCCGGGTGGGCATCGAGCGCTCTGTGGTTCGACTACGACAATGACGGGCGACTTGACCTGTTCGTCTGTCGGTTCGTGGATTTTGACAAGTCCAAAAACAAGTTCTGCGGTAACCCCGAGAAGGGCGAGCGCTATTACTGCATCCCGCGCGTCTATGACCCCATGCCGAGCTGGCTATTTCACAATAATGGGGACGGGACTTTCACCGATGTGAGTAGCAAGTCCGGTATTGGTCGGTACCCGTCCAAGGCCTGGGGGGCAGTCGCGGCGGACATCAACAATGACGGCTGGATGGACCTTTTTGTGGCTAATGATACCATTGCCAACTTCCTGTTTGCCAATCAGGGCAAGGGTCACTTGGAAGAAATTGGCCTCCAGGCAGGTGTCGGCTACAGCTCCGACGGCCGCCCTCGCTCCGGCATGGGTGTTGATTCTGCAGATTATGACCAGGACGGCTGGATGGACCTCTTCGTCGCCAACGTTGACCAGGAAATGTATGCCCTGTATCGGAACAACCAGGACGAAACCTTTGATGACATGGCCGTGCCCACCGGCATCGGCCTGGCCACCCGCCTGATCAGTGGGTGGGGTCTGAAATTCTTCGACTGCGACAACAACGGTG
>QHZP01000372.1:2442-7050 GCA_003224715.1 Acidobacteriota bacterium | reverse complement strand
GGGCCAGCGCATTAATGGCGGCGCCTCCGTTCAGAAAATTTGCCACCATCTGGCCTGTCACTGCTTGCGGATAGGGGCTGACGCCTTCTTCACAGACCCCATGATCTGCCGCAAAAATAAGGATCCTTGGGCTTCGGACCGTAGGCTTCAATGTACGTTGAATCGCAGCGCAGCGATTGGCTATCTCTTCCAGGCGACCCAAGCTTCCCGGCGGTTTGGTCAAATGAAGCTGTCGTTCCTCTGCCTGTGCGATCCAACCAGGATCAACCGGTTGGATGCCTTTCAGCGCCGCCTCCAGAGATTGGTGCCGCATGGTGATCGGGCTCCTTCAAATCGCCGAGTAGCGGCGTTGTCTTCTCAGCAAACCCAAAAAAGCAATCCCTCCAACCAGCGCCGTCACGGCTCCGACAGGCAACTCAGCCGAACCCAGCACTGTTCGGGCCAGGGCGTCAGCCAGCATGAGAAAGGCAGCGCCCAGAAGAAAAGAACAAGGCAGTACAATCCGAACATCTTGACCAAACAGGAGGCGCACGGCGTGAGGTACAATCAATCCGACAAACGCGATGGTTCCCCCAACCGCCACGGTTACACCGACCATCAGGGAAGCGGCGCCGTAAATTAAACGCTCGCATTGCCGGACGTTCACACCCAGGCTGGTCGCCGTTTCTTCACCCATGGCCAATAAATGCAGATCGGATACTGAAAGTAATAGTACCAGCCAGCCCGGCACCAGGCAGATAAGCATGCGCCATATCAGCCCGAAGCCAACCACATCGAGGCTGCCAATAGTCCAGCGCAGGATTTGCAGGGCACGAGTATAATCGGCTAGATATTGGATGAGGACCACGCCAGCCCCTGCAATTAAGTTCATCACCACACCGGCTAGCAGGATGGTGCCAGGAAATACCAGGGTTCCGGCGCGCGAAATTTGGTAGACCAGCACAACTGCTGTAGCCGCTCCCACAAACGAAGCCAGAAAAACCAGCGGAACTCCTGAGAGGCTGGCTCCCCAACCGAGAGCGATCGCGATGCTTGCCCCCAGTGTCCCTCCTCCCGACACACCCAAGGTAAAGGGGTCCGCCAAAGGGTTGCGAAATAATGCCTGGAGCGCTGCGCCAACGGACCCAAGCGATGCCCCAACGATTCCTGCCAATACAACCCGAGGTAAGCGCAGCCGGAGAAAAAGGTGCCTCATCATTGGATCCTGGCGGAGCGTCATGGGATCGAGTCGACGATAGCCGACCCAGAGCGCCACAGCAGCGGCCAGCCCCAGCAGGATCAAGAGAATGCTCACAGCACGCCAGAAATGAACTCTGGCTGACCGGGAAACAAGATGAGCTCCGTCCCTGAATTGGCCTTTTCTTTCATCGAGCACCGGCGAACCTGTCAATGAACCTAAAAACGGCAGCTAGCCACAGAGGCACAGAGACCACTGAGGCGGCAGATAAGGAGCTATATCTTCGCAAAGCCCTGAGAAATTGTTACCCTCTGGGTGAGGATAAAGCACCTGAAAACCGCCTCCACTTGCTCTGTGCACTCTTGAAGCTGTCTCACAGCTTCAACTCCGTGGCAATTTCAACTGCCCTATTTAGGGTGAAACCATGGTTGGCTAAGCCTCAGACCAAACAAAAGTGTGACCGTCGAGCCTGCCGGCGTGAACATATGCGTCGTCGTATACTTCTGCCAGGATAGGATCTGTTAGGACTGCAACCGGTGTGCCTTCCGCAACGATGGCGCCACGAGCCAAAGCAAACACATAATCGAAGGTGGGATCCAGCAACCCGAGATCATGAGTCACCACCAGTGCGGTCAAGCCTGTTTGATCACGCAGGCGACACAGCAAACGGATCAGCCGGGCCCGATGTTTCAAGTCCGGCCCAGCCGAGGGTTCATCGAGCAACAAACACAGGGGTTCCTGAGCCAGAGCGCGAGCCAAGGCGACCATTTGCCGCTCTCCACCAGAGAGTTCTGTAACAGGGCGTTCGGCCAGTTGCCATGCGCCAACTGCCTCAAGAGCGAGCCGCGCCTTTTCGCAATCCACAACACTTTCAAAATGAAAACGAGGCGTGTAAACACTGCGTCCGGTCAAAACGACTTCAAAGGCGGTAAAAGGGAAGATCATGGCCTGCGTCTGGGGAACGTAAGCCATCCGTCGAGCCAGCCTGCGCCTTGAGAAGGACAACAAAGGGGCTCCCTGGAAAGTGATTTCACCTCTTGCGGGAAATATCAGACCCGCCAGCAAACGGATGAGTGTCGATTTACCGCAACCGTTGGCTCCTATCAGAGCACTCAGCGTTCCCCTCTGCAAACTGAACGAGACATCCTTCAGCACGGGGTGTGTAGCTGAATAGGAGAAGTGGAGGTCACGGGCCTGCAATAAAAAATCACCTTCACTTCGGGTGATTTCCGTCGATTCAGTACTCCGTCTCATGGTCAAAGATCTCCGGATGAATCATTTTCGCGAAGCCCTTGGCGGTGTCGGCCACAAATTGCGACGGATGAATGGCTGAGGTCTGTCGAATCGGGAAGATCCTTCCTGCGCGTACAGCCTGGACCTCTGAAAACTCTTGCCACACTGCAATGGGATCTTCAGCGAATTTACCCTGCGGTCCCTGCACCATGTCGATGATCACCTCAGGATTGAGAGAAAGAACTGCCTCTTTGCTCATCTCGGCATAACCGGCTCCCGCCGGCGGAGCGATAGATTCTCCTCCGGCGACCTCGATCAATTGAGCCAGGAAGCTGCCTTCCGTGGCTGCGTACAGGTCTCGCAAGGTCCCAGGCACGCGATCCACCACGCAGAGCACTCGTGGTCGTCCCAGTCCATGTACGCGGGAACGGATCGCATCCAGGGCAGATTGAGTGTGCTGAAAGAGGGCTTCGGCCTGGCCTTTGTTCCCCACGGCCTGGCCGATTTCCGCCATGGCCGTAAAAACATTGTCCAGCGACTGACTCGGCACGACCAGGGTTTGCAAACCCAGTGTCTCGAGCTGGTCCTTGACAAAGGCTGCCTGTGGCTCGGTCATGATCACCAAATCGGGCTGCAGCGCGTTGACTTGTTCCAAGCTGGTAGTCTGCCAGCCACCCACACGCGGCAATTGCTTGACGGCCGGCGGATACGTGCAGTAGTCAGATACGCCAACCACCCGGTCGAAAGCACCCACTCCATCCAGTATCTCCGACACGCTGGGTGAAAGCGATATGATCCGCTGGGGAAAGCGAGTAGCCTTCAGCGAACTGGCTTCCTGCTCTCCTGGCGGTACATGCCCGCAAGAGGCCGCAAGAATAAGGCCGGCCCAAAGCAGACAAGATTTATTTCTACGTTGCGACAAAAGGATACCCTTAATCGACCGACCCCTCACCCGGTCCGCCGTCCGGCAGACCACCCTCTCCCTCAGGGCCCTCAGGGAGAGGGAAGCTGTGAAAAAATCGGCTCCCCTCGCCCCAACGGGGAGAGGGGCTGGGGGGTGAGGGGTTTCCATTTCTAAGGCTTTCAATAACGATATGAATGCAACTTGGGACAAGAGACAAGCCTTTCATCGAGGTCAGAATTCAAACTGGACTCCCGCGACGGCAGTGGCGCCGGGCGTGCGGAACCCACTCTCAAAGTATTTGCGGTTAAGGAAGTTGCCGACCTTCGCGTAGAAACGAATACCTTTGAATTCTGAAAGCGGACGGCGATAGCTTATCGCCGTGTCTGTCTTGACAGTCCCGCCAAAGCGATAGGCGCGGCTGGCAAACGTCAGGGGATCGAAAATCGGTGCCAGATAATCACTTGATGCCGTGAGATCGAGGTTGATGAGAATCCCCCGGCCCAAATGCTGCGTTGCGACGATCGAAAACAGGTGATTGGGAATGGCAAAAGAACGGATAATGCCAGGCACGATGGGCTGGCGCTGATCGGCATTCGTGTAAGTGTAGGCCAAGGTCAGATCCAGCGACGAAGCCGGTGCCAGGGCAGCTCCCAGCTCCAACCCACGGGCCAGTCCTCCGGCGGTGTTGCGATACCCGCCAAAGCGGCCGAAGGGATCGGTCAACGGATTAATGGCCCCGGAAAAGTCGAAGATGATCACTTCCTGAAGGCGGGTATAGAAGTAGGTTGCCGAAGCCCGCAGCCTGCCATTAAAGAGTGTCTGGTCCACTCCCGCGTCGAAGGCGATCGAGCGGTCTGGACGCAGACTGGGATCTCCGAAGACGGAATAACCGAAGCTTCCAAAAGAGGTGCCAAACCTTTCAAACAAAGAAGGAGCTCGGTAGCCGTTGCCGACGTGACCGCGAATTTTAGTTCCTGTTTGGCGGAAGTAATAAGCCAAGGAGCCGTCACCGGTATAGGCCGACGGCGGAGCTTTAAAGCTCGCGCCCTGGTAAGGGGCTGCCGGTGCCGGAGTAAAGCGTGGAGACTGCAGCGAAAAGAACTGAGCTCGGAACCCCGCCGACATCTGAAGACGCCCGCCAAGTAGCCGTAGCTGGTCCTGAATGAAAAAGGTGTTGCTGCGCTGCGTCACATCTGCCGCCGAATCATCGACCGGCCTTTCTGGAAAGGTCTCGTTCACAAAATTCTCGTTTTCGAACTCGTAGCCAGCGTCAATCAAATTAAGTCCTAACTGC
>QHZP01000372.1:0-2420 GCA_003224715.1 Acidobacteriota bacterium | reverse complement strand
AAAGTCCGATCTGGTGTTCCCTCCGGGTTGAAACGAGACTCCCCCGGGGCCATCCGAAATAGTGCGATTGGAAATGAAGCCCTGATAAGTGAACTTGTAGCCAAACCTGGAAGTCGGTTGTTGCGAGAACGTGAGGGCCCCCGAAAAAAAATTCGCCCGGCGAGCGCTGTCCGGGTCATTTGCCGAGGGGATGAAGGTGGCCGTGCCCACAGCCAATTGAGAAAGGGCTGTTCCAGCTTCGTAGCGCTCAAGCCGGTCTAAAGGAAGGGGAACCGCCTCGATAACCCCTGTCGGCGGCAATTGTCCAATAGTTTGCGGGCTCGTATTTAGCTGCAGGAATGAGTCTGCAGCATAAATCCGCCCTGTCAGTGTAGCGGTTGGGGAAAAACGATAGTTGAGTCGGCCTTGAACGCTGGTGTTGCGGGCAGCGTCGTCCCCATCCACTCCTGTCGAAACATTGAGATGGGCTATGCCAGCGCTGTAGGCGAATCGATCATGCTTGAGTCCGCCGGCAACCTGGGCCCGTCCTCGAAAGAGGCCAAGCGATCCCCCTTCGGCCAGCAGGCTGCCCCGGCTGCGCCCGCCGCCTTCAGCCGTTACGATGTTGATGACACCACCGATGGCGTTCGTGCCGTACAGCGAAGAACCGGACCCGCGCAAGATTTCCAGCCGGTCTAGATCCGTCCCGATGAAATCCTCAATAAGGCCTGAGGCGTCTCCCTGGGGTGCGGCGGCATCACGGAAGCGAAGACCGTCGATCAGCACTGCCGTGTCTTCGTTGCGCAACCCTCGGACCTTAATGGTGGTGAAGGCTCCAGGGCCGCCCAGTTGTTGAACGTGCAAACCCGGTACCGTCCTTAGCGCTTCCGAGATGGCAAATTCATCTCGTGCGTCAATCTCTTCCTCACCAATGACGCTAATCGCTTTGGAGACTTCATCGACGGTTTGTGCTGTGCCTGAGGCGGTGACGACGATCTCCTCGTGCCGCCGCTCCAACTTCAGGGCTACGTCCAGTGTCAGAGAGCCGTCGCGCTCAATGTGAACGTCTTCGACAATTGCTCTTGCAAAGCCGGTGGCTTCGGCTTCAAGAATATAATCACCCGGCTGCAGACCATCGAAACGATAGGTTCCCGTGGCGTCACTTGTTACCCTCTTACGCTCGCCGGTAGTACGGGCGTAGAGCGTTAGGCTGGCCTCTACTACACTACTTCCTTGCGGGTCCGTGACTTTGCCCGTCAGGGAAGCTCCAGCTTGTCCCAGAAGCACCGTGTTGCCCAGCCACCAGAAAGTGCTCCCCAGAAGAATTCTGATTATCGCTTGATGCATGGTATTGTCCTTTCCCCTCCCCTTCGGAGGTATGAAAGACGCGCTCCAGGCCGGTCTCCTGACTGCGGCCCTTGAATGCCTACTTTCCGCGGCCTTCCCGTTTCAGATGAAACAGTGGCTTGAGATTGCGGATTTCGTTGCCGTTTACAGTTGCGAGGGCAGTGGCGGATTTCAACCGCGCTTCCCGTGCGCCTGGCGCGCATCACAATGGGTTCTTGTCAATACATCAGGAATTCATCGAAAGCGCTCGCCCACATTGCTCGGGGCGGAACGCCTGTACGAACCTGATCAGTGTTCCGTTTCGTTTCCTCCTTTCTGAGACTTGATCGGAATGGGTATCCCGGCCACCATCTGGTAAACGACGTCGGACTTTTGCGCCACGGCCTGATTGATCCATCCTTGAACATCGCGAAATAAGCGACCCAGCGGAGACTCGGGAACAATTCCTTGGCCAACCTCGTTCGTCACAACGACCAGCCGGGTGGACCTGGCTGTCTCCACCAGGCTCTCCACTTCATCCAAAGCCCGCCGCTCTAATGTCTCAAGAGAGCTGTCCTTGAAATTCCAACAGAGGTTACCTAGCCAGACGGTGAGGCAGTCGACAATCATGAAATCAAATTTGAGCGCGTGTTGCCGGACGATTTCTGAGATCGCTAGCGGTTCTTCGAAGGTGATCCAGTCTGGAGGTCGATCTTGGCGGTGACGGGCTACGCGGTTGCGCATCTCCTCGTCCTCGACTCGGGCTGTGGCGACGTAAGCCACACGGGGGGACGAGCAACAAAGCGACTGAGCAAACCGGCTCTTACCGCTGCGGGCACCGCCGATGATTAATGTCAGCATAGGTCCGGAACCTGCGTCTTCCGTTTAACGGAATAGCACCCATGCTTTGCGACCCGGCGGTGTTAGAGGAATAAAAAAGAGGAAGGATTTGGAGGAAGATCCTGCAAGCCGCTTTCGTGCGAAGCATAGCGTGCTCCCTGGAAGCCCAAGGCAGGTCTCCTGACTTACAGGTCATTGCGTGCTGGCGGCCTTCCCGTTTTATTCTTGCTACAGTGGCCATTTTGAATGCCAGCCCGCTCGCTGCTTACAGTGGC
>QHZP01000371.1 GCA_003224715.1 Acidobacteriota bacterium | reverse complement strand
GGAAAATCGGTTGAGTACAAGCAGAAGCGCTGCATCAATCTGGCTAAACGAGGCATGCTGGCTCTGAACCTGGAATGGCTGTCCTTTGGCGAGCTGACTCACAAAGAAAACGAGCATTGGTTCGGGGCCCATTTGGATTTGGTGGGAACCAATGAACTGGGACTGTTCATGTTGGCCATGCGTAAGGGGCTCGATTATCTCTATGAGCATCCCAACGTCGATCACAGTCGACTGGGTGTGACCGGACTGTCGGGTGGAGGCTGGCAGACGATTGTTTTGAGCTCGCTGGACGAAAGGGTCGCTGTGGCTGTTCCCGTCGCTGGGTTCTCATCGCTGATACCAAGAATTGAGGCTCGCTGGTTTGGCGACCTGGGTGACGTGGAACAGTCCGCTACCGATTTTCTGGACGGTCAGGATTTCAGTCATCTCGCTGCGATGATGGCGCCCCGCCCTACTCTGTTGATCTACAACGCCGAAGATGATTGTTGTTTCAGGGCCTCTCTGGTCAAGCCCCTCGTCTTCGATGCCATCCGACCCATCTTCAAGCTCTACGGAAAGGAAGAGGCATTGGGCTGGCATGAAAATCGCGACCCTGGGACTCACAATTACCAGCGTGATAACCGGCTCCAGGCTTATCGCTTCTTCAGCCAGCACTTCAACCTACCACTCATCGAAAGCGAGATCCCGTCTGATTCGGAGATCAAAAGCTACGACGAGCTGGTGGTGGGACTGCCTAAGAACAATCTGACCATTTTGGGGCTGGCCCGCCAATTGGCGGGCGCGATTCGGCGTCAGCCGATCCCCTCCGACGCCGTCGCACGAGCTACCTGGGCCACCAATCAAAGGACCCAGCTCAAAAACCTGGTTCGATACAAACCGGTCAATATTGAACGTCTCTGGACGATAGCCAACACCAAGAACAAAGGCTTGGAATCAAAGTCTTACCTTTTCTCGATGGGCAACGGGTTGAGCGCTAATGCAGTCTGGTTCAAAGGAATCAACACTCCGGACAATGCTCCAGCGACTCTGGTGGTGAACGACAAAGGCAAAAAGGCAGCGGCAACGGAGGTATCCGATCGGGTGAACCAAGGTGAACAAGTCTTGGCGGTCGATCTGGTGTTTACCGGCGATGCCTGGAAACAGACAGACTCCTATGGCTACCAGCAGATGCTGCATGGAATCGGTGACCGGCCCGTTGGACTGGAAGCAGCCCAGTTGATTGAAATCACTCAATGGATGAAAGGTCGTTCCAAGACTTCCAAGGTACGGCTTGAAAGCAACGGGATGAGGAACCAGGTGGTCGCATTAATTGCGGCTGCCCTGGAGCCCAATTTGTTTTCCGAAATCGTCATTCGTGAGGGAATGGCAAGTTTGAGCTACCTGCTGGAAAAGCCTGTGGAATACCACGAGGCAGCCGACCTGTTCTGTCTGGACCTCTACAAGGACTTTGATCTGGACCGACTCGAAGCAGCGGCTGCACCGACGAAGTTTGTCCATGGGATGTATCTGGCCGTTGTTCCCAGCGAACACGATTCTCGCACCGAGACGCGGAGGTGAGAGAAAGGATAGAGAATAGAGAATCGAGAATCGAGAATAGAGGATGGAGAATCGAGGATAGAGGATGGACAACAGGCTTCGATCGCGCGATCTTCGATCCTCGACTGGTTGAACATTTTGCAGTAGAGCCAATCTGGCTGGCAACGGTTTATTACATAGGGTCTCCATTATGGGGAGTAACCAACAAATTTGCTACCGGGAGCCAAGATTCCTGGCTTGGGAGAACATTGGCATGAAGGGCAAGGCTTGTTTGGTTCGGCTGGCGATACAACGGGTCATCAGCGCTACGTCTTTCCTTTTCCTTGCCATGACAACGCTTCAGGCCAGGACCCTGGGGCAGGAGCTAAGAGATCCACCAGTGCCAGATCCAGGTGCCCTCCTAATAGCTCCCCTGGAGGCGTCGCTTCGTTCCAGGTTGGAGGAAGCGCTGAAAGCCCGCAGCTACACTCGCGCTGAAACAATCTTGGTAGAAGAGATTGAGCGAAATCCGAAGTCAACGCTGTTGCTGAGACTGCTGGGTCACATTTTCTTTCTCGATGCCAAGTATCTCGACACCGCGGTAGCAATGAAAAAAGCTGAAGCACTGAGTCCGCTGGACGAAGCCAGCCCTTAATCACAACGATTGGGCCAGGCCCGAATTAGAAAAACTGGTTCGAAGCGGCCCCCGCAAGGCCCTCTATCCCTATTGGATTGCAAGACTGGACTATGCGGCGCAGCAGTTCAACTCGGCTGTAGCCAATCTCCAAAAGGCTCTCGAGCTCGACCCGGGCTTCAGCAAAGCGCATGATAACTTAGGCCTCTGTTATGAGGCCCTGGGTAAATCTGACGAGGCGATTCGGTCCTATCAGGAAGCTAGCCGATTGAATCGCCAGCATTCCCCAAGTTCGCCCTGGCCTCCCCTGAACCTCGCAGCGCTGTTAGTTAAATTTGACCGGCTTGAAGAAGCTGAAACTTGCCTGCGAGAGTCCTTGGGCTATGACGGGAAATTTGCCAAAGCACATTATCAATTGGGAGTGATTCTAGAAAAGCAGCAAAAGTATGCTGAGGCAATCCAGGAACTCCGACAAGCATCCCTTCTTGATCCATCCTATCCTGAGCCCCACTATGTGTTAAGCAGGATCTACCGAAGGCAGGGAGAAACGAAGAACGCCGAAACGGCTTTAATCACCTTCAAAAGGTTGAAGAAGGACAAGAGATTAGAGCCACTGCAGTAGGTGTAGGATGCGTTGGCGCTTCCACGTAACGCATCTTTCGAGTCGTCCACAAGGTGTAGGTGTAGGATGCGTTAGCGCCTTCGCGCGTAACGCATCTTCTATTTCAGGCATGTCCAGTCCAGATGCGTTACGCAAAAAGCGCTAACGCATCCTACAGATTGCAGATGGTACAGAGGCCGAGGCCGGCGGTTATGGTTGAATACCGGAGAAATTTCAAGCCCGGCGGGCGCTACTTTTTCACCCAGGTGGCTTATGAGCGAAGAGCCTGGTTATGTACGCAATGGGCGCGTGGAACTTTGCGGAACGCCATTGAGAAGGTTCGACAAGAATTTCCCTTCGTTATAGACGCTTGGGTGTTGCTGCCGGAGCATCTTCATTGTATCTGGCGATTACCCGAGGGAGATGCTGATTATTCTACGCGTTGGCGGCTCATCAAGACCTTTGTCACCAAACATCGTGACAACTCCTGGGTATTACCGCGGAAGAATGACTCTCGCAAAAAACGTCAAGAACAAACCTTGTGGCATCGCCGTTACTGGGAACACACGATCCGTGATGACGAGGACTATCGCCGCCACTGTGACTACATTCATTACAATCCTGTCAAACATGGACTTTGCTCGGCCCCCAAGCTGTGGCCGTATTCGAGCTTTCACCGATTTGTCAAGGAAGGACGTTACGAATTAAATTGGGGCGGCAATGAATGTCCTGGCTCCTTTGAAGGCATCGGCAATGAGTAGGATGCGTTAGCGCTTTTTGCGTAACGCATCTTCATTTTGGAGGCGTAGGATGCGTTAGCGCCTTTTGTGTAACGCATCTTTTTTTGGAGGTGTAGGATGCGTTAGTTAGCGCTTTTTGCGTAACGCATCTTCATTTTGGAGGCGTAAGATGCGTTACGCACAAAGCAGCTAACGCATCCTACAGATTACAGATGTTTACAGATGTCCAGGGGGACGGACGGTAAACAAGAGTTGGCGAACGGGCGAGGGCACAGGGTCCTCCGGCGGGTTTTCCTTTTCCAATCGTTGGGCTTCTTTTAATTCAGTCGCAAAGCTTTGGCTGTCGCCTGTGGCGCGATAGGCTGCGCTTAAGGCGTAGCGCGCTTCCACCAGATCGGGTTTGTAGCGGAGCGCTGTGGTCAGGTGCTCAATAGCCGCTGCATAATCTTTGCGCGAGAGCGCATTCTTTCCGGCCAGCGAGCGAATGTAAGGATCCTCAGGACTCAACTCGAGTGCCTGCGAAACGGCCTTTTGCACAGCAACCATATCGTTTGGAGTGGAATGCGTTGTTGCCAGGGCCAGAAAGTAGTAAGCAGCCGGGTCATTAGCTCCCAGAGCGATGGCAGTCTCCAGAGTGGTCTTGGCCTCGTCGGAAAAAAGATGGATCTCCAGGATAATCCCCTGGATGAGGTAAGGCAGCTCCCACTCCGGCCAGCGCGACTGCAACTTGGCCAGCAATTTCTTGGCGTCCTCCGGCTGCTTTAGTATTTCCAGGAGGACCGCCTGAACGAGCAAAAGCTCGGGTGCATCCGGGACCACTCGTTCGGCCTGCCGCAGTAGGTCCAGGGCTTCACTGTTTTTGTCGTGTTTGATCAGAAACAGGGCCGCCTGGAAATAGAGGTCAGCACGTGTGGGCGCCGCCTTGAATCCTTGATTGAGAGCCTCACCCGCCTCACTGGGGCGACTCAGAGCGTCGAGGATTTGAGCGCGCAGCAAGAAATAGTCTCCGTCTCTCTCTCGAGCAGGGATTTTATCCAACTCATGCAAACCGGCTTCCGGTCCACCTGCATGAAAGGTAGCCAGGGCCAGGTCCAGGCGTATCCCGGTTGCCAAAGGTTCGGAGTCCAGAGCGGATAGCAGATAGGATCTAGCCGCTTCGTACTGCTGGAAATCAAGTAATGCCCTTCCGCATTCGGTCAGAATTTTGCTGTCCGACGTGAACTCCCGAATTTGACGAAAATGCTCCAGGGCCTCCGCCACTTTTCCTTCACTCAACAATGCCACGCCCAATCGAAGCTTCAAGGCGGGGTCGTTCGGATTGGCCGCCAGAGTTCTCTGCACATTCGCCAGGTACTGCGCCTTTTGTTGTTCAGGTGAAAGATTCAAATAATCGAACAGGCCGGACCGCGCCCGCGCGCGACCCTGGTCGGGCCCAGTCTCTTTGAATTTTGCCAGCATCTGATTCGCTTCACCCTGGTGGCCAAGTTTTCGCAAGGCCCGGCCGTAGTGGATGAGAATCGTTGGATCCTTGGGAGCCAACTCGAAGGCACGGCTCAACGCCTGGCTGGCTGCCTGGGGTTGATCAAGCAAAAGGTAAGACTGGCCTAGCTGGTCGAGGACACGCACGTTGTTGGGTTCCTGCAGTAAGATCGGCTTCAGGTCCTGGATCGCCTCTGCCGCTCTCCCTTCCTGGTATTGGAACAGGGCCCGGGCGAAACGGGCCGCCAGTAGGTCAGGTTTGCATTCGAGAGCTTGGGTCAAATGTTGGAATGCTTTCTCACGCTCACCTCCCATTTCAACCACTGCAAGCTGATACAGTCCTTCAGCGTCCCGGGGATATTTCTGAACATACCACTCCAGATCACGCAGCCCATCCTTCACTTTGCCGCTCCTGGCCAGGGCGAAGCCGCGTTCTCGTCGAGCCACGTCATCATCGGATTTCAGCTTGAGATACTGGTCGTACGCGACCGCCGTGTCCCCGTAATAGCCCAGCTTTTCTGAACTATGTGCCAGGAACAATAAGATGTCAGTGCGACTGGGAGCCAGCCTTTGCGCCCGGAGCAAAAGCGCCGTAGCCAGGTCGTATCTCTTCTGCTGGGCATGCACTCGCGCCAGACCGTACAGGCAATCGACGTCTTCAGGCCGCTGTCGGATAGCGACCTCGAAAACGTCCCGGGCGCGATCCAAGTGATCTGCCCGCGTGGCCGCCAGGCCTAAATTGTACAGAATATCAAAATTGGTTGGATCAGCCTCTAAGGCAAGACTGAAGGTTCTTTCAGCATCCTGAAAACGCTCCCAATCGACAAAAATCATCCCAATCGAGAAGGCCAGCCTGGGATCTCTCGAGGCCGTCCTTTCGAGTTGGGCGAGCAGCGCTTCAGCGGGCGTCGGTTGTCCACTTCGGTAGAGAGCTTGAGCCCTTAATAGCTGCACGGCGGGTGCCTTCTGCTCGGACTCAGGCAGGTGATCGAGATATTGCAGCGCTTGGCGGCCTTGCGTCCTCGCTACGCTCATTTGAGCTAATTGCAGATTGGCGTTGGAATGGTGAGGATCGATGGCAACCACCCGAAGAAAAGCTTTCTGCGCTCGCTCGGGCATTCCGCGAGCGAGATAGTGATTGCCAAGGTTATTGTGCAGAGCTGCCGAGTTCGGCGCCAACTTGAGGGCTTGAGTGTAGCAGCCTTCGGCTTCTTCATAACGCTTCTGAGCGTCCAGCACCACACCCAACAATGCCAGGGCCTGGAACTGACCAGGCTGCTTTCGAAGGATCGACCTTAGGACCTGCTCCGCTTCGGCAGTTTTCCCTTGCTGGAAGAGTTTGGTGACCTGATCGTAAATTGAGGGAGAGTCCTGGGAATCGGCCAGGAGAACCGGAAGCGCGAAAAGATAAGAAAAGAGAATCACCGCAATGAGTCGCCGAGTCGAGAAAAGCATTTGTCTATTTTCCACCATGAGCCCTGAGTTCGTAACCTATTATAAATCGCATGGGGTTGTAGTGGTAGTGGTAGGATGCGTTAGTGCCTTGTACGTAACGCATCGCTTGTATTGAGGCGGCCGTCCGCAAACCCGCGCCGCCGGCGCTGGCAGCAGCTAGAGATGCGTTCCGCGAAAAGCGCTAACGCATCCTACGAAGCTTGCCGCCAAACCGATGAAATTCTCCGGCCGAGTGGTAGGATGCGTTAGTGCCTTGTACGTAACGCATCGGTTGTATTGAGGCAGCCGTCCGCCAGCCCGCGCCGTCGGCGCTGGCAGCAGCTAGAGATGCGTT
>QHZP01000370.1 GCA_003224715.1 Acidobacteriota bacterium | reverse complement strand
GAGATGCGTTACGCGAAAAAGCGCTAACGCATCCTACCAAGCTTGCCGCCAAACCGATGAAATTCTACGGCCCGGTGGTAGGATGCGTTAGTGCCTTGTACGTAACGCATCGCTTGTATTGGGGCAGGAGTCCACAAACCCGCGCCGCCGGCGCTGGCAGCAGCTAGAGATGCGTTACGCGAAAAAGCGCTAACGCATCCTACGAAGCTTGCCGCCAAATCGATGAAATTCTCCGGCCGAGTGGTAGGATGCGTTAGTGCCTTGTACGTAACGCATCGGTTGTATTGAGGCAGCCGTCCGCAAATCCGCGCCGTCGGCGCTGGCAGAAAAAGCGCTAACACATCCTACGAAGCTTGCCGCCAAATCGAAATTCTACGGCCGAGAATCTAAGTCCAGGGTTCAATTCCCGTTGCTATAGTCCGCCTGAATGCTTTATGTTGTAAGTAGTGATTCCCCGATCCGGTTGCGCAATGCCAACGCTCCACATGTCCAAACTCCGGAGTCCTGAGCCCCAAAAGCGCAGGGTTAAATGAGGTCATTCCAATTGTGTGCTTCATAAAAGGTCCAGGCGAAACTCAATTGACGAGGTGATGAAATGAGAGACCAGAGTGATACCCACCGTTCTTCTAACAGCAGCTTGTCTCGGCGCGCGTTTTTAGGCCGGACTGCCTCTGCGGTTGGCCTTACAATTGTTCCGCGCCACGTGCTGGGCGGGCCAGGATATGTCCCACCCAGTGAGAAGATCAACACCGCTTTCGTCGGCGTCGGCTCGCAGGGCTTGCGCGTGATGCTCAGCTTCTTGCGCCAACCCGACCTGCAAGCTGTCTCGGTCTGCGACCCCAACAAGGGCAGCAGCGATTATCCGCAATGGAGTGAAAACGAGTTTTGCAGCTCGGTGCGCCGGTTGCTGGGCGTGGGCTCTGGCTGGGAGTGGCTCAGCCCCAACCAATCGATTCAGTTGACCCATTCCATGCAGGCGACCGGAGGCATGGCGGGACGCGAGCCGTGCCAGAAAATTGTGGAAGGTTATTACGGTGCTCAAAAACACTCCGGTCAATACCGCGGCTGCACGGCCTACAGCGACTTTCGCGAGCTGCTCGAGAAGGAGAAAGACATCGATGCGGTGGTCGTGTGTACCATGGATAACCTGCACGCGACGGTGTCGGTGGCCGCGATGAGGAAGGGTAAACACGTTTTCTGCCAGAAGCCCATGACCCGCACCATCCACGAGGCACGTCGCGTTGCCGAAGTCGCGCGTGAGACCGGTGTGGCCACCCAGGTCGCCGTGGGCAACCAGGCCTCCGAAGCGACGCGACTGTTATGTGAGTGGATTTGGGACGGCGCTATCGGACCGGTGCGCCAGGTTATCAATTGGTCGAGCCGTCCCTTCTGGCCGCAGGGGCTCGACCGACCCAAAGAGACGGACACGGTGCCCGAAGGGCTGGATTGGAACTTGTGGCTCGGCCCGGCTCCAGAGCGCCCCTTCCACCACCTCTACCTGCCCTTTGTCTGGCGCGGTTGGTACGACTTCGGTTGCGGGGCGTTCGGCGACATGGGCT
>QHZP01000369.1 GCA_003224715.1 Acidobacteriota bacterium | reverse complement strand
TCTTACGGCTTCCTTCAACTGAAGAATGGCTTCTTGCACAGACCCCTTTATCAGAAGCGATCTTCCCAATGAGAACAAGGCCTGGGTGTATTTCGGATCAAGACCGATCACTTTCTTCAGCTCTTCAATCTCTCGGTCGACGTCGTTATTGATCTCGTATGCCAATGCGATGTTATAGTGAGCCTGCACGGATTCGGGGCGGAGTTCGATCGCTTTCTGCAACTCCCGGAGCGCTTCCTCAATATCCACCAAGGTCAGAGCCCCCCCCAGATTGAGATGGGCTTCGTGGTAATTGGGCATGTACTTTACCGCTTCACGAAACTGTGGAATCGCTTTATTTGCCTCGCTCCTCTGCAGGAAGACAAGACCCAGGTTGTTGTGCGCCTCCGCGAAATCAGGTCGCAGTCGGACAGCCTCCTCGAATTCCGGAAGGACTTCTTCTGAATCCGCTCCCTTTCTGCCTAGCAACTTGCCGAGCGTATTGTGCGCCTCGGCAACGTCGGGTTTCTGCGCGATGGCCCGGCGCACCTCGCGAATGGCCTCTTCGGCGTCAATATTTCCTTCCGCGGACCGAGGATCCATCTGCAGTGCTGCGTCGAGTCGGTCCAGGCCGTCATAGAGGCGGCCCATCCTTAGCAGGACAACGCCCTGATCAATGTAAGCGGGAAAAAGGTTGGGGGATAGAGCGATGGCATGGTGCAAGCTATTCAGCGCAGCGTCGTGATCGCCACTCTCCTTCGAGGCCATACCCAAGAACAGATAGGCCTGCACGAAAGTGGGGTCGAGGCGGACCGCCTCCTTCAGCTCCGTCAGGGCCTTCACTCTCTGGCCACCAAACCAGAATGCCGCTCCCAGATTGTAGTGTGCTCCAGCGAATTGGGGATCCAACTGAATCGCCCGGTTTAGATCGTCGACGGCCCCAGCCACGTCACCTTTCTGACCCCGCACAAAACCCAGCATGTTATGAGCTTCAGCGTAGTCCGCATCAAACTGCACCGCCGCCGCGAGTTTTTCCCTCGCGCCTGATACGTCTCCCGCTCCCAGCGCAGCGAGGCCTTGTTTGTAGAACTCCTCCGCCTGAACTGCGACACGATGTGACGAAGAGTATTGCGAAGGCCGGCGACCGGCCGCCATCTGCCTCAAGGTCAAGCCGAGACTATAGTAGCCCTCCTGCAGGTTGGGGCGAAGCTTCAGCGATGTTTCAAAGGCGCGCACCGCACTTTCGAGGTCACCCTGTTGTCTTACAACATCTCCCAAGTAGTACTGCGCCTCCCCATTGTCGGGTTGTGCTGTGACCACGAGTTTCAAGTGGCGTAGCGCACCGTCCTGGTCACCTTTCATTCGCAAGGCCATTGCCAGGTTCATGTTGAGTGAGGGGTCTTTAGGCCGCAGCTTCAGCGGTTTTTGGAAAACTTCAAGGGCCTTTTCCACTTCTCCAATTCGGATCAGAGCCGAACCCAGGTTGTTATAGGCCCGCACGTAGCTCGGATCCAAGGCAATAGCCTGTTCAAACTCTTGAATGGCCGGGAGAGGCTCGTTTTTCTGCTCGTACGTGACGCCCAGCCAGTTATGACCGTCAACGGACCGCGGGTTGATCTTTAATACTGCCTTGTATTCAGCGATGGCCCTATCGAATTCTCCCCCCTTGAGCCAAATGAGGCCCAGCGCTAGATGCGCAGCCTCAAAATCAGCCTTGAGAGTCACGGCCTGACCAAGCTCCGCGACCGCCTCCTGAAGATTTCCGAATTCTCCGAGCGCCATACCCAAGTTGTAGTGCGCTTCTGCGCTGGATGGATCAATTCCTATCGAGCGGCGAAATGCGGCCAGCGAGGCTTCGCGCTCACCCAGCTTTTCCAGGGCTTGTCCCAACATGGTGTGAGCCTGCGCACGCTGAGGATTGATCTTGATTACCTCCCTGAACTCGCTGGCGGCGGCTTGCCAATTCTGCTGTTTCAAGAATTGCATGCCTTGCTCGAAGTGCAAGTCCGCTTGTTTGGGCAACTGTTGTTGAGCTGCCGCCTGCCAGGAGGAGAGGAGGGCTGCACAAAAGACCAAGCTGCGAAGTAGCGATGGTACCCAGTTCCTCCAAGGTTGGGATGGAGTTGGGGTAGCGCTGCAAAAGCTCTCGATATACTTGGGTGGCCTGATCCGGGTCGCCCTTTCTGAACTCCACCATACCGAGGGTGTCATACGCAACGACCTGGACAGGCTGGGCCAATTGAGGGCATCGAAATCATTTCGATTGGGATAAAATACAAGGCGGTTGGTTAAGTCTTCAACTATCTCTGTGCGGACATCCGACGAGTGCTCGTGTGCCGCCAGAGCTGGGTCCATAGAGTCCCAGCTTCTTGGGATTGTTCAAAGGCCCTCTCACTTCCCCGGTAGATAAGCTAAGGTGAGCGAATGCGCAGGTAGCTCGAAGGTCATACGAGTTCCGGCCCTGGGCGGCTCGAGGGGCTGTGGGACCACTCGTTTTGGCGCCTCAAAGCTATTATAAGCCTTCAGGTCCGATCCCGTCATTACCTGGCACTCGCCCACCCGCGCGGGCGCGCTGTCACGCCACACGACTTCTACCTCACGGGCCTTGACCAGATCACGATTTAAAATGAACAAAGTGGTCGAGCCATTCTCTGGGTCAAAAGTTCCGCCAACGTCGATGTAGCGTACCCTCCCCATCCCTTGCACCTCATAGTCCTCTGACTCCACTACTAAATTCAGGGCATTCCCGCGCGCATAACGCAAGGCCCACGCGTAGGGGTAATAGATCGTTTGTCGCAGTACGCCGTCAGGGTTAGTCACCAAGGGAGCGATGTCGTTAACCAGCTGGGCGAGACAGGCTAAACGCACTCGGTCGGAGTGACGGAGGAGCGTGATGATAAGGCCACCCAAGACCAAGGCGTCTTCAAGGTTATACACCTCCTCGACAAGATGAGGAGCCTCTTTTCTTTGCCCGTTCAAATCCGCCTCGGTATTCTTGCGATACCAGACGTTCCATTCATCGAAGGCCAACCACAGTTGTTTCTTGCTCCGCTTCCGGCCGCGCACCACATCGCAAACGGCGGTTACTTCTTCGATCTGCCGGTCCATGGCGAGGTTCACGGCCAGAAATTTCGAACTGTCGCCTCCCGTCTCGCGAAGATCACCGAAGTAATGGTGGAGCGAAATCGCGTCCACCTGGTCATAGCACTCTTCGAGTGTCTGGAGATCCCATTCCAGATAAGTGGGCATGGTAACTTCAGCTGAACCGCAGACAACCAGCTGTATGGAAGGATCGACCACGCGCATTTGCAGGGCGGCATCTCGGGCCTTGATGCCGTACTGCATGGCCGGCATGTGACCGATCTGCCATGGGCCATCCACTTCATTCCCAAGGCACCAACACTTGACGTTGTATGGGCTTTCAATACCGTGTTGGCGGCGCAGATCGCTCCAGCGCGTTCCGTTTGCCACATTGCAGTACTCCACCAGATCGGCCGCGCTTTGCGGCGTCCCCGTGCCGAGATTGACCGCCAGAAGGGCATCGGTCCGGACAGCTCGACACCAGGCGAGGAATTCGTTGGTTCCGAACTGGTTGGATTCAATCGAATTCCAGGCGCGATCCAGCACACGGGGCCGGCTTTTCTTGGGCCCAACGCCGTCGAGCCAGTTGTAACCGGATACGAAGTTGCCGCCCGGGTAGCGGATGATAGGGACACCGAGTTGACGGATCTCGGCCAGGACATCTTTGCGAAATCCATCTGAGTCGGCCAGCTTCGAACCGGGCTCATAAATGCCCCCGTAGACGCAACGCCCAATATGTTCCACCATTGAGCCAAAGAGCCTCCGGTCCAAGTTCGCCAGGGGTCGCGCAGGGTCTACGATGACCCGACAGGTTGAGGTGCTGATGCGAACCTGGGCCGCTCGACCGACCCAAGAGTCCGCCACCAACGCGACACCGGCCGCGCTCGCTTGGCCTAAGAACCGCCTTCTATGCACGGTCGACATGTTGAAACTCTTCCCCCCCAACACCGCTTGGAGATTTTCTTTGAGGTCTGAACAGCACCCAACTCCAGTGTAACGGTCAACCCTA
>QHZP01000368.1 GCA_003224715.1 Acidobacteriota bacterium | reverse complement strand
TCTGCGGCCCAGAGCATGACCTCGAGCCCGTCTGCGGCTTTGAGGCCTTTGGTAGTCTGGTTGGGCGTTTGCTGAGACAGCATCTTATGACCTGCCGGGATCGCCAGCATCCCCAGGCACAAAGTAACTAAATGAAGAACACAGGGCAACAGGCCACAGCGCTTTTGGGTTTTCATTGCTTTATCTCTTAGGGTTCTAATTACGAGGTTCTCAAGAGCTCTTTATGATCTGATCACCCCGGGCGATAAAATTATTTCCCTCCACGAGAGGGATGCAGGGCATAGGTGTTAAGTTAAGAATGTGGAGGCGCGCTCGGCGCGGCGACCAGCGCAAACCTCAAACTTTTGATCGCCGGTTCGGAGACCGCCTCCCACATTGATCTTGTTTCATTCTTATCTCTTAACTTAACAGCCATGGGAAGCAGGGATGGGTTGTCCCTGAAGCGGAAGAACCCACCTCGAAGGCTCCGACCTTTCACCCCTCATCAGAGGGGATTTTCTCAGGGGCCGCCCATGCCGGCTTCAGGGGCGGCGCCACGAAGCATGAAAATCTGATTCCCCCTTCGAAGGGGGTGCAGGGGGAGGTCCTGTGGTGAACATGCCACTGGAAAGCCGGAGGACACCCCCCTACGCCCCCCTTTATAAGGGGGATTTTCTTAGGAGTGGTTATCTTAAAGGAAGAGCGCTTTTATTGTCTAGGGTTATTGGAGGGTGGAGCGCGGCCCCGTCCAAGGTCCGCCCTCCCTGACGGTCGGGCTACTGAGACAACGGCGCCCAGGCTAAGCCAGTAGCCGCGCGGGAGCAAGGCGCAAATTGCAATTCACTCACTTTGATGGCTTCGACCGGTTGGTGGAAGGTGGGAATCCTTACTCCCTCACGTTTGAATCCCAAGTGGCCTCGCGAGGTTGGCGGTTCCGCCGCTTAATTTCGAAGGGGAAAAAATCGGGTATTGCAATCAACAACCAAAAACAAATTTCGAGCAGCAGAACAGTAAGCACTATTGAGATCAACATTGACTCCGCCATTTTTCTCCCTCTTGAGCAATCGCCACAGCGGGTGGGAGAGCCTCCTAGTCCAGGGAGACACCGCTCTCCTGAGAAGCCTGGCTGATTTCAGGCTGCTACCGCATTATCCCGAGATACTGCAGGCGCCGCCTCACTTAACGAGGGCTGCGAGTCCCCTTCTCGGGAGTCCACGGGCTCCGCGGCTCTTTCGTATTTGGAGAAAATAAGTCTTTGCTGCGTCCGGTCGTAATCCACAGTGAGAAAGTCACCCGTTCTAAGCTGTCCTGTTGCTAATAGGTTGGCAATCGGAACCACCAATTTTTGATCCAACACTCGCTTTAGGTTACGAGCGCCGTAAGTCGGATCGATTCCTTCCCGCAAAAGAATATCCTTGGCTTCGTCGGCGCAGCGGAAGAAAAATCTCTGAGAAGAACCGCGAAAAATGCGTTCTTGAATCAAGCTCAATTCCAGCTCAAGGATCTTCTGAAAATGGCTTTGGCTCAGGCTGCGAAAGACCACCACACCGTCGATTCGGTTCATGAATTCCGGTGGAAACTTTCTCTTGGCAGCTTCCAGAGCCGTCCGGTAAATCTTCTGATCAAGCTCGCTAGTCGCCCTGTCCTGAGCGACCGGTGGAGCGAAACCCACAGAACCTTCTACAAGATGCCTGATTTCCCGGGCTCCCAAATTGGAGGTCATAAAGATAATGGTCTTAGAAAAATCGACCTTATGATTGTCCCCCAAAGTTAGAGTAGCTCTGTCCAGGATGCCGAGAAGAAGCTGCCACAAGGTATCCGAAGCCTTTTCTATTTCGTCAAACAGTACTAGGCTGAAGTCGTTCTGCTTTGTACGGTAACGATTGAGATTTTCCTGACTGAGGGCAGCTGGAGTCTCCCGGTGACCGAGATATCCGGGCGGTGAACCAATCAGCTTGGCAATCTCGTGCGTGTGTTGAAACTCCGCACAGTCAACCTTCAGAAAGGCCTGCCGATTTTCGAAAAGGATTTCTGCAACCGACTCCACGAGATACGTTTTGCCAGATCCGGTCGGCCCCAGAAAAAGCAGATTCCCTAAGGGCTTAGTGGGACTAGCCAGGCTGGCTAGATAGACTTGATAAACCTGTGCGATTTTATGAACGGCGCGTTCCTGTCCAACCACCTTCTCCTGTAGACGGTTCTCGAATTCCACCACCTGGACATTACTCAGTTCCGGGTTAAGCCGGATCGTCTTTTCTCGTGCTAAAAAACTTTGCATTTTCACCGAGCACCGCCTATCGGTAGCGAGGGTCACCCACGCTCAATCAAGTAAGATAGTATTTCTTTGAAATTAGTTTTCTTGCCATTTCAAACTTTTTTGATCTTGCTGGGCTAGAGGTCTCAAGTTTGGACATGTCTTATTCCCCGAAGGAGGCATTTGGTATCTATCGCCTTCAGGGAATGGGAAGGTGGCTATCTGGCTGTCCCAGGGTGGCGGCGGGGCCGCAACCCTTGGGCTGCATTAGTAATCCCCTTCGGGGAAAGAGACGCTTCGTTGACAAATCTCGAGGATTCCAAACGAATCTATTGCGGAGTGCGAACCAGAACAAGTCCCAAGAAATCAAGAAATGTCTTGAGTTGCATCTGATCAGTACTGCGCGCTTGAACAAGCGACCGAATCGCGCCTGAACATGGATTTCTTCACACCTTCCCTTGGCGAAGGGGATTTAACGTGGTAAGGAGGATTTAACGGGGGGCTGCGGCTCGAGTCCTCCCACGCACTAGATCTTTATCGCTTTCTAGTGGGGAATATCACAAAATTACGAGGAAGGGACCGATTATGTGAAGACAAACCTTCCCTTTCACAAAGTCATGGAAAAGGGAAGGTTTGAATGTGGGGGCAATAATAAGTGGGAACCTTACACCTTCGTGGTAAATGGCAACAGTTATTTCTTATACCATTGCGCATTTTTCTCGGTATAGCTTGCCCATTTCTCAGGCAAATCCTCCAAAGCGAAAATCGCCGATACCGGGCACGCCGGCACGCAGGCGCCGCAGTCAATACACTCGTCCGGGTCGATGTAGAGCTGCTCAACGCTTTCAAAGTCCGGTTCATCCTTTTTGGGATGAATGCAATCCACCGGGCAGACATCCACACAGGCGGTATCTTTGGTACCAATGCAAGGCTCGGTAATAACGTAAGCCATATCAAGCTCCTCCTTCGTAGGACACTGGATTCTTCAACATGGGAGACAAACCAATTCCAAACTCAAGAAAAGGTGAGGCCAATTCGAAGCTTTGTCAATTGAATTAGTTCGCGGTACAGAAGCCAGATGCTAACATGACTTCGAAATCCAATCAACTCTCGTGCGTCCAAATTTTTCTTCGTTCGCCACCTCTTGCCACATTTCGATGTTACCAAAATGTTTCGACAAAAGAAATCCAGGCTTAATCTTAATTTAACGCCTTAGGCTGGGATTACAAAGTCCTTGGGGAAAATACGTCATGAGAGGTATTTCAAATCTACATGTCAGCTCACTTAACGCGACATTGCATAGCTATTGATATTGGAGGAACCTCAGCCAAGCTCGCTATTGTTTCAGAGGAAGGAAATATTCTTCACAAGACCTCGATTGCAACTCCGAAGGCGAAATCGGCCAGACCCATTGTGGACAGCTTTGTTCAAGCAACGCGCCAGTTGAGAACGATTGCTCGCGACGGTAGAATTGCGCTAGAAGGCATCGGGATCGGTCACCCGGGCTTTTACGATCAAGAGGGACGGCTCCGAGATCTCTGCAATATTCCGGCACTTAATGGAGTTAATTTGGCAATCTGTTTTCAAGAAGAGTTTCGCACGCGGGTTGTCTGTGATACTGACGTGAGTTGCGGAACTCTTGGCGAGTTTCATTATGGAGGGCATGGCGACGTTCGGCGTTTTCTCTTCCTGACGCTAGGAACGGGTGTTGGGATTGGCGCCGTCATTGATGGCAAGCTCGCAAGAACCACACGCAATTGTCTAGGTGATCCTGGTCACATTGTAATTGATCCCAGCGGAAGTCCCTGTACGTGTGGCGGCAAAGGCTGCTTAGAAGCAGTCGCTTCAGGTTGGGCAATCACACGCGTGGCTGAACAGCTTGTCAACTCAGGTAAGCACACGGAGTTGACGAAAGCTTATGCCTCGAAAGGATGGATATCTCCTGAGGATGTTTTTGCAGCAGCCTCTCGCGATGACGAGATCGCCAAAGAGATTGTGACTGGAGTCGCTAAATGGCTGGCGATGGGTTTGGCGAGCCTGTGTGTGATCCTTGAGCCTGAGGTCATTGGGTTGGGGGGTGGGATCGCTGCTGGCGCAGGGGATCAACTCTTGAAACCCGTGCATGACATTTTTTTTGGAATCGTTTCTCCCCCCTTTGCCCGTGGCCTAAAGATAGTTTCTGCCCGGGTTAGAGCTGATGCCGGTCTCCTGGGAGCAGCGGCGCTAGTCTTCTTTCCAAAAAATTAGTCCCCTCCACTAGAGAGGTGGAGGGGTGGGTTGTCCCGAACCGCAAGGACCCACCGCGAAGGTGCGCCCTCTTCCCCTGAAGTTGTGGAAAAATTCAAAACGGGCCGCGGTCGGGAGGGCGAGGCTCCCGCCGAGCCT
>QHZP01000367.1 GCA_003224715.1 Acidobacteriota bacterium | reverse complement strand
TTCATAGACATGAAAGTGCTTCATATTGTCGGTGACTCGAAGTTTGGAGGAGGAGCGGTCGTCATTGTGCAACTCGCCCGCCTGGCGGTGGATTTGGGTTGGGAGACGCAGGTTTTGACCACGGACCCCATTTTCCAAAGTGAATTGCGGGAGCGGGAGATTGGTATTGTCGACTTGGACGTCATCCGCCGCGAGATTCGTCCCACCCGCGATCTTGCCGGACTCTGGAGGCTGGTCGGATTTCTGAGGCAGAACCGGTATACGATCGTCCACACTCACACCTCGAAGGCCGGTATCGTAGGCCGCCTGGCCGCCCGACTGGCAGGTGTGCCGGTCGTCGTTCACACCGCACACGGCTTCGCCTTCCATGAGCGTTCGCCTCGGTCCGTGGTCCGGGCGTGCGCGCTGGCGGAGCGAATCGCCGGCATCTGGTGCGACCGGATTATCACGGTCAGCCGATTTCACCGGTCGTGGGCGATTGAGCTGGGCATCGCGAAAACCCCCAAGGTGATCGCCATCCCCAATGGCATCCCGCCTGAGCGCGTGCGGCCAGACCGGGATCGCCTGGCTATCCGATCCCTGCTCGGCGTCGCACCGGACGAATTGGTGATTTTGTCGGCCGGTCGCCTCGCACCTCAGAAAGGGCTTGAATACCTCATGGAGGCGTTGCCGGTCCTGGAGCGCCAGCTTCCGCAGCCGTTCTCGGTCTGGCTGGCGGGAGAAGGGCCACTTGAAGCCAAACTCCGGGCCCTGGCTGCCGTACAGGCCCGCTCCGGCCGGGTCCGGTTCCTCGGGTTTCGGGAAGATATTGGCAACCTGCTCGAGGGCGCCGACCTGATCGTGTTGCCGACGCTGCGCGAGGGGCTCTCGATTGCGCTCATCGAGGCGATGGCTGCTGGTAAACCGGTGATCGCCACTTCAATCGGCAGCAATTGCGAGCTAACCGGCAACGGAGCGGCCGGTCTTCTTGTCCCCCCCGAGGATCCGGCGGCCCTTGCCACCGCAATTCGCGAGCTCGCCGTCCACCCGGAGCGAGCCGACCAACTTGGCCAGGAAGCTCGGCGCAGGTATTTGTCCTTCTACACCCTGGATCAAATGCTTGACCGGTACAAGCAAGAGTACCTTCGTTTGCTATCAAACCTCCACCCGAAATCCTTGGGCTCTGCACTACAGACTGCAGGTAATTGAAACAATGTTGATTCAGGCTCCCTATTTTGCTGACCGATTTGAGCGTGGCATCGCCATCGTCTCGCTCGACGCCGAACTGATTTGGGGTTATCTGGATTTGTTCGATGAAGCGCAATTCTGCAGGCGCTATCCGAATGTGACGCGCGCCTACGACCGCCTGCTCGAGCTCCTTTGCTCGGCCGGGATTTCAGCCACTTGGTTTCTGGTCGGCGGGATGGCACTGGCTGGCAGCGATGGCGTCCACGACAGCAGAATGGTGCGTCTGCCCTATCCCTGGGTTCGCCGGATTAGGCCGGGGAACGAGGCCACTCAACCGCTTTGGTACCGCCAATCCTTCGTGCGCCGTCTGCGGGACGCCCAACCCTCACAAGAGTTGGGGTTACACGGTGGCCTGACCCACCTCATCTGGACGGCCCCCGAAGCAAACTCGGACACTGTCAAATCAGAGCTCCAGCAAGGACTTCGGGCGCTGAAGGAAGCGGGCATTCGTCCTCGATCCTTCTCCTTTCCGCGGAACCAGGAAGCTTACCACGAGCTCCTGTGGGCCCACGGCTTTTCCTGTTTTCGCGGGCGGCCTTGTGTTCTTTCTCATAGGCTGGGGAGAACGCTACCTGGCGCCCTGCTGCGAGCGTTCGAGGAGGCCGCAGGCATGGCACCTCCGCCGGTGTGGCCTCGGGAGGTTTTTCCGGGCCTGTGGAACATTCCCGCTTCGCTGTTTCTCTATCCTATGGGAAGCGTTCGAAGTGTGCTGGTCCCATTGCGAAGTCGCCTGGCGCGCGTGCGCCGCGGTCTGATGGCAGCCATCCGTCACAAAGCGGTCTTTCACTATTGCCTTCACGCCGCCAACTTAGCGGAGAGTCCTCTGGGTTTTTCATTGTTCGAAGAGATTTTGAAAGACCTCATTCGCGCGCGCGACCGGGGCGACGCAGAGATTCTAACGGTAGGTGCCTTGACCGAGCGTCTGAGGCATAAAGGTATTGGCGATGTGCCGGCTGCATGGCAGCCTGCAGCTCTCTGAGTGTCCCAAGCTGCGAAAAGAGGCTGGTCAGCGGAAGCGTCATCACGGCCTCGCCCTGGACAAAAATCACGACACCTTAAGACTTACCCAGGCGAGTTGCATTGGGGCCTGGGAAATGACCAACCTTGACCCGGTCGGTAGCGAGTCCGGAAGATGAGGTTACAGGACCATGAATAGAATAGTCGTTATCGATGCCTTTCCTGAGAGCGTATTACGGTATCGAAAGGGCTGGGGTGTGGTGGCCGTCGAAGTCATTCGGGCCACCACCACAGCGGTGACGGCTGCCCTGAGCGGGCGCCGGTGCTTTCCGGTGGCCTCGACCCACGCCGCCTTTCACTTGACGCACCAGTTTAACAATCCCCTGTTGGCAGGCGAACTGGATGGTGAGATGCCTGGGGGATTCGAGATGAATGACAGCCCCTCGGAAATCGCGATGCGCACCGATGTCTCTCGTCCATTGATCCTTCTCTCGTCTTCCGGAACCCGGCTCATCGTGCAGGCAAGCCGGTCCATGGCCACCTTCCTTGCCTGTTTTCGCAACTACACAGCAACCGCGCGCCATTTGATCAAAACAGGCTTGCGCAAGGTGGCTCTGATCGGTGCCGGCTACCGGGGTGAGTTTCGCGAAGAGGACCAGCTATGTTGTGCCTGGATCGCCGCCGCCTTGCTCCAGGCCGGTTACCTTCCCAAAGACAGCCGTACCGTCGAGATTCTCAACCGGTGGTCCCAGGCTCCTGTCACGGAGATGCTTTCGAGCAAGAGTGTTGAATACCTTCGGAGGACTCGCCAGTTGGCAGATCTGGACTTCATCCTGAAGAGGATTGACGACGTGAAGGTGGCCGTCATGATCAAAAACGGAGAGATTGTCCCGGCCGGGTCAACCTGGAGGTCCACAGTGGCGATGAAGTCTAGGGCGGCGTTACTGTCCCGTTGAAAGTTGGCCTGATTTTGCGCACTACTGCTAGTTGATCGTCCCTCCAGCGAAAGTCCCCCCTTGAAGGGGGTAGCAGCCCTTGGGCTGCGGGGGTGTCTTGTTGGAAGGTTTCGTCCGGCTCGCGACAGAGACATCCCCTCCACTCCCTTCAAAGGGGGAATCAGGTTTTCATCATTCGCGACGTCGTCGAAGACGACGTGAGCGATTCCTATGAAACCCAATTTAGACGACGCCTCGACCCCAGTGGTGGTCTTGCCATCAGTCCATCATGGTGGCCTGGCGATTACGCGAAGCCTCGGCCGTCTGGGCGTACCGATCTATAACATGGCTCCTTCGGCACTCAGACCTGCCTCTTGTTCTAAGTACTCTCGCCGGACTTTTCGCCTGGATCTCGCGACACAAGCCGGCGAGCAGGCGGTTGATCGATTGCTTTCGGCAGCAGCCGAGATTGGTTCGCGTTCCATCTTGATCCCTACAACGGACGTGGCAGCAAACTTTGTTGCCGAACATGCCGATGCCCTCGGCCGTTCGTTCCTCTTTCCGTCCCTTCCCGGCGCTTTGGTGAGTTCTCTTTGCAACAAAAAGAAGATGCAACTGCTTGCGAAAGAATACCACGTGCCTACGCCCTGGTCGTTCTTTCCGGATTCGAGAGCCGACGTGGCGAATGTCCTCGACATTGCCTCTTTTCCCCTGATCCTCAAGGCCACCGAAAACAACAAGCTCAGAGAGTGTGGCCGACGCACCAAGGCGATCGCCAACGACAGGCACCAGTTGATGCAACTGTACGACGTCATGGCGGGTCCGGACCACCCCGATTTGATGCTGCAAGAATATATTCCGGGCGGCACTGAACAATGCTGGATGTTCAACGGATATTTTAACGCCAGCTCTGAGTGTCTCCTCGGGCTGACGGGCCGAAAGATCCGCCAGTGCCCGCTCCGCACTGGACCCACTGCCCTCGGCATCTGTTTGCGGAACGAATCCCTCCGGAAGACTGCTATCGACTTCATGCAAGCCATCGGTTATCGGGGCATTGTCGATATTGATTTCTGCCACGACAGGCGCGATGGCCAGTACAAGCTGCTGGACGTGAATCCTCGGATTGGAGCT
>QHZP01000366.1:7879-12319 GCA_003224715.1 Acidobacteriota bacterium | reverse complement strand
CCATCCCACGAAACAGGATCTTGGGCGTTATTCGAAAATGGAAAAGGACTTCGCTGAAACTTGCAAAGTTCGCCGTCCCGGTTGAGATACCATGGAGCGGCAGGGCCATCAGGCAACCGAGCACTCCACCGAAGCAAGCCAGGATGACTGATTCCAGCAAGAAGGAAGTCAGGATGCTCCATTTTGAAAATCCCAGGGCTCGCAGGGTTCCTACCTCCTTGGACCGGGACATGATGGTGCCGTACATCATGTTCATGGCGGCAAAGCAGGAACCAATGCCCATAATTACAGCGATAAATCCTCCCAAGGCTTTAATGCCGATGGAATCGCTTGGAGATGAATGCGGCGGTCGTCGGCAATGCGTTGTTTAATCGCGCTGGCCGCTCCTGCGTCATTCGCCTGGAGCAGGATGCACGAGTAGATGGGACGATCCCAGTCCTGGGCAATCTCCTCGTAATCAGCCCAAATCTCCGAGTCATACGCTGTGCCTCCGGCATTAAAAAGCCCCACGACTTTCCAGTCGCTGCGCGACATGTGGAGAGTGTCTCCCAGCCGCATGTTGCGAAAGCGCTTGGAAAGCAGCTCGCTTAGCACAATCTCGCGCAAGCCCTTGCGGAACCATCGTCCCTGAACTATTCTGACCTCCGGGCGCAACTTCAGTCCGATCTCGGAAGTCCCTCGGACGATAACATTGGACGATTCACCCGTAACTCTTGGATGATTGATGATGACCACAGTTTCTCCACTGCAGAGAGGCTCGTTGTTGTCACCTACTGATATCCCCGGGAGCAAGCGGATCGTCTGGAATAAGTCGCGATTAAAGTAGCTGTTGACTTCGTTCAAAGAACCATCCCGGATGACCACCAGGTGATTTTCATGTCCCGTGTCAACGAAGGTGGAATCGAGGCCGTTGACGAGCGCCATCATGATGACGAAAACGGAGACAGTTAATCCGATCCCAAGAGCTGTCATCAGCGTTCCGATGCGTCGCACCCACAAACTGCCAAAGTTGTATTTTAAGGGAATCTTCATAATGTCCTTAAGCGACAATGCTGAAGCACGTAATGATCTGGGTACTGTATTTATGGCGCTTGGTCAACTTGGAAAAGCTCTCGAAGTCTTGAAGGAAGCAGTCAACGCTAAACCCGATTTTGTGCTACCCCATTATAATCTCGGCCTTGTTTACATTTCCCTAAGCGACAGGGCCGCAGCTCTTGAGGAGTATAAAATTCTCAAAGCACTTGATCAGCCGACAGCAAACAACCTCTTCAGTCAGATTTATAAGTGAACTGCACACCATGAGATCAAGATTCGTTGCCAATCTCATTAAATATGGATTAGATCTGCTCAGCTCATCTGTTAATTGATGGAAGAATCTGCTTCAAGAGAGGTCAACCCGAAGCTTTTTCCGCTGATGAACTCGGTCGGGTACAATCTTGCGATCCCTGAATCTGAAGCCGGCAATCTGCACAACTGCACCCGGCTTATCACCACGGCGCGATAACTGAGACAGAACAACAGCTTAATAGGATAAATCTGCTCAGGGGATCAAAGAGGGACATATGAGACGTAACTGCAGATGATCCTATAAGAACAAATCTTTGACCGCCATCTTCCAGCCAGGAACGACGTCACTACCATCGAGGATGTTTTCATCGGTGAGAACAACGATATCCGATAAGGAACGATAGACAGTAACAGTTCGCTTCCGCGGATTAACGACGGCGACCAGGCGAGTTCCTGCTTCAAGCCAGTCCAACACCTTTTCCTCGCCCTCGGCATAAACATCCTCTGGCGAGATCACTTCAACTGCCAAATCAGGGGCTCCAGGCCAATAGCCCTGCGACTCCCCGACTTCTTCGATTCGCCTAGCACTGACAAACGCAACGTCAGGGGCACGGACAGTATCAGGATTGCTGGAAAGCCTAAAGCCGGTCTCGGCAGCATAGACAGTGCCGAGATTGTTTTGCTCAACATACTGAAAAAGATGGGCCCCTATCTTCATGGCGAGCTTCCCGTGCTGATTCGCTGCTGGCGTCATTCTTCTCAGCACTCCTCTGACCAGTTCATAGCGGAAACCGTCGTAGGGCATCCTCAACAACTCTTCTGCCGTGGCGGGACGAACGGTTGCTGTCATAGTGATTACCTCGTAACCCAATCATAACACACCGAGTGTTGGGAGTGCTGCGGCCGCTTGTGAAACTGAAGAATTTGAGCGGGAGCCGAAGCATGACCAGGAGGGGGTTGAGATTTTGACCCCGCGCTGAATCGCGAGCTAAATGAAAAGGAGATTCGGAACGAGTTGCGACTCAAGTTTGCCTGACCCTTCATAATGTCTCCTTGGTCTTGGGATTTTCACGGGGAAATACAGGCAGCGATCATCCCCCGCACCGTACGGTGTTGCCTGAAACCACTTCCAGAGCATGGGAGAGAATTTGGCTGATTGCAACCAAGGACTCACGCACTCCTTTGACACTGCCGGGCAAATTGATGATGAGAGTTTTGCCTCGCACACCGACCAGGGCTCGCGACAGCACTGCGCGGGGAGTACTCTTCATTCCTTCCAGACGCATTAGCTCGGCCATCCCAGGAACTTCCTTTTCGATCACGGCAGCGGTCGCTTCCGGAGTGACATCCCGTGGCGCCAGCCCCGTGCCGCCTGTCGTTACAATTAAGTCGATCCCCCCCACACGGGAATATCCAATCAAAGCTTCCTTGATTAGCTCGATCTCATCCGGAACGACATGAATCGAAACGACCTCACAACCCAGCTTTTGCAGTTCCTCCCGAGCAGTCGGGCCCGACAAGTCTTCCCGTTGGCCGCGCGAAGCAGAATCACTAATGGTTAGGACGATGGCTTGAGGCTTTCTCATTTGAGTACTGAGTCCTGGGTCCTGCGTACTGAGTACTGGGGGTTCGGAGTACCGAGTAATTTAGATTCTGAACTTATGGTATTCAGAGTTCGAACAGGCGAGTCCTAACAGGGCACGAATAGACGCGAGCTTAAGTTAAGTACGAGTCGATTTGCGAAGGTGCGCCGCTGTCCAGCTATCAAGGAGCTCGCCTCCTCGCCCATCCGATAAAGTCGCCCGAAATCATCTTGGTTCAAGTAACCCGCATCTAGAGCTACATAAAACAGCGACTGGCATTCGACAGCTGAGGCCTTGGCCATATCCAAAAAATGTGCAAAGTCACGGGCGCCTCTTCTTGCGAACCCCTCGGCCACGTTGCTCATTGCAGAGACCGCTGCCCTGCGGACCTGGTCTCTCAGTGAAAAGTCTTTGCTAAAAGCGCCATCTGAACTAATTCTGTAAACCTCACGAACTAGTTCTCGGGCTCTCTGCCAAGCTTGAATATCCTGAAAGTGGCTGAAACCAACCATCCGCTATACCGAATTACCTTATTGAGCCCATAACTTGGACGCAAAATCCCAAGAACCGAGTTACACCGACAAATCTGACCCGACCACTCAATGGTCAGCGCCTCGCAGTACCCAGTACGCAGAACTCAGAACTTTTCTCTAAAACTTCTCCAGATCGGCGAGGGCGGACAGACCGTTTTTCTTCAGATATTCGATGATTCCACCTTCATGATAAAGCCGCAGCATCATACTGGGGATTTGAATCTTGATCTCCTGGCCTCTGGTCTTGTTGCGAAGTCTTGGCCCGTCGATGTCCAACTCCAATTGATCGGTCTCCTCAATCGAACCCGTATCGGCAATAACACAAAGGAGACCGAGGTTAATCGCATTGCGAAAGAAAATCCGGGCATACGATTTGGCGACAACAGCCGTGATATTTGAGTGCTTAAGGGCAATGGCCGCGGTCTCCCGGGAACTACCGCAACCAAAGTTCTCGCCCGCCACCACGAAATCACCCGGCTGAACCTTGTGACGAAACTCAGGCCGGTACTCGATAAAGCAAGCCTTGGCCAGTTCCTGGGGATCTGTGGTGATATTGTAACGACCCGGGGTAATCAGATCCGTATTGATATTATCGCCAAATTTCCAGTTCATGAAAGCCCTTCCAAAAGAGTGAATTCACCGCAGAGGCGCAGAGAACGCTGAGACAGCCGCAAAAGAACTAGCGTTCGCTGAAAATTGGGGGCAAATCTGAACCTTGCCGTTAATCGTCGTCGCAGCTCTCAGCGCCTCTGCGGTGAACTTCCCTGCCTTTCTCAACTGATGAAATTTCGTGGGTCGGTGATATAACCCGTCAAGGCCGAAGCGGCCGCCGTCGCTGGACTGGCCAGATAAATTCTGGCCTTGGGACTTCCCATGCGCCCTTCGAAATTGCGGTTGCTGGTGGAAACGCAGACCTCGTCGTCGTAAAGCACCTCACCGGATCTCCCTAAGCAAGGTCCGCAGCCTGTACTTGAAACGACTGCTCAAACATTATTAAACTCCTCGATGTAACCTCGCTGCAAAGCCTGATAGTAAAC
>QHZP01000366.1:6289-7836 GCA_003224715.1 Acidobacteriota bacterium | reverse complement strand
TCCAGATCTTCAATGCGACAGTTGGTGCAGGATCCAATAAACACTTGATTGACCGGGATCTTCTCAGCCTCCACTTCTTCCACGGGCACATCATTATCAATATCGGGCGGACAAGCAATCATGGGTTTTAGATTGGAAATCTCGAAATCGAGAGCCTGTTCAAAACTTGCATCCGGATCGCTACGGATCTCTTCAAATTCAATGAGCCGATCGTTTGCCTTCAGGTAAGCTCGCGTTTGATCGTCTGGTGCTACAATCGCAGCTTTAGCTCCCATCTCGGCGCTCATATTGGTCAAGGTTAACCGAGCCGGCACATTGAACCGCTCAACCGTCTCCCCAGCATACTCAATGACTCGGTAATTAGCGCCATCCGGTCCCATCTGCTTGGCCACCGTCAGCACCACATCCTTGGAAAAACAACCGTGGGGCAGCTTCCCTCTGATGTTAATCTTGATGGTCTGGGGGACCCGAAACCAGCACTTGCCGGTCGCCATAGCGATGGCAGCGTCAGTCGAACCTACTCCGATGGTTAGAGCGCCTACTCCCCCTCCCGTAGGGCTATGGGAGTCAGCTCCCAGGATCAGGTTCCCGGGATTAATGAGGCGTTCCGACATAACTTGATGACATACCCCGTCATAAACCACTGGGATGCCCTGCTCATCGGCAAATTTCTTAATCTCGGCCTGCAGTTTAGACATCGCAACACTTGGACTGGGAAAAGCATGGTCGAACGGAATAAAAATCTTCTTGGGATCGAAGACCCTGGTTGCAATCTGGTAAAACGGCTCGAGCGCCCAGGCACAGGTCGTGTCGTGTGCCATCACCAAGTCCAGATCCGCCAGAACAAAATCGCCTGCATGAACCTTCCGGCCGCAGTGATTGGAAAATATTTTTTCAGCAATGGTTTGTCTCATACCCCTCTTGATTGTTGGCCATTGGATTGTCCTTGGGAGGCCGTTTTGAAATTCCTCGTTAGACTGACATCAACCGGGAAAGTCGCGGCTTGAATGCCTTGATTGCACCCCTTCTCCGGTTGCCGCTCTCTGACCAAACGCATCTTCATTATAGAGAAAAGGATGGCTCCGGGCAATCGCTTGACTTTTTGTCAGCGTGTAATAGAGTAAGGGCTGTCTGAGTCCACAGAAGGTTGTTCTAACTGATGAGTGATCCACCCAAACCCCTCGTTGCTGTCATCATGGGCAGTAAATCTGACTGGGAGACGATGCGTCACGCGGCCGAGGTGCTGACTGAGTTCGAAGTCAGGCATGAATGCCGGATCGTTTCAGCCCATCGCACACCTGCATGGTTGGCTGAGTTCGCGGGAAAAGCTGAGTCTCGGGGAATCGAAGTCATTATAGCCGGAGCAGGTGGGGCCGCACATTTGCCCGGGATGGCGGCAGCCCAGACTCTTCTTCCAGTGCTGGGCGTACCCGTGGAGAGCCATTCGCTCAAGGGAATGGATTCTCTGTTGTCGATCGTGCAAATGCCGGGAGGCATCCCCGTCGGCACGCTGGCGATCGGCAGGGCGGGTGCCACTAATGCCGCAC
>QHZP01000366.1:3215-6257 GCA_003224715.1 Acidobacteriota bacterium | reverse complement strand
TCTGCAGCAAACCGAGAAAGTGCTGAAAGAAACACTAACGTAAGATGTCCGTGGTCCCTCCTGTTTTCCGCTTGAAATAGTAAAATTAAGAAAGGGTACGGGCCGGTTTGAATTCGTCGCATCAAAAGATTCTTCCGGGCGCCACCGTGGGTGTCCTGGGCAGTGGTCAGCTCGGCCGCATGTTTGCCATTGCTGCGCGGCAGATGGGTTATCGCGTCCACACTTTTTCTCCAGAGACCGACACGCCCACCGGCCAGGTCTCGGATGTCGAGATTAAAGCCTCCTACGAAGATTTAGACGCCGTTAAGAAATTCGCTCGCGCAGTCAGTGTCGTTACCTTCGAATTTGAGAATGTTCCGTCCGCAGCCGTGGAGGCGGCATCGGAATATGTTCCCGTCCGCCCGGGCGGGGCTGTTCTCCATATTACTCAGCATCGCTTGCGGGAGAAAACTTTTCTGGCTCATCACGGCTTTCCCGTGCCCGCTTTCCGACCCGTTCATCGGGCAGAAGATCTCCGCTCCGCGTTGAAAGAGTTGGGCTACCCGGCTGTCTTGAAGACGGCTGGGTTCGGTTATGACGGGAAAGGCCAAACGAAAATCACTTCGCCGGATCAAACCGAGACTCTTCTGCCGAACATTGGCCAGCAGGAGAGAATTCTCGAAGTCTTTGTTGACTTCGACCGTGAAGTCTCAGTGATTGGGGCCCGCGGCCTGGACGGCACCTTCGCTCACTGGGGGGTCATCCAGAACAGCCATCAGAACCATATTCTTGATTTGTCCGTGGCTCCTGCCGACGTACCCCCACCTGTCGAGCGGGAGGCTATCGAAATCACCCACGGGGTGCTTGAGCAACTCAATGTCGTCGGGGTGTTGTGTGTCGAATTTTTTCTCACTCGGGAAGGCAAACTGTTGATCAATGAGCTGGCACCCCGACCTCACAACTCCGGCCATCTCACCTTTGACGCTTGCATCACCAGCCAATTCGAGCAGCAGCTTCGCGTCGTCTGCGGCTTGCCACTGGGATCAACCGAGCTGCTTCGACCAGCTGCCATGGCCAATTTGCTTGGCGACCTCTGGGAGAACGGCGATCCCATTTGGTCAGCCATGTGCGGATTTCCGGAGGTCAAACTCCACCTTTACGGCAAGCTTTCACCCAAATCAGGCCGCAAGATGGGCCACCTCACTGCCCTGGCCGCCACCCCACAGAGGGCGTCCAAGCGGGTACTGGAGGCCCGCTCTTCGTTGAAAAGTGAATAAACCCCTCTCCCCCGCGCCGGCAAAGCATTTCGGAGAGGTTAGGAGCGGGTCGCGGTGGGTCCGGAGCTCAAAGTCCCGGGTCCTGGAGAAATCCGAAGTCCGAGGTCTTGGAGAAAGTCCGGAGCCCATGGCTACCCGACGAATTTGGTCTTTCAATCCGAAGTCTCTGCCGAGCTCCCCATCTGCAGTCGCCTTGAAGATTTCCCCAACGAGTTCTCTGGCTCTCTGCCGCGCTTGAATGTCCTGAAAGCGTTTTTATGGCGGTCAAAATCTTATCGAAACGAGAATTTTGTTCTCGTTTTGAGGACGGACTGAGAGCCCGAAGCGCCAGCGAGGGACAGCCGCGCGATGACCCTCGCTGACGCTTCGGGCTCCGGACTTCAGACGTCGGACTCTGGACTCAAGACAGACCCCGACCAGGTTCGGATTCAGTCTTAATCTATGGGGTCACTTCCAGGACGGGCTTGTTAGCGGAGTTCTCGCGGCTGTTAGACCGGACCAGCTTCATCGCTTGAGTGGCGTCCCAAAGCATCAATGATACCTTCTTGTCACTGGCTAACTGTGAGTTGACGAAAGAGGTAACGTCGAAACTTGCCCATCCGGTGGTTGACAGGCTGGTTGAAACCACTTGCGAACCGAAAGCGGGCTGGTTATTCCAGGTGATACCAGTTTCTGTCCAGCTATCTGAGGTAACCGCAAAGACGGCAATCGGCGCCGTCCCGTCCATCAGAGAAGTAACGTATAGCTTGAGGATCGCACTGCTTACGCTGGCGCTAGAAAAGCTGCTTAAGTCGAAAAGCAGAAATGTTCGGCGGTCATAGGAATCGAGATCGCTGTTCTTCTCTTCCAGCACAAAGGCCGTGCCGAAGTTCTGAGAGGCGTAGGTCCCGCCGCGTACATAGGCATCTGCCACTGGGTTGAAACGGCTAAGTTGTCCTCCCGTGCCGTTACTAACAGTCAGCGTGATGGTTGAGGAAGTCCTTTTGTTACCGGCCGCATCACGCGCGACCCCTGTCAGAGTATGCGAGCCATTGGGGGTCGTGGTGGTGTTCCAGCTCATGTTATAGGGTGCCGTGGTATCCTCGTTGCCGAGGTTGGCCCCATCCAGCTTGAACTGCACTCCCACCACACCCACGTTGTCACTGGCACTGGCTGAGACCGTGACAGTTCCAGAAACGGTAGCTCCATTTGCAGGCGCAGTGATTGACACCGAGGGGGGAGTCGGACCTTCGCCAGCCACGTCTATGGCTGAAACAACATAGTAGTAAGCCGTGTTCGCAGACACACTCGTGTCGCTGAAACTATTCACAGTGAGCACGGGAGGAGGCGCAATCGTGGTGTAAGGGCCGCCTGGCTTGGTGCTCCGCTTGACACTGTATCTTATGGCTCCAATCATTCCATCCCAGGTGAGTTTGATCTGGCTGCTGGCTACCGCAGTGGCTGTCAGACCAGACGGCGCGGCGGGTGGGGTCCTGGCCCGATAACAACCCTGAATGAAATAGTAATCGCCGTAGATCAATGAGACGTCGATTTCGGTACCACTCGGCTTGCTTCCAGTACCGTGCAGCAGAATGCCGTCGGTGGTGGCTCGGTCTCCAAGATAGTAAAGCGAGGAGAGGGACGTCTGAATGTTCAGCGCGGCACTCTGATACCGGTCTTTGTCGGCCTGAGCAGTTACATGCGTGCTTAGCTCCAAAAGGCCCGCCGCAGCAATGGCGGCAGCCGAGGAATCTCTCGGTTCACTGCAGCACTTTGAAAAGTCCCAGTACGGAATGTAATCGGGAGG
>QHZP01000366.1:0-3130 GCA_003224715.1 Acidobacteriota bacterium | reverse complement strand
TCCCCGCCCCTTGCACCGTAAATTTTCGGTAGACCGTGCCGTCATTGTTGTAGTCCACCACATGATAAGTACCGCCGTCGGCACGCACATGATTCTGCATCGTCTTTAAGGCGTGGCTAACCGCCATGTTGTACCAGTTTGGGTCGCCTCCATTCCGTGCGGCAAGAAAAAGGAGTTCCAAGTTCATCATGTTGTCCATGATAACGGTGACCTTGCTGTCATAGCTCGGCCAAGATTCTATGACGCCCACTGCCGGCCGATATAGGGTCGACAGAGTTTGCGCGGCGGTTTGGATGACACTCATGTACGAGGGGTCTCGCGTGATACGGTACCCGTTACCATAACTCGTCAAGATCTTGAAGCCTATGTCGTGGTTGCTGGCGTTAGTGGCTTGACTTTGCAGATTGGCTGTTTGGGCTTTGGCCCTTGTCATCCAGGAATTGTTAAGTGTCTTCTCGTAGATGTACCACTGCCACCCCGAGAAAAAACCACTGGTCCAATCGCTCGCGCCCACCCATTTCCACTTGTTGGAATTATTGGGATCAGTGCTTCGAGCATGTTGGGATGTGTTCAGGTAAGCGATCGTATCCGTTAGCTGCTGCTCTGCCAGGGTAAGAGCCTGGTCACTACACCCCGTCACTTGCCCGTGGGCAAGTGGCGTCAGGTAATGCTGGGTTATTACGACCAGGCCGAGAACCAACAAGATCCTCCATACCTCGGAGCGTATTTTCTCTTTCATATGACTATCTCCTGAAAATCCTTCCTATCAAGGAGGGCGTAGGGGGGTGTCCTTCGGCTTTGCAGTGGCATGTTCGCAACAGGACATCCCCCTGAACCCCTTCGAAGGGGGAATAATTTTCATTCTTGGTGGTGCCGCCGTGCGGCATGGATGACTCCCATGAAGATCCCCTCTCAGGAGGGGAAGAAGGCTTCAGCCTTCAGGGGTGGGTCCTTCCCGTCCCGGAACAACCCACGCCTGCACCCCTCCAACGGAGGGGAATAATTTTCATGCTCAATGGCGCCGCCCTACTCCTGAAAATCCTTCCTATCAAGGAGGGCGTAGGGGGGTGTCCCTTCGGCTTTCCAATGCCATATTCGCAACAGGACATCCCGGTCGCGTCCTCTGCAAGATCGCTGTCCCCCTGAAGGTGTCAAAAAATTAAAAACCGGCGGAGATCGGGAGGGCGAGGCTCCCGCCGAGCCTCATGGGGCAAGGACTTGCTCGGGCGATGGCTCGCCAGGAGGCTCGCCCCCCAATTTTTCACAGCTTCCCTTCGAAGAGGGAATAATTTTCATCACCCGTGGTGATCCGAAGCATCATGAGAAAGTCTTTAAAAATATCTTTCGGCCTCCTTGTGAAGCCCGTGGTGGAAACCAACATTCGAATGTGAAGGAAAGAAGGCCTACCCTCATTAGTTTGCAGAGGGCTGGGGCGACCTGCCTATCTCCTATGGGGGCTTCGAAGAGACTACGCTGGGTTACCGATCTCTTTGGCCTGAACGAGGAAGAGCGGGAGGAATATGTCTGACCTACGGAAAGAGAAAATAGACCAAGAAGAATTGTATCGGTGAAAAATCCAAAAGCAAGACTTTTCTTCTCATCAACTGCGTCGAATGCATCCAAAAAACTAGATTAAGCAGGAGTGAGAACCTAATACCACATTTTGCCGACAACTCAGTTTAGCCTGTTTTGCTGAGTTTCTGTTATAATACCGGCTTTTTCATAGGGGAATGGGTTCATGGAATTAGACCAGATTATCCTTGGGAAAATCTCGAAGGAGGCGAGAGTCAGTTTAAAGCAAACTGAAGCCACCCTTGTTTTGTTAGCAGACCAGGCCACGGTGCCTTTTATTGCGAGATATCGCAAGGAGGTTACAGGCAATCTGGATGAAGTGCAAATTCGCATCATCGCCGAACGGCACGAGTACTACAAAGAATTGCGGGCCAGACGGACTACCATATTGAAGTCCATCGAAGAACAAGGGAACCTCACCGAAGATTTAAGGAACAAGATTCAGGACTGCTACGAAAAAAATGAACTCGAAGATCTTTATCTCCCTTACAAGCCAAAAAGAAAGACCAAAGCTACTGTTGCCATCGACAGAGGGCTGGAACCTTTAGCGAGGTTTATTTGGGAGCAAGTGCCCGGTGAAAAATCCATTGAGGAACTAGCTGAAACATTTATCAACTCGGAAAAAGGTGTCTCTTCCAAAGAAGAAGCATTGGAGGGCGCGCTTCACATTATAGCGGAGTGGGTTTCTGAAAATCCGGAGATTCGAAAGACCCTCCGCCAGATGACGTTGCAAGAGGCCGTGGTCGTTTCCAAAGTTGCCAAAGGCAAAGCTGAACAGAAAACGAAGTACGATATGTATTACGATTTTCGTGAACCCGTTGCCAAGATTCCCTCTCATCGCGTGTTGGCGATTCGGCGGGGCGTCAAAGAACAGATTCTGACGTCGACCATAGAAATGGATGGAGAGAAAGCTCTGAGCCTTATTTCAGGTCAAGTCATCAAAGATCCGCACATGCCTTTTGCCCCTTTTCTGGAGATCGCTCTCAAAGATAGTTACGAACGACTGCTGAATCCGGGAATCCAAACAGAAGTTCGAGCTGTGCTGAAAGAAAGATCCGATTCTGAAGCCATTAAGGTTTTTGAAGCCAACTTGGCCAATCTACTGTTAGCGGCGCCGGCTGGACCTATAGGGGTGATGGGAATAGATCCTGGCTTTCGTACCGGCTGCAAGGTGGCGGTGGTGGACGAGACTGGGAAGTTCCTGGAACATGCGACCATTCATCCGCACGACCCCAAGAAAAATATTTTAGGGGCTGAATCGACTTTGTATCGTTTGCTCCACCAACACAACATAAAAGCGATTGCCATCGGTAACGGAACAGCTTCTCGAGAGACGGATGCCTTTGTAAGGAACTTCTTGCGTAAGTATCAAAGTGGCGAGTCCTTCGACGCTGAGAAGCCTATCCCAAATGAGGCTCCAGCCGCAGCCAGGGATTCTGCAGAAAGCGCTTCCACTGTGGCGGCTCCAGCTGAAGTGGCCCAGTCGGCAGCGAGCCCGGATACTCCATCGATCGACTTTGCGGATTCAGTGGCCTTGACCGAGACCGTTGAAGCTCCA
>QHZP01000365.1:4635-4946 GCA_003224715.1 Acidobacteriota bacterium | reverse complement strand
ATCTCGGCGCTGTGTTCCACCACCTTACCGTCCATGAGGCCGCGCGCGCGCAATCGGATGGGATAATCGCCGGCCGGGGCGGTGGCGGCCACGTGAATTGGCAGCAGGACATTGGTGCCATCGAGTTTGCGGTCGAGCGCGCAATTGTCTTTCACGATAGTGTCCTTCGGCTCGGCGGTCATTTTCTCGCTGGTAACACCAGGCGGGAGATTTTCAGCCCAGACCTCGATCGGTGTCGACCAACCACCGAACCGTCTCACGCGCACAGGCAGAAGGGCAGTCTTGTCACGGTATAGCGTCAGCTCCGGCGT
>QHZP01000365.1:0-4583 GCA_003224715.1 Acidobacteriota bacterium | reverse complement strand
GGATTGCTACGTTCGGCGCAGTCGCGGATCATCGCCAGGTAACGGCCGGCTTTCTCGAAGGTGTAAACCAAGTAGGGATCGAGATTCGGCGGCTCGTCGCCGTTCTGCTGTAAGCGGTCGTCATCCGAGGCGAGCAGCTTGCCATCTGGCGTGTACAGGGCCACCAGAGGATCGTCCAGGAAGCCAAGCTTCATGGAATCGACATCGAAGACGAGGCGCTCGCCGGCACGAACCTCGAAAGCAAAGAAGTCGGCAGCCCGTTTGCGATCAAACACGCCGCTGAGTGCTACCGGGAAAGTGATGCTCTGGGGATTCTGACGGGAGCGAGTCGGGGTGGAGAGCTTTTCTTCGAGGTCGGAGACCACCATCTGAATCTGGAGCGGCGCCTCGAAAGAGCCGGCGAAGGCACGCAGCGTGTATCGCCCGGGAGCGACCGAAGCCGGAACGGCCAGGCGGACGGTGAGCGAGTCGGCACTGACCCCGACAACCTTGCCTTCTGCCAGCGATTCGCCAAGCACAATCCGGTCGACTTTTTGCAGGTTCAAACCTGTAATTCGAAGCTCGCTGGTGGCTCCACGTCGCGCCCCTGCCGGCAGCACGTGCAACATGTGGGGCACCTCGCCGGCTACGAGGCGATAGCTGCTGTAGCGGCTGCCATCCAGGAGAGTCGCGATCGGTTCGGTGGCGGCCGCTACCCGAACGAAATAGTCAGCCGTTTTTTTGACCGCCAATGCGACGTAAGGATCTTTGTGGATGTAGTAGTCGTCGATGAAGTCCAGCTCTGCGCCGCGCTCGTCCAGAATGGTGAGCGTGCTGTCAAGGCGGGAGCCGGCACGGGTCGCCATGACATCGAAAATCAACGTTTGCCCCGCCTCGGCGTGAAAGCGGAACACATCGTAATCGTCCGCCTCGACCACACCGTCGATCATCGCCGGCAACCTAATCGCCTGTGCATGCTTGAGGTCATTGTTCGGCTCCACCTCGCTCTGGCGCGGGAGCGACCCTACGTGAAACACGCCCACGTGCGTGCCGCGCGGAGTGCGCAGGCGGTAGTCATGGAGGCCCACCGGCGCCTTCGGACCGACGGAAATGCGAGCCTTGGCCGAGAAGAAATCAGAAGAGAGCACCTCGGCCTGGATGTCGGGCCGGGCGAAACTGATGTCGCGAGTATCGTTGAGATTGCGTCCAGAAATCTGCACCTCGAGGGTCTCAGCCTGGCGACCTCCCAACGGGAAAACCGAGGTAACCATGGGGCCCAGATCCGGCAGGTTGACCTCGCCACGAGCACCCGCGGCCAGCAGCACGAAAAACCAAAACGTCACTCCCATAGTTCTCATGGTGAGATCACACTCCCGCCTCTCAGCAGATCAGAACTCACCGCTTCTGCAAAAGTTGCTACCTGAGCCAGCTTCTCTCGCGAGTTATAGAGCCCGCGAATACGTTAGTGGAGATATAGTATGCTCTCAGGAGCGGAAACAATGTCAAGAGCAAAGTCAGCAGGTCCTAAAGGGAAAGAGCTGGAAGATCCTGGCCCACTATAAAGGGGGCGTAGGGGGTCCTTCGGTTTTTCAGCGCCATGTTCGTCACAGGACATCCCCTGCACCCCCTTCGAAGGGGGAATAATTTCATTTATTGGTGGTGCCACCCGGCATGATCGGTTCCTCCGTGATTCAAGAGCTAACAACATTCTTCGGATGCCCTCGCAGGAAGGCAGCCACATTCATGATGGCAGTTTCCAGCAGGCGGCCTCGGGCCTCCCGGGTAGCCCAGGCTATGTGCGGCGTGATAACACAGTTCCTGGCCGTCAAGAGGGGATTGTCCTTAGTCGGCGGCTCAATCGATAACACGTCCAATCCTGCTCCCGCGATCCGCCCAGTGTTTAAGGCGTCTGCCAGATCCTGATCCACTACCAGAGCACCTCGAGAAGTATTGATCAGGAATGCGGCAGGTTTCATCAGCGCCAAGCTCTCGGCATTGATCAGTCCTTCGGTTTCAGGGAGAAGAGGACAATGCAGAGTGATCACATCGGACTGCGACAGCAACTCCTCGCGGCTTACCCAACGTAATGGGAAGGGAGTTGCAACGTTGGCCTGGCGGGGAGCGGAGGCAAGGACCGGCATGCCCATGGCATTCCCAATCTTTGCCACTTGACGCCCTATCCGACCAAAACCGATTACGCCTAAGGTCTTGCCGTCCAGCTCCACCAAAGGAGTCCGCCAGAAGCACCAGTCTTCACATTGAGACCACTCTCCGGAACGTACAGCTTGGCTGTGCAAGCCTAGGTTGTGACACAACTCCAAGAGCAGGGCAAACACAAACTGGGCAACCGATTTGGTCCCATAGCTAGGAACATTCGTTACCGTGATTCCCAGTTCGTTGGCTGCCTTCACATCCACACAATTGTACCCCGTCGCCAAAACCCCGATGTAACGGAGGTTCGGTAACTGACCTAAAGTTTCAGCAGAGAGAGGAGTTTTGTTGGTCAGAACAAGGTCAGCGCCTCGAGCCCGATTCACGATTTGGCTGGTTCCAGTCCGGTCGTATACTTGAGTCGAAGCCAATTGTTTCAGTTTATCCCAAGATAGATCTCCGAGAGTGTAACCGTCGAGAACAATGATCCTCATGGTCGCTTTTGTTTCCAGTTCCCCTCCCGGGCGGCCCTTTGGAGTGCGCGGGCTTGACAGCGCTTTGTTGGGTGCGGCTTGAGGCCACCCTTGGCCCGACGGCTACAGTCAGCCTGCGTCAAGCCGCAGGCTGTTCCAAAGCGCTGTCAAGCCAGCACTCCAAAAAACAATGCCGGTCCCGAGGGGTTTGGAGTGTGCTTCAGGGCCTTGGCTAGTGGGTCTGCAGCTCTCCTTTGCGATAAGCGCGCAGAAAGTTTTTGCAGTTGCGGTCTCTCCCCAGCAGCATATCTTCAGCCAGTTGGTAAGCCCTCGACTGCCGATCGATCGAAAGGACATTTGCCAGGCTACTGGTGATCGGATCCATGATCCCTCCGTCTGTGCCGGCCTCGACAGCCAGAATAATGAAAACATCATTGATCAAACGCCGGCAGGGTAGCCCGAAGGAAACGTTGCTGAGTCCACCAGTGATGTGGATCTCGGGACCATATTCCTTACGGAGCCGGCGAATGGCTTGCAGGCAGTGATTGCCAAACTGACTCTCGACCGAGATGGGAAAGACGAGGGCATCAATGTAAATATCCTGAATCGCGATATCCTTAGCCAGAGCTGCATTGACCATGCGTGACGCGTTAACCACCCGCTCGTCGTCGTTTTGCGGCATCCCCTTTTCTCCCGCAGCCGTGACAATAACCCGACAGTTGTGCTGCTTGGCCAATTCCAGAGCTTCCAAACGCTCCAGGGAAGCAGAGTTCAGTAGGGCGCCCGCCTTCTTGAGGCAAGCCTCAAGCCCAACTTGGATGATCTCGACATTGGAAGAGTCCACGGAAACAGGAAGTGAAGACATTGCCTGCACGGTTCGAACCAACCATGACATGGCAGTCTTTTGCTCTTCAAGCCGCAGAGAGACCTCGTCAACATTCAGATCGAGGAAATCGGCTCCGGCCTGCTCTTGCCGCCGAACCATCGTTCTGAGGTATTCCAATCCCTCAGTGGCCCCGGGCTCGCGGCCGGACATGGCTGCCTGAACCGCAATCTTGACGTGTTTGACGCGGCCTTCTTGATAATCCTGGGTGCGCTTGATGTTTTCGGGAATGATCAAGTACCGACTTTCGCCCTCGCCTCCGGAATAAGCGACGGCTTCGGCTCCATCGGGAGTGGTAGTGACCCGCTTTCCGTTTCGGAGCACCACCCGAGTCGTGTGGATGTTCTCCCCAATAATGATGAAGTCTCCTGCCAGGCCCTTGACTTTCATTGTAGAGTCCGCCTCACTGAGGTTTATAATATAAATATCCTGACCTCGTCACCGCGCAGAAATTCCCCTCGGTGAAGGCTTCATTTCAATACAGAGGCTGAAGTTAATTCTCGAGGCATCGGCTTAAACTGACAGCCTTCAACAAATACCTCGAAAAAGTCGAGGGTCGTTTCCAGTTCTACATGTTCAATCCGCTTGACCAGACTTTCAATTGACTGGCGCTTGCTCCTGGAAAGCAAGACTTCCCTGGCTCCCTGAATAGACGCATTGCCAATTTTTACGATGCGATCTGGTGGCACAGGGGCCAGAAACCCAATCTCGATGGCGTTTTGGACGTTGACGTAATTGGCAAATCCACCGGCCAGGTAAAGTTTAGTGATATCTTCCGGGCCGATGCCGAACTGGCGCATCACAATGAATTGCCCGCAGTAGTTGGCTGCCTTGGCTTGGGCCAGGTTGCTGGCATCTTCTCTAGAAAATGTGATTCCATATTCCGGAACAACCGGCATTTCATAAGTCTTGTTGGCAAACACTCCCTTGGGTGTCATCTGGCCATGCCGGCACAACTCCGCCAGGAGATCAATCAGTCCAGAGCCGCAAATACCTTGGGGGTTTCCGCCCCCAATGGTTCGATATTCAAAGCGACCGTTGGTCCTACGGATCGACTCAATCGCTCCATCTGAGCCCGGCATTCCATACTTGATGAG
>QHZP01000364.1 GCA_003224715.1 Acidobacteriota bacterium | reverse complement strand
CGTCCTGGAAGCCTTTCTGCTTTCGCAGCAAGGGAATAATCTCCTTGTCGACTGTCTGGGTAAGCTCCGCAACGCTATTAGGCTTCAGACGCAAGTTCACAGTTCGAGCAAACATGGCAACCTCCTTGGGTTGTCGTCTAAGGTGAGATTTCAGATAACCCGACTTAGTTCAGGGAACCTGGAGGTGACTGGAAGAGCTCATCTAGTTAACTATGATAGATTAATTATGTTTACTTGTCAAGCTATACTTGATAGAATTTAACTTAAAGTAGTTAATGAACCAAAACGCCCTTCCTAGACGCGAGGAAAATGGGATGGAACAAACTGAGTCAAAAGTGGAGACAACCGTTTTTGAGCGTGTGGTTTCACGGTTTAACATTGCCGCCGAAAAATTGGGACTAGATGACGGCATTTACCAGGTATTATTGACGCCGGATCGTGAAATCGGTCTGGCCATTCCCGTTCAGATGGATAATGCACGGCTCAAGGTATTTCAAGCCTACCGCGTCCAGCACAACCTGGCGCGAGGGCCGTCCTACGGAGGCATCCGTTACGCACCAGACGTGACTCTGGATCAAATTCGCGCCTTAGCGGTTTGGATGACCTGGAAATGTGCCGTAGTCAAGATCCCGTTCGGTGGAGCCCAGGGAGGGATCGTCTGCGATCCGAAAACTCTTTCGAGGACAGAGTTAGAAAAAATTACACGTCGATATACGGCGTCTTTGATCGACACACTCGGTCCCGAGCGCGACGTTGCCGGCCCTGACATCACTACCGATGAAAAAGTCATGGCCTGGATCATGGATACCTATTCCATGCATGTGCGCCATACGGTAACGGCTGTGGTTACCGGGAAGTCGCTAGCCCTAGGCGGAACTGTCGGTTGGCGTGAGGCCACCGGACGAGGGTGCAAGATTGTTTGTGACCGAGCCCTCACTCGTTTCAATATGAAACCTGAAAATACTCGAGTCATTATTCAGGGATTCGGGAATGTGGGTTCGATGGCCGCGCGAATCTTGCATGAATCCGGATATCTGGTAGTCGGGGCTTCAGACATCACTGGAGGAATTTATGATCCCTGGGGAATTGATGTGACCCAATTGATAGCCCATGCCGAAGAGGCCAAGACCGTTGTCGGTTTCCCTGATACCGATGCTATCTCGGGTGCCGAACTCCTCCAACAGCCCTGTGAAATCTTGCTACCTGCCGCCACTGAGAACCAGATTACCATTCATAATGCCGACAAAATCAAAGCAAGGATCATTTGTGAGGGAGCTGATGAACCTACCGCCCCTGAGGCCGACGAGATCTTATATGACAAGCGGATCTTTATCATCCCTGATCTCCTGGCCAACTCGGGAGGTGTGACCGTATCCTACTTTGAATGGGTTCAAGACCGACAGGGCTACTTCTGGAATCTCAAAACCGTCAATGATCGCTTGGAAGAAATTATGTTGAATAGCTTTGATACCGTTGCTTCTTACGCCGATCGCCATGGCGTCGACATGCGGATCGCCGCTTACATGTTGGCCATTGATCGCGTGGCTTATGCGACGCGGGCGCGCGGCATTTACGCCTAGATTGAACTGGCCCCTCTGAAAATCGATTTGAAGCGGCCCGGCTAGACCCAGCTTACAGATCGATTCACCTCCGCGATTTTCCAAACTCGGCCAACAGAACTAACTCCCATGTGGAACTAGACAAAACCTTCAGGAGCCCACCTACAAATGCGAGGAAGAAACTAATGACCGACAAAATCAAAACCGGGACCATCCTGATCGAAGAAAGTGCGCTTTTGCCCGATTCCTTGCAGTTCGAGAGCGAGCCTTATTCGAAGGCCTGGAGATTAGTCAAAAATCTCGATGGTTACGGACTGGATCGAAAAATCCGCGAAGCGGGATGGAACTTTTTCTACATGGCTGTTGAAATCAAAACAAGCGTTTTAGGTTTTGACGGAGAACACTCCTTGCGCAGGGCAGTCAACCGAGCCCTGGCGAGACTGAAATCGGAGAAGTTTAATTCCCTGGAAATCACCCAAGTGGCCTCGAAAGGTTTTATGGGGCTACGTCACGTGACTGTCTTTGCCCACCCGCGACATATTCAGCAGAGCGTCTTTCTATTCCACGACAAACGGCTTGGGGAACGGAACCAGGCCAAATTGGCTGGTGTCTGAACTCGAAGCGTGGTTGACGGATTGGGCACAAGGAGGAAAGGTTATGGAACTGCAACAATACAAGTTCTGTTACGCGGGAAGCGATTTGAATTTTGCCGTTCTTGTCTTCAAGCAGTTTGCCGGGAGGCACGCAACCGGTACAGCATAAGCACAATGACCGCACCCGCGAACGATGCGAGAAAACCAAGAGCCTCACCTTCACCATACCATCCCAGCCTGTGACCGAGGATGCCCACAAAGAATGCGCCTCCGATTCCAAGCACCATGGTATAAATGACGCCGCCAGGATCTCTTTTGGGCATAATCAATTTGGCGAGAGCCCCGACGATCAGACCAATTAGAATCGTCCAGATTAATGACATGTACCACATTGTATTTCTCCTTTCAGAGATAAATTTCGCCGAATTCTGGTCAGGCTCACTGAGTAGAACACCCAGCTTTGTCCGTTACCCAATGCAAAAGAGAGCGGTTCCAGTTCTCTGTCTGCTTCAGGCCACACCGTCTTCAGAGTTAATAAAACGAGAAGGTCCTTTTAACGGCTTCTGCCTTAAGGGCGGAAGTTCGCTTTGTTCACTGGCCTGGCCTTCTCTTGGGCAGCGCGGTTCTCCTCCTCTTGCTTCCTTTGACGTTCCATTTCTCGTTGGGGAGCTTCTTGTTCGTCCAAACGGATCGCTTCACCAATAGCGGCCTGGGCCAGGGTATCGATCCGTTTTGAAAAAACGAGCATTCCAAAACTAGGTTGGTAGGACGAACGGAAGAGGTTGAACGAGTACTGGGAGTCTTCCCAACGGGCCATGACCTTCTCGCTGTCGTTATAGACATGGAACGAAGAGAAGAGGATGATCGTCGCAGCCGGCCGGGTGGCGGTTCCGTATATCGCCGAAATAGCTTCGACCATGTCCTCATCGGTCAGCCCTTGGGTCCTATACTGATCATAAGTGACCAACATTCGAAAAAGCTCGCCGTTGTAAAAGCTGAAGAGGACCTCCTTAACCGGGTCGACTTCGGGCGAGGAGTTGAAAGAGCGCGGCGGCCGCCATTCCAACTCTTGAATCACCGCTGGACGTTGGTGGATCGCTCTGGCCTCAGACGGTTTCATATTTGCCTGTTTGGCGACCGCGAGCAGGTTCGTTCCCAATTCAAACTCCCGGTACTTGGAAAGATCTTGCGAATAGGTCAAAGGCGCCGAAACCTGGGCTTGGAGGAAAAAGTTGAGGAAGCGTTGGGGTGGCAACTCCAGTTCTTGCATCACCGGCGTCGGCTGAAGGATCGCCTCAGACGACGGTTCCACCTCTTGCGCACAAATTAAGGGCGCTGCCGAAAGCACAAGCCAAGACATCGAAATTGCGAGGCTGCGACTGCTGATCATTTAATCCTCCTTTGGGATTTGATGCCTTACGATTTACAAAGACGCGTTCGGGCCGATTGCGTCAGCCCCTGGACTCGGCACTGCTTCTTTTTGTTGTTTTGTTCTCCAGTCCCATTATCTTCCGCAATTCTCGAACGCGCTTCCGCTGAAGATTTTTTTTCTTTCGTTCTCGACCAAACCTGGCTTTGTCGCCATTTCTTTCCGACACACGTTCCTCCCTTTGATCGAATGTGACAGGTAAACCTCGTACCGTCTCTTGCGAGTAGGATTAGAGGCACTCTATTTTCATCCCATACCACCTTGGGAACGAATTTAAAATGAAAACTTGCTTGCGGAAAGGAATCCTTGTGTCTACTATAAGTTACTAGAAATTAGGCTCGATATTGTTGGCCGCACAGCGTAAACGGGCTTCCAAAGTCGTCACGAATGGGTTCGGACTAACCCGGACTAATCGTGACGCCCCTTGGCTTTCCTTATGAATCACCGGAGAACCGCCTGGAATGAGCGCTTCCTTCGGGATGCGATAGAGATCCCCAGAGCCGCGCTCCACATAGGCTCCTGCTTCGTTGATGCTGTCCCACGTGGTTTCTGTTAAGACCCGCCGGCTGCTCGCCAGGGTACTTTGGTTTTTTGCTTGTTGTGACATTAGCATGGCTTTGCTCCTTTATGCTTTTATCGTGAGAGGTCTCCTCTCCGCAAAACCTGTTCAAATTACTACCGTTTCAATCTCATGGATCATTGCCTGCCTCCAGCCATTTGCATCGAGCCCTGGGCCTCGGTTCAGACGGCAGCCAATTGGGCTCGCTCTTGTTCCGCAAGCCGTTTGTCGTGGCATAGAAACATACTTTCCTGAATATGTCGCGAGTGGGCAGAGACAGTCACGTAGGGTAGCCCCAGGAAACGTTTTTCTGCCTCTTGGTTGATTTCCAGTAGACGTTTCCGATTTCAGCTTTGCCAGGACTCGGTTGACTGCCCGCCGTAGGGCCTTTTCGCCGCCAAAACCGAACACGCTCGCTTTCATTTCAGCCGCCATGTAGAACAAGGTCCATCCCGCTTGGCGGATTTTTCGATCCAGTCCGTAACCATCGAGATTTTTGACTAATCTCCAGCCCTTCGAATAGGGCTCGCTTTCGAACCGCAAGGAGTCTGGCAAGAGCGCGCCTCCCTCGATCAGGATAGTCCCCATTTTGATTTTGTCTGTCATTGGATCCTCCCTTCGTTTGTAACGTGTTGCTCAGGACGACACAAAAGAAACTCCGTCCGGCTTTGCGGATTCTTCGCTGCAGTCCACAACCATCAAAAGGCCTGGACCAATAGACATTCGGATAGGGTTCGCTTTCGAACCACCCGCCCGATTCCGGCAAAAACGCCCCTCCTCGGTCAGGATGCTGCCCTTTCCGACCTTGTTTGCCATTGGCCTCTCTCCATTGCACTTGCCGTGGTGGTCAGGAACCGCCCTTACGGCCTTACAGCGACTCGGTTCTTG
>QHZP01000363.1 GCA_003224715.1 Acidobacteriota bacterium | reverse complement strand
GCACGACGGGATTGAAAAGCACGACAATGGCTAAAAATCCGGCCGCCCAAAAGTACTTGGCGGCGCGAACGGCCTGCCCAACAACCAGGAGGGCGGACACACAAACCACCATTTCCAACAATCCTTGGTAATTCTTGGCGAGGCGTAACCCCACCAGGAGCAACAGCGCAATGGAAACCCACTTCATGATTTTCGTAAGCATTGGTAACCTCGTTTCTTCTTGTATTTGGATTCCTCTTTCCGGGTCAGAGAGAGGGCGGATTCGGCGGCCCCACCGAGCCTAAAAAGACCGGTTCGCTTCAGGCTGCGACGTGAGCCGGGATCTTGTGAAAGGTCGAGTTGGAGACTTCAGAGGTTTGAACTCGAGGAGTTCCCTCAACCACTTTCGCCAAGGCTCTCAGCACTTCTGGATAGGTACCTTTGTTATAAGCCTGCGCGTTCTCTTTCTCATCCCACAAGCTGATTCCCACCGCTTCCGTTCCGCCTGGGCCGACGAACGTAATTTCGTCCTGGAAGCCTTTCTGTTTTCGCAGCAAGGGAATGACTTCTTTGTCGATGGTCCGGGTAAACTCCCCAACGCTATTGGGTTTCAAACGAAAGTTAACAGTTCGAGCAAACATGGCAACCCCCTTGGTTGTTGACATCTAAGAGGTGTAACTTCAGATAACCCGCCTTAGTTCAGGTGACCTGGAGGAGTGCCTTAGGAACTCATCTGGTTAATCAGAGTAGGTTAATTCACTTTACTTGTCAAGCGAAATGTGAGAACATGAACAGATTAATTCAAATGAGTTAAGCAACGGAGGAGTCGAGTGGATGTTTCTTTGGTGATTAAGCACCGGCTGCAAGAATTGGGTCTCGAGCAGCGAGATCTGGCAAGCGCTGCCCAAGTCACGGAGTCCTACATCTCGCAATTGCTGACTCGAAAAAAAGCGCCCCCAGCGCCTAATCGAACAGACATTTATGACAAGATGGGAGAATTTTTGAAGCTACCCAACGGTGAGCTAGCCAAGCTGGCTAACCTGCAGCGCCAGGAAGAATTAAAAAGAAAATTGGCAGATCCGCCCACGGCCTTGTTTAAAGAAGTTCGAGAGTTGGTTCTCCGCAAATGCAAACCGGACAAACAGAACCAAATACGGGCGATTTTTGAGAAGCAGCCCTTCGGCGAACTCGAACGTCTGGTCACCCAGAAGCTCTTAGACGTGGTCAAGAGAGTAGCCAAAGAAGAATTAGAAAGTGAAAACTGGCTCCGCCTGGTGGGCAGACTCAGCAGCCGAAGCTACGAAGAGATGCGAGTTGCCATACTCGAGTTCCTGGACACGGATATCTTCGACGTGTCGATTGAAAACTGCGTGACCTTTTTGGATCCGCTGATCGAATCCTGGGAGATCGACCTTGCAACATTTGGCGTGGAAATTGTCTTAAACCGGAGAGTGGCCCCAGGGCGCCCTAAGAAATTTGAGTTTGTTGAAAGGGAACCCGAACCGACTCTTAACCAAGAGCCAGGGCTCACAAAATTCCTGCAGGATGCTGCCCTCAGCCGCGATGCTACCCAGGATGAAATCGAGTTCCTAAAAAAGCTAAGGTTCAAAGGAAAACGACCCACTCCACTCTACTATTACCGGGAGTTACAAAACCTTAGAGACCCCCTCCATTTTCGCACCCCGTAGGCCGAAGGGGAGATTTTGAACGAGAGTGTTTTGGAGAGAAAGGGTTTCTTCCGGTCGGCCATTAACGATTGTGTCTCTCAGGAACAGGTGATTTGGGACGACCGTGCTACGGTCTTAAGTCCGCGAAATCGCAAAAAAAGACCGCTTGGATTGCAAGCGGTCTTGAAGAGTACTTTCTGAAATGCCTGGGCAGGGAATTAGTACATCCCGCCGCCCATGCCACCCGCATGAGGACTTGCCGGAGCCTTTTCCTCTTCGGGAATTTCAGCAATGAGCGCTTCGGTGGTCAGCATCAATCCCGCGATGGATGCGGCATTCTGCAAGGCGGTGCGAGCCACCTTGGCCGGATCAATGACGCCATCCTTCACCAGGTCTCCGTAGGTGTCGGTGGCGGCGTTGTAGCCATAGTTCTCACCCTTTTCCGCGCGAACCCGGGAAACCACCACCGCCCCTTCCACTCCGGCATTCTGAGCAATCTGACGGAGAGGCTCTTCCAGCGCGCGACGGACGATGTTAACGCCAATCTGCTCATCCTCGTCCAGCTTCAACTTCTCTAGGGCGCTGATGGCGCGAATGAAAGTGACGCCGCCGCCCGGAACAATGCCTTCCTCCACTGCAGCGCGGGTGGCATGCATGGCGTCTTCCAGGCGGGCCTTTTTCTCCTTCATTTCTGTTTCAGTG
>QHZP01000362.1 GCA_003224715.1 Acidobacteriota bacterium | reverse complement strand
AACCATCGGGTCCGGTTATGTTTCTTCCCCCGAGCTTCTCTTCCAAGCATGGCTTTAAGTTGTCTAATTGTTGTGCAGTTTGTAGGATCTTAATTTCCGGTACAGGGTCTTAGGCGTAATGCCCAGGAGGGCTGCAGCTTTGCCACGATGCCAGTTGACATTCTCCAATGTGGCTAGAATTAGCTCTTTCTCAAGATCCGCCAGGCTCTTGGCGCGAGTGGTTAGCTGTTTTTCCGGCCTTGCAAGAGGCATGATTTTCTTCTTATTATGAATCTCAATGGGCAGGCACTCCGGGGTAATCTGGCCATTAGATGCAAGAACAAGGGCCCGCTCTAATACGTTCTTGAGCTCCCGTACGTTTCCTGGCCAATGATACTCGGATAAGAGTTCGAGAGTAGCTTGCGACACGGTAATGCGTTCTTGCCTTGCCAGCATGCCTATGAGATGCTCGACGAGCAGCGGAATGTCATCAGCCCTCTCTCGAAGCGGAGGGACTTCCAGAACGACAGTATTGATGCGATAGAGAAGATCTTGGCGAAACCTGTTCTCCTGAACTTCAAACATTAAGTCTTTGTTGGTGGCTGTGATCAGGCGTACGTCAACCCTGACTTGTTTTGTCCCGCCCACGCGAAAGAAAGATTTGGTTTCCAATACTCGCAGAAGTTTTACTTGAAGTCGCAGGCTAAGTTCGCCTATTTCGTCCAGGAACAACGTTCCCCGATCCGCCAGTTCAAAAAGCCCGGGCTTAGAGGAATCCGCATTTGTAAAAGCACCTTTTTCATATCCGAACATTTCACTCTCCAGCAACGTATCTTGAATGGCTCCACAGTTGATATCAATAAAGGGCCCCGTGTGACGAACGGAGTGGCGATGAAGCGATTGAGCAATGAGTTCCTTTCCAACACCGCTTTCTCCAACAATCAGGGCGTTAGAATCTGTTCGGGCCACTTTATCAACAAATGCTAAAATGTCCTTCATCTTGCGGTTATTGGTAACCAAAGAGGGACCATTTTCTTTGCGGCTGAGACGGGTGTGCATATATAGGTTTTCCTTTTGCAGATCACGTCTCTCAAAAGCCTTTCGAATTAGGACGTCCAGCTCTTCGATCTTGCAAGGTTTTGTCAAATAATCATAGGCGCCTGCTTTCATCGCCTCAATCGCAGTTTCTACCGTAGCATTTCCGGTAAGCATAATGATTTCGGGCGAAGGTTGGCTTTGTTTGAGTGCTTTGAGGGCTTGCAATCCGTTCATGTTTGGCATCATCATATCCATCACGACGACGTCGTAGTCCACCTTTTGGCAGAATTCCACTGCACTTTTTCCATCATTGGCGATGGAGACATCATAATTTCTCCGCGAGAGCTCTTTCTGCAAGATAAGGCTGAAATTTTTCTCGTCTTCTGCAATCAAAAGTTTAATTTTCTTCCCATTTGTCAGCACGCGATTTATCCCCTTGTCGGTTTTGCCGGAACATAAATTTGAAACAAACTGCCCTTGTTTTCTTCGGATTTCACCTTGATAAATCCATTGTGACTTCTAACAATTCCGTAACAGATAGAAAGACCTAGTCCGGTTCCCTTACCTACAGGTTTCGTGGTAAAGAACGGATCAAAAATTTTATTCAGATTTCTTGCGGGAATCCCAATTCCAGTATCGTGAAATTGAACGCAGGCGTAGCTTTGCCCGTGGCGGATTTCCTTGCCAGTGCGAATGGTCAGTGTTCCTGATTCATTCATCGCATCCATGGCATTGATGGCCATAGCCAGAAAGACCTGACGAAGCTCACCGCTATTTCCTACGATCGGAGGGCAGGCCGGATCCAGTTCCTTGACAACTGTTATCTGCTTGAAGGCTTGGTGATGACCCAGGAGTGCGAGTGTTTGCTCCAAAGTTTCATTAAGGCTGATATCCTGCAGCAGGATCTCTTTCGAGCGGCTAAAATCCAGTAGGTTCTTGATAATCCCTTTGCAGCGGCCAATCTCGTCGTCGATGATTTTCAGATATTGAGGAAAATCTTCAAAGGCGCGGACCTTCACCAGTTCAGCATCGCTCGAACGCGAAATCAGGCCTTCGACACAACCGGCAATTGCCGCCAGAGGGTTATTGATTTCGTGGGCTATTCCTGCGGAGAGCTTACCGATACTGGCTAGTTTCTCATTGGTAAGAAGTGATTCCTCCATACGTTTGCGGTCACTGATGTCTTCACCCAGAGTTATCACATGTGTGATCAGATTTCCCTGTAAGGACATTGGTATTTTCCGAAGGTGATAATGGCGCTTTTCTCCCGAAGACCAAGAGACGGTTTCAGTCTCAAAAGGACTACCTGTCGAGAAAACCTGATCGAACTCGCTTTTGAGCCTTTCTCGACCCATCTTGGAAAAAACTGAAAAAATATTCCGCCCAATAACGCAATCCCGGGAAATTCCCAAGATCCCTGTTTCCCTTTTCTTGTTCCACGTAACCACAGAATAATTGGTGTCAATCACGTAAATCCCAATAGGAAGAGAATCGATAATGCACTCCATAAACCGCTTCTGATTCTGTAACTCTTGAGTGCGCTGTTCCACCATACTCTTGAGGCTCTCTGAATTCAGTTTCAAGGCAGAGTAAAGCTCAGCGTTTCGAACAGCTAAAGCTAGATTGCCGGCAACGGTGCTAAGGAGATTAAGGTCATCCGTCGTATAAGCGCGAGGAAGATGGCTCTCCACAGTCAACCCACCCACAATCCTATCCTGATGAACCAATGGCACAGCCATCTCAGATTTGGTGTCAGGGAAATACGGACTGAATCTTGTCTCCTTGTCTACGTCCGGTACGATAATTGGCTTCCGATTTGACGAAACCCACCCGAGCACTCCCTCATTTGCCCGAAGCGTACGTGGATCAGAACCACCTCGGTTTTGAGAATGGTAATAAGCCTTAATCTGCAAGCCCCGATTCTCTGTGTCTGGAACAGCGATAAGGCATCCGTAGAAATTGAGTTCTGTGCTAATGATACGAGCGGCGTGATTTAATAGTTCGTCGAGATCGAGCAGCTTATTGAACTCGGTCGAGAGCTTGTTCAAGATTAACAATTCATGCGCACGGCGTTTCTCAATGTCGTAGAGTGTCTTTATTTCGTTGGCGAAGTCGCGTTCGCGCAGATGAGAGCGGATCCTGGCCAGAAGTTCTTTCTGCGAGAATGGTTTAACCAAGTAATCGCAGGCACCTACGTCTAATCCTCTTACCTTATTGTCAATACCGTCTAATGCTGTCAGCAATACTACCGGGATATCCCGCGTCTCTTCCTTTGCTTTGATACTTTTACATAAGGAATACCCATCCGCGTCGGGCAACATGACATCGAGGAGAATCAAATCTATTTTGCTCTCCTGCAAGACCTGAAGGGCCTGCTGACCAGTTTGTGCCAGATTGACGGAATAACCTTCTTTTTCCAGGATCATTTCAGTGATTTTAAGGATCTTGGCATCGTCGTCTACTGCCAGAATTGAATGACCGGGGCGTGTGGCCGAGTCGGCTAGATTCATGACCTATCAAATTCTAAATTCATTCCCTTGGCACCTGGAGTTTGACCAGGTTTTCCAGGATGCGGCTCAAAAATGGAACGACCTTGGTTAACTTCTCTCGCACTGAAACATATCGGTCAATTTGACCTGATACTATACTATGGGTCTTGTCGTTCTTGGGGTCGGATGGCGCGGTAGTTTTGTGTGGGGTGGTTCAAACAGATGCAAGAGCCGAAGTAGTAAGCTTATCGAGAACAGGCAGGGTCAACAAAGGTCACCTCCGCAACCACAGCGTCCGGAAGCCAGGAGATGCCAGGAAATAGGGAGTCCTCATGTTGGTTCTTCGGTATGGGCCTTCGCGGCTTTGGCTTGAGATATTATCTTATCTGCAATTTGGGCAGGCACGATTTCATAGTGAGAAAATTCCATAGTATAATCTGCTCTGCCCTGCGACAAAGAAGTTAACGTCGGTGCATAACTTAGCATTTCTGCCATAGGGACTTGAGCCTTAATCACTTGTGTTCCTGCTTTCGAATCCATTCCCAAGACTCGCCCCCGCCGGCTATTCAAGTCACCCATCAGATCCCCTGCATAAGCGTCTGGGGCATAAACTTCCACGTTCATGATCGGCTCCAAAAGAACAGGGTTAGCTTGTTCCATCGCTTTTTTGAAAGCCAAAGAGCCAGCGATCTTGAAGGCTAACTCCGAAGAATCGACATCATGATAAGAACCGTCATATAAGATTACACGAAAATCAACTACCGGGTAACCGGCCAAATAGCCTCTTGCAGCCGATTCGAGGATTCCCTTTTCAACAGCAGGAATATAATTCTTAGGGATCGCACCACCAAAAATTTCGTTTACAAATTCGAATTTGCCGCCACGGGGCAACGGCTCCATCTTAATTTTGCAATCTCCATACTGTCCATGTCCGCCGGATTGCTTCTTGTGTTTACCCTGAACCTC
>QHZP01000337.1:4122-11277 GCA_003224715.1 Acidobacteriota bacterium | reverse complement strand
TGTTTCTCTATCCAGGAAATATTCATCCACTCAAGCAACGTCGGGCTTCAGGTACCTTGCCCAAATGAAAGCTCAACCCGCTGCCGATTCTTGGTGTGGTCGTTGGTAAATCGTATGACAGCGTGAGCACAAGACGAATGCTTCTCCGATGGAATTGTGATTGAGATATAAGCTCACTTCGCGGGCAACTAGTTTGCAAAAGTAGCAGCGTATGTCGCGAGGTGCTTCTATAGTCATCAGAAAAATCGCATTCCGATCCAAAAATACCTTCATTCTCCCTCTGATTTGTTCATCTTCCTTGTTGTTCACATTTTGAAGAGCACGTAGCACTAACTGGTTTTAAGTTTTTCACTCTCTGGAAGTAATCTTCGGAGCTAATTTCCTTGAACCAACCTCCCCGGGACTTTGAACGATAGACAATTCGGTCAATCTTGCAAAACGGGTCGGTTTCGTGGACTTGAAATAACTGGTCACCACTTAGGGTGTCCTCGTATTGTCCGAGAACCTTCAGCGTCTTATGGGTCAGGAGTTGCCCACGCGCCGAGAGCACACCGTTTCACTATTCCGCTTTAGATTCTGACGTTTTGTCCCGTTCGAAAGACAAAATTGTAATTAGCAATGTTATTGCCAAACTGAGTAATATGAGCGCGGTGCGAACTATAGTCCGTATCTTGTTAGGGGCATTGGCGTTATTTGAACGCAGCGAAGATGGTGCGGATTATTCAGTTTGGGTAAAATGAAGGAAAATAGAAGAAGCGTTGTTCTATTTTAAGGAAAATATTTAGCCAATTTGAATGAATTGGCTCCAAAAATGGGCTTCGGCTACATATCGTGGGTTTCTCGAAATCCCTTCCGTCCCCATCGGATTTCACAATGTGATTGCTTATCTCGGCTACACACTGGCGGCGTTTGTAGTTGGCGGATATGTGATGGGCTTGATGGCAGAGCGCGTTTTAATCTTTGAGCCGCTTTTGGCTGCGCTAGGATCCCTGCTACTGGACCTCCTTTTCACGCAGGCAGGATTACTCAAAGGAGCCGGTGTATTTCTTTTCAGCCTGTTATTGCAGGCGGGAAATTATAAAGATGCCTGGATAATCGCAGCCATTGGGATTGTGGCAGCCATTGCCGGCGCTTTTGTGGGGGAGCGATGGGCTATTCCGCAGGAAGATTGGGTGAGCCAGTCTCTGCTGGCAATCGGATTGTTGGGACTGCTCCTGGGACCGTTTTTCCTATTGGGAACCTATCTGCCAACCGGATACCTATTAATTGTCGGCGCAGCTTTGCTTGCCGGTATTTTGATCGCAGCTTACCGCTTTGGAAAGTCTGATGATGAAACAAAAGATATTTCCATCAAGCCCAACGAACCATGCTGCGGGAAAGGGCAAGTCCGCGTCTCACTGAAAGCCACGCGAACGAGTCAGGATAAGGCCTGATTTACCAGGCCAGGAAGTCCCTATGGATAAGTTCCCTGCGTCGTTCGCCATTGCCCGGATTTCGGGTTCATCCGCGTCCGCCCCGGGGCAGTCCGCCTCGCGGATGTGCGTCTGCAGCAATTTTCTGGCAGAGGCGACAAAAACAAGGAATCTTCACGTCGCTAATACAACTGACAACCAACAACTGATGACAGTTGACCACGAACAACTGACAGCCATCATTGTTCCAGCGGCGCTCCCAAACCCAGCACCACCCTGTTTTCAAAGCTTAGATAGCTGGCAAGCATCGTCAGTTGCAGAATGGACGTGTCATCCATCCCGGCCGTGCGTAACTGCTTGATATGCTCCTCTTGGGTTGTCCATGGCTCCCGGGTTAAGCGCGAGGAGTGCTCATACATGAGCTTCTCTAAAGAGGAAAACTTGTCGGGTTCTTTGCCACTCGAAAGCTGATCCAAAACGGTCCGGTCTTCCCCCATTCGCACCAGCTCCCTCCGGTAACAATGAATGCTGTAATCACAGTGATTCAGACCAGAAATGAATAAGGCAATTCTTGCCCGCAGACGCGCGTCCAAGTGAGGCGTGGCTTTGAGCTGATAGGCCCACCATTCCCTGGCTAGATCGCGGGCTTCAGGGTTTCCACCCATCACGCGAAACAGGTTCTGAGGACCTTCACCACGGCGATCGGCTTCCTGCTGGCCCGGGAAGCTAATCCAGGCAATGGTTCCTTGTGCGGGCTGGTTTTTGGTGGAAGCCTGCGCAGGCGATGTTGAATAACTATCTGGTGCCTCAGAATTCCCTGCTGGTACCTTGAACGCAGGGATGTCCGTCTTGTATTCAAATTTGATGCCGATGCCGTCGGCCATCCGATTCAGGTAATTGAAATGAGCGCTACCCAAAACAATGTGCAGGATTTCCACATCACTGAACCCAGCCTGTCGCAGCATCCTCACGTCGGTCTCGACCAGAAGCCAGGGAAACTTTGTCAGCTTTTCCACAAACTCCAGCATGCGCATGTCTCTTTGGGAGATCCTGGCTTTTCGGAAGTCAGTTTTGAGCTGGGTCGCCAGCTCGAGGTCCTGGAGAAACTCTGCGTGAGCTGACACTCAATAGAAACAGTTGTTGACTCGGGAAGTGACTGTATTGAGCATCTCGCGCCTTACCCAAGGAAGCGAATGAGGGCCCCAGTGGACGGCGCCGCTCATGCCAAAGGCCAGGCGCATTCCTTCCGGATCGAGGCTATGAGATTTGACGATGTTGGCCACATCCCCCGTCGGAGCGTTGTAAACCGCAGGTCGAGAGCCACTCTTGGCCTTCATCTGGGTGTAAAGCTCCTTTAGAGGACCTTCAGCCTCTTTGAAACTAACCATCTTAATCCACCCTTGTTTTTCGAGGAACTGGGCAGGAAAAGTTTGTTCCATATTCTTCGATCCTCCACGCTGAAGAGTAGTTCAGCCCAAAACCTGCTATGGCTATTAGTCTTGCCAAATGCCGCATTACTGCTAGCGTCCCGATACGTCCCAACAAGATAACATTTTATTCGAACGATTGCTCGGCTTCACGTTTTGTGAGGAAAGCCCGCCGGGAGACTTGTGGGACCCGTGGGCGACTTAAAGCGTTTCCCAAAAAAATTCCATTCGCTCCCACTTGCGTTAATCATCGAACACGATAGATTCCCCTTCGATAATCGGCTGTCAACCACAGCCATCAGATATCCAGTACTATCCAGTACGCAAATAGCTTCCCAACAGGAAGAGTGGCACGAGCAGCAGTTGGGGAGAACCTGGTACCAGCCCTGCAAAACAAATGTAAGCCCGGTCGATTCATCAGTGTCTCAATACCCCCGTAAGAACGCAAAAATCAGATCCGATTTGGTTTTCTCCAGTTCTTTCTGGGAGATCTCGCGTCCAAGCCGCGCCTGCGCCACCGCCCTTGTGGGTTCGGCCGAAATCGCTTGTTTTGAACGTTGGAAAGAGGGGCCGGGACATTCAGGTTCTGAAGAGCAAAGTTCGCCTGGGTGAATCTTCGTCGGGCGACCGCGGACGTAGAAATGCGCCTTAGGGGTGTAGTCGTCGACGAATAGAGGGTCGGAGTTAAATCAAATGATCAAAGAGGCTAAATGGATGGTAAAACCAACTTTTCACTTTTGCGGTAGCCGGTTAGACAAAAAGTGCACAGTGACCCTAAGTCCAATTGGCAGCGGTCGTGCGTTGTCCTCTAAATCGATCAGTGCCTCCATAATATCGCGGTCGCTCTTGTCAGATGGGTCGCCTGTGTAGACGGTCTTCCTACCCATCACCGCAGATATTCTCGCTACTGACCCGTTGAGGTTCTTACCGTTAAGGGCGTCGGCTTGGACCAGAACGCCCTGGCCAATCGCCACTTTATAGACGTCTCTTTCGTCTACTTCTGCCTTAATGCGTCGGCCGGAAGCATCTGCGAGATTGAACAACGGGCGGGGAGTAATTGTACTGAAGGACTCACCGGGTTTCGCGTAGACTCTCAGAACAGTTCCCTCGATCGGGGCCAGGATTGAGCACTTCCTAATCCGTTCCTGGAGGGTTCGAACACGACCGTCCGCCGCGAGCACGTCCGCATCTGCCCGCGCCTTTTCTTCCTGCAACGGAGGTGCGGCTAGCAACTCCTCGGTTCGAATGGCGGCCTGGAGGTCAGCTTCCGCCACTCCAAAGTCCCGAACCCCTTGCTCATAAGCAGCGCGTGAGATGTCTTCTCTTTCATAGAGGGCACGCAGCATGTCCAGGCGTGACTGGGCGTGCTCGAACGCCGCCCGCGCGGCGGCCGTCTTCTCATTGGCTATTCTCCGCTCCTCATCGCGGCTGCCCCGGAGAAGGCGGGCCCTTGCCTGGCGCGCGCCGTCGGCTTCCGCGATTGCCGTCTGTGAACTGGCTTTTAGATCATCACAAGCGATCTCACCCAGTAATGTCCCTTTTTTTACTACTTGACCCTCTTTGACGTAGACCGCCTTCAAGATTCCATCCGCTGCGGCTCCCACCTGCGTCGTTTCCGAAAGGCCTTCCACTCTTCCTGGGCAGGCCAGGACCACACTCGCGGTAGCGCTACTGAAGGGCTCCTGAGCAGTTTGAATCGAATCGCTGTTCCGTGAACTTCGCAAGAACAATACGCTAGCAGTGGCCACGACAATCGTCAGACCACCAATGCCCCGTCTGGTATGAGGCGTCAAGGGTTTTTCACCTCTCGCTCAATTTGGCCATCACGTAGAATAACCGTACGATCGGCAAATTCCTGCCATCGTGGATCGTGACTGACCACAACAACAGTCTTCCCACTCTCGTCGACTAGGCTTCGGAAAATCCGACAGACATTCCTTCCCTCCTGGGAATCTAGGGATGCCGTTGGCTCATCTGCCAGTAGAATCGGGGGATTTCCCGCCAAGGCTCGTGCAATCGCAACCCGCTGCTTCTCGCCAGGACTAAGTCCGGTCGGCCTCTGCTGTAACTTATCACCCAAACCGAATCGATGGAGTAGGTCTTGTGCCATTACGATTCGTTCAGACTGCCTTACACCCCGAAGTCGGAAACCGAGTGCGACATTGTCGATCGCAGAAAGGGAGTGAAAAAGTCGAAAGGCTTGGAAAACGAAGCTTATTTTCTTTTGACGAATCACAGTCCTCTCCACTTCCCTGAGTCGGTTCACCGCGACCCCCTCTACGAACACCATTCCTTCGTCGGGTGATAGTAGACACCCAAACAGAGACAATAGCGTCGTTTTGCCGCTCCCAGAGGGTCCCATAACCAATGAGAACGTGCTGCGCTTGAGCAACAGTGAAACAGTCCGGAGCGCGCGGACTCGGGCCCCTCCTTTGCCGAATGAGACACTCGCACCCTCAACACCCAAGAAGTGGTCAGGCACGGAATACCCTCCCAGGCTCGACTGCTAGAGCGCTTCGAACCGAAGCTATTGATGCAAGCGAACACATGAACAAGCTCGGCACGATCATGGCTACAGGCAACCACCACGGAATATAGACCCAAGAAATCAGAGATTTTGCGTAATCAACCAGCGGAACAACCACCAACAGGCCCACAATGCTGCCGACTAGGCTGCAAATCAGGGCCTGGGTGCAGACAATAAGTGCCACGAAAGCTCGTGACGCTCCGAGAGCTTTCAATGTCGCGTATTCCTCTATGTTGTCCATTGTATTCGCATAGATGGTTTGGGACACGACCACAAGACCGATCAGAAACCCCAAAACCGCCCCAGTAAGAATCGCACCTCCCGCTCCGGTCTTTATCATCCAATATATTCGAGATTTGTGCGCAAACTCCTGACGGGTGAGAATATCGACCTCCGGCAGACGTCGCCTAAGGCTTTGCTGAACTGCCGAAACAGAGTATCCCCTGCCGACTCGCAAGAGAATATACATGGTCCTTTCGGGGCCGAGACTTATGTACCGAGTGGCATTTCGGTATGAGGTAAAGAGATAAGACAAACCAAGAAATGACCCAAAGCCCTGGATCTGGCGTTCGATGCTGGCACGGTGCCGGTTTATCTCGACCTCTGCCGGCAGAGTTGTCACCTCAATTTGATCCCGATTGCTTTCGTCATAGAGAACCGCGTCCGGTGATATAACCTCGACTGATCCAGAGCCAGGTAGACCAGGAACGGGGAAGTGTTTCCCTATGTTAGGGTCTGCACCGACCAAGCCTACAATCTGTTGCTTTCCATTGGGGTTTCGGTACACGGCAAAGGCCATGCACACTCGACCCGTTTCGATCACACCAGGCACACCGGCGGCGATCTCCCTTACCCGGCTTTCCAAGGTTGCTCCAAACTCGAAGGCCGGTACTCCTCTGGCAGTTATCCAGATATCGAAGTCACTGGCATCTATGAGCTTGGACGCCGCCTGCAGGAAGCCAGCTAACAGACTACCTTGGAACACCATCAGAAACACAGCAAAAGACACGCCGAGTACGGTCACCAAAAAGCGGACTCGGTCGTGAATGATATTCTGCCAGGCGAGTTTCATGACAAGGGGGCTAAGACCAGCACCTGTGCAACCTTCCCCGGTACTCAGAACCGGATCATCGGAACAACAAGAATCAAACCGGGCTGTTGTCGTGGATTTTTGCTTCCTCGCACAGTCGCGGTATGTGCGTTTCGCTACATTCCATACCCTAGATCTCTGGTGAGGGTGTCGCTGGACACCGGCAAGACCTTTCGCACCAGCCTGGATTCAAGATAACCTATTATGGGCAAAAAACTATTCCGCCTACCGCACACGTCGTTTATACGAAGGTCGCCCAATTCGGAGAGCACTCGCAATCACCGGAGGAACGGTCATAGGTAAATTCTTGGGAACTGTCGAGCAGATCAGAACACCGAAATAATCCCCTGAGGTCGTCATTGTCCATGAACTCGGCGGCGCCAACAGGGAAGGCCGTCCTCACTGAGACCTGGGTTTCGACGCTTCAGCTTGGCGTTGTTACCACCTAGGGTGTCCCTCCAGCAATGCTCCCGCTTCCTTAGCCGTTAGCGGCTTGGAAAAATAATATCCCTGCGCATATTTGCACTGCAGTTCCTTCAGCATTGTAACTTGCTCGGTGGTTTCCACCCCCTCCGCAACAACATCTAACCGAAGATTATTGGCCATAGGCAAAATTGTCCGCACGATTTCTCCGCCTTCACCCCCTTCGCCCATTGACTTGGTAAAGGATCGGTCGATCTTTAGCGTGTCAAGCGCAAA
>QHZP01000337.1:1126-4096 GCA_003224715.1 Acidobacteriota bacterium | reverse complement strand
ATAGCCCGTACCGAAGTCATCGATGGCCAGCAGGATACCGAGGGATTTGATTTGCATCAACATTTCCACGGCTGCTAAGGGATCGGCCATGACCGTGCTTTCTGTAATTTCCAGCTTCAAAGTTTCCGGAGGAAGTGCCAGCTCACGCAGTAGGCTCCTCATCTGTCCGATCAGGTCCGGTTGCAGGAACTGCTTGACGGAGAGGTTGACACTGATGGTTAAATGGGCATAGACGTCAGACTGTGCCTTCCAATCGCTGATCTGCCGGCACGCCTCCCGCAAATTCCACCAACCCAGCTCGCGGATGAGGCCGGTTTCCTCGGCAACTGAGATGAATTCTTCCGGGCCGAGCAGACCTCGAGTAGGATGCTGCCAGCGTAACAAAGCCTCGAAGCCCACAATCCGCCCGGAATCAAGGGAAACAATCGGTTGGTAGAAATTCCGAAATTCCTCCCGTTCCAGGGCACGGCGCAGATCGGTCTCCAACTGCAAGCGGGCCAGCACGTTAGCTCGCATATCTGCGTCGAATACCTCATAGCGGGCCTTGCCCAGTGATTTGGCTCGATACATGGCGGTGTCGGCGTCCCGCAGGACATCTTCGGGTTGCTCATAGGTGGCGTTGCTCAAAGCAATTCCGATGCTTACCGAAGTGAAGACCTCCTTCTCATCCACGTAAAAGGGCGATGTCAATTCTTTCATAAGACGGGCCGCGACCCGAGTGGCATCGCTCGGATCATTAAGACGATCGAGTAGGACCGCAAATTCATCTCCGCCTAGGCGGGCTAGCGTGAAGGCATCCTCCAGACGCGTGACTGTATCCGTTGTCCGCAAGCACTTCACCAGTCGGTTGGCCACTGCAACTAGGAGTTGATCTCCAATCAGGTGGCCCAGACTGTCATTGACCATCTTGAACCCATCCAGGTCTAGGAATAGAACCGCAAACAAATAGTCTTTGCGCCGTTTTGTATGTTCAAGCAACCGTCCTAGCCGATCAATAAACAGGAGCCGGTTGGGTAAGCCGGTCAGCGGGTCGGCCACCTTCCCTTCGGTGATGTCCGTCAACGAGCCAGCCATGCGCACAGGGTTTCCCGAAGCGTCGCGAACCAAGAGCCCCCTGCTCAACATCCAACGAAAGGTTCCGTCCTTTTGCAGCATACGATGTTCACTCTCGAAGTGAGGAGTTAATCCTTGTTGATGGGCGACAATCTCCTGCTTGACCCGTTCTCTATCGGCGTCATGTACTCGGTCAAACCATTCTTCCGGTCTGTCGCCGATTTCGTTATCCTGATAGCCCAACATGATCTTCCAGCGAGGAGAGAAATACACTACGTTAGCCATCAGATTCCAGTCCCAAAGGCCGTCATTGGTGCCGCGAGCCGCCAAGGCATACCGCTCTTCACTCTCCCTCAATGCCTCCTCTGCCCGTTTGTGTGATAACTGAGCACCTATGCGTGCGAGAGCGACAGGAAAGTCGATTGGCTTCGTCAGATAATCGTTGGCTCCCAAATTTAGTGCATTGACAATGTCGTCACTTTGGCTCCTTACTGTCACCATAATGACGGGCAGTTCGATCGGAGAATAGGTCTCACGCAGTCTTTTAAGGGCTTCAAGCCCGCTGATTTCTGGCATCTCGACATCCAATAACACCAGGTCTACTTTGTCTTGCTTGACACGTTCAGTCAGTTGCCTCGCGCTCTCCGCCACTCCGATCACGTAGCCTTTGCGTTCCAGTCGCCGTGCAAGCATGTCCCGGTTCATTTCGTTATCATCTACAATAAGTAACCGGTTCGGCCGTGAGTTCATGACAGTTTCTTCTCCGCTAGCAAATTTTCGATCTTTTCACTCAGCCGCCTAAATTCGACAGGTTTGGTGTCATAGTCATCGCAGCCAGCTTCAAATGCTTTCTCCCGGTCACTCACCAAAGCATGGGCTGTCAGAACGATAATTGGGATATGGCGGGTGGTTTCATTGTCCTTCAGGAGACGGGTCACTTCCCAACCGTCCATCTCAGGAAGACTAATGTCCATCAGAATGAGATCGGGTGTCTCTGAATGCGCCAGCGAATGTCCTTGTTCGCCGTCCTGCGCAGTGACGACGCAATACCCTCTTCGCTGTAAACGTCTGGAAAGCATGTCCCTATTCATTTCGTTGTCTTCGACTAGTAAGATCTTCGGCATCTTTAACTTCTCCTTGGTATCCCAGCTCCGATTTCTGCGGGGCCTTCTTGACCGTCCAGCGTCCAGGAAGCGGAGGGCGGGTTCGCCTCCATGAGATTAGAAGGGCGGGTGACCCGGTACTTTTCCAAAAGAAGCGCAAGGCGATCGCGATCGATCGGCTTGATCAGATAATTAGAGGCGCCCAGATCAAAGCCCGCGACCTCGTTGTCCACAATCGTAATCATAATGACGGGGATATCCGCCAATTCAGAATCTGCTTTGAGTTCGCTAAGAACAGCCCAGCCATTCTTTCCAGGCATTATGACGTCCAGCGTAATTATCCGGGGATGTACTCGCCTGGCAAGACGAAGGCCTTCTACTCCACTGGCTGCAGTGACCACGTGGAAACCCAGTTTAATCAGAAATCGCGACATCAAGTCGCGAACCGCTGAGTCGTCGTCTATTACTAGAATCGTATCCAGATTCGACGTGATCTCCGAGAATGCGGCTGGAACGTCGCTGGTTCCCTCTGCTTGTGTGGCTTCGGCTGTTGCTATTATGACTTGAGTGGGGAGGTGAACGGTAAAGGTGGAACCCTCACCAGGCTGGCTCTCGACGCCGATATGCCCTTTCATTAATTGAACGAACCGGTGAGTGATGGCCAGACCAAGGCCAGTCCCGCCATACTTCCGAGCAATCGAGACATCCGCCTGGGCAAACTCTTGAAATAGGCCTTCCTTCTGTTCCGCAGTGATCCCAATGCCCGTGTCGCTGCATCGGAACCGGATCCAGTCTTTCCCATCTACAGTGCTTC
>QHZP01000337.1:0-1088 GCA_003224715.1 Acidobacteriota bacterium | reverse complement strand
GGACCTTTGTGACATCTGCCCGCATCCCACCCACCTCCTCGGCCAAATGGACCTGAAGTGTATTGGCGTTCTTTGCTACTGCTGGCTGAAGCGTGGTGATCATCTCCTCGATCATCGGGGATACATCGAAGGTTTCTAAATGGAGGCCCATCTTCCCGGCCTCAATCTTCGAGAGGTCCAGCACGTCATTAATCAGGGATAATAAGTGTTTACCGGCCGCTTGAATTTTCTGGAGATCCTCGACATTTCCTACCCTCCCTGAATCTTGTATTTCCTCCTCCAGCATTTCGCTGTATCCAATGATAGCGTTGAGCGGAGTACGCAATTCGTGGCTCATGTTTGCGAGAAACGCGCTCTTGGCACGGCTCGCATCTTCGGCTGCATATTTTGCTTTGAGCAACTCCTCCTGTGTCCGCTTGTGATGGATAATTTCCGCCTCCAGCTCCGTGGTCCTTGTCTTCAGTTCATCGTTGGCGCGCTGCAATGCCTTGTCACGTTGTTGAATTTCAGACAACATTGTATTAAAGCCGTCGATTAGCCGTCCGATTTCGTCACCGTAAACTTTGAAAGCTCGAACCTCGTAATTCTTGTTGACGGAAACCAACCGCATGGTATCTTCCAGATGCAAGATTGGCCTCGAAATCAATATTTTGAGTCTCGAAGAGACCAGCCACGCGAAAAGGCCAGAGACCAAGACAAAAATAGCTAGGATACCTGCGTATCGTCTGGCCCTCATGTTCCACTGGCGCATGTCTGACTGCAAAAACAACGTTCCGAGGCGTTCCCCATTCAGCGTGACGTCGCCAAAGACTTCCAGATAGCTTCCTTCAAAACGATACCCTTTTTCTTGGGGGCGGGCTGGAAGAGATGGCTGGGGCGCATCCGTGCGAAAATAGTGGGCAAAGATTTTACCATCAGGGCTGTATAAGACAGCCGCCACCACATCTTCCTTGGCCATGAGGGCCGACAGAGTCACGGTTGCGGCGGGTTCGTCTTTAAAGGCCATCGCCGCCGCACTGTTATATCCAATAATCTCAGCCTGGGTCATCAAATCTTGACTCAGCAAATGGCGAAACGAGATTAAATCG
>QHZP01000052.1:36020-37011 GCA_003224715.1 Acidobacteriota bacterium | reverse complement strand
AGCTTTTCAACTTGACTCCAACCCCGGGTAGCAATGAACCCCCCTTTGACGTCGAGGCCGACCACAACCTTCGAGGAAAATCGGGCCAGCGCCTTTGACAAGAAATCAGCCTCTTCGACGGCTGCAGTCCCGAGGATCACCCTTTCTGCCCCTGCCTCCAATAATTCCTGCAGATCAGACATCTTCCGAACTCCACCGCCAAACTGAACTGGGATTCGCAAGGTCTTAAAGATCTCTTTGACGATGGCTCGGTTGCCCATGCCGGGCGATATGGCACCATCCAGGTCGACCAAATGCAACCATTCAGCTCCTTCGGATTCCCACCGTTGGGCCACTGCTACAGGATCTGCGAAATAAACCGTCTCTTCCTCAAAACGTCCTTGCAGGAGCCGCACGCACTTGCCATTACGTATATCCACTGCAGGGAAAATGATCATCCTCAGTTCCTAAAATTATCAATTTTTGGGAGCGGCTTACAAAATTGGAGATGTTTACGATTACAGGACAGGTTGGGCGGGGGTGTCCCCCCAAAATTCGTGGAAGTTGACAAAAGGGCATGTTACAAAGAAAACCATGCTAGTGCGGCATCCCGTGAGTAAAGCAATCCCAGCACAACGTCGTTGAACTTTCATCCTAAAAATCAGTCACTCCAAATCTCGGATGTTACATCATATCTCGGATGTTACATCATCGCAAAATTCCTCAACAGCCGCAAACCAACCTCTTGACTCTTTTCCGGATGGAACTGAGTGGCCCAGACATTGCCTTTGCGGGCTATGGCAGCGAATTCCATACCGTAGTCCGTAGTAGCCAGCACGTCGTCAGTCTCCTCAGGTTCCGCATAATAGGAGTGAACAAAATAGACAAAACTCCCCTCTGAAATTCCCTCCAGTAAAGGATCGGGACGTTTGACGTGCAACTGGTTCCAACCGATATGAGGTACCTTTAGATCAGCGGGAAGGCGCTTGACCTTTCCGGGAATGAAATTGAA
>QHZP01000052.1:6713-35952 GCA_003224715.1 Acidobacteriota bacterium | reverse complement strand
GCCCTACTCTCTCCCGTATCAATTCTTGCAATTTCTTGGCCTTCAAGTTATTCATGGCGTCGGCAAAGGCACCCACACCGGGAAGAACTAATTTCTCAGCAGCGCCAATCTTGCATGGATCGTCTGAGGCTTCAACTGCAACTCCCAGGCCCTGAAATGCCTTCTCGACGCTGCGGAGATTATTAATAGCGTAATCAATAATAGTACTCATTACAAAACACCCTTGGTCGAGAGAACGCCTTCCACCCGCGGGTTCTTGGTAACGGCGACACAAATGGCCTTGGCAGCTGATTTAAAGATGGCCTCGACCTTATGGTGGGAGTTCCTACCATAGAGAACTTCAATGTGAAGATTGACTCTTGAGTGCATAGCGAGGGCACGAAAGAATTCCTCTACTAATTCTGTGCTCATCTCTCCAACTTTTCCGGCAGAGAACTGAACTTTGCAAACAAGGAAAGGTCGCCCTGAAAAATCCACGACTGTCCTGCAGAGCGTTTCATCCATGGGAACGTACGCCATTCCGTAACGAGAGATGCCTTCCTTTGTTCCCAAGGCCTGATCGAACGCGTCACCCAGGGCGATGCCCACGTCCTCTACGGTGTGATGGCCGTCTACCTCAATATCACCCACACACTGGATTTCCAAATCGAAGAGACCGTGCCGGGCGAAGAGCGTCAGCATGTGGTCAAAAAAGCGAATACCTGTGGAAATCTGGGAATCTCCTTTGCCGTCCAGATCAAGCTTAACGGAAATGTCAGTTTCTTTGGTTTTCCTGGAAACTTCTGCAAGTCTTTTCTTGTTCAACATCAACCTCCGTACTCGCCTTGCTAACCTCAGTCTGCAGGCTGATAGGCAAAGGTCTCTGCACCTTTGAGGATTTTTCTCAATGAGGCCAGGAACCGGTCATTCTCTGCCGGAGAACCGACACTTACCCGGAGAAACTTGTCTAGCATGGGGTAGCGGCTAACATCTCGAACCAGAATGCCGTCTGCGTACAACGCTTTAAATACATCCATGGGATCCAAACTTGTTTCGAAAGCGATGAAGTTTGCCTGGGAAGGAAAGGCTTTCAAGCCAGGAACATTTTGCATTTGTCCATAGAGGCGCTCACGCTCCTGAATGATCAAGTCGATCTGAGGTTGCAGCAAGTGAAAGTGTTCAATAGCCGTTTCTGCCGCTGCGATTGAGAAGATATTGAGGTTATAAGGAAGCTTGGCCTTGGCGATCTCCTGGACCAGTCTGGGATGCGCCAAAAGATAGCCGACTCGCAGACCGGCCATCGCCATTGCCTTCGAAAACGTCCTCAATACTATTAGATTCTCGAAATCGTTCAGCAAGGGAACTACGGACTGCCGGCTAAATTCATGATAAGCTTCATCCACTATCACCAAACCCGCGGTCACCTTCAAAATGGATGTCAAATCGGATAGCGTGATGAGGGATCCGGTGGGATTGTTGGGCGAGCAGATGATGGTCAGGTCGGCTTGACGAGTGGCCTCAAGCAGTTTTTGTATGTCAAATTCCAAAGCATGAGTCAAAAAAACCTCTTCACATTCACCACCTAGGATTATGGTTAAGAGCTTGTAAAGAGTAAAGGTGGGTTGCGGAACCAGCACACGCTTCCCCTTTTCCACTGTTACCATCAGAATCGCTTCGATTAATTCATTCGATCCATTACCAACTAATACGCCGTCGCTCCTCCAGCCACTGAAATCCGCTAGTTTGGATATGAGCGGGGAAGGGACAAAAGCCGGATAACGAGACCAGGCTTTCTCATTCATTCGCCGATACACTGCGGCTTTAATAGCTTCCGGCATATCAAAGGGGTTCTCGTTCTGATTGATCTTAATAGGGGCAGCTAATTGCTTTAGAGTATACGCCTCTACCCGGCGAACAGAGGGTTTGATTATTGAAAGAATGTCTGTCATCCGTCGAAAGGGGTTAAGAGCTCTTAAAAGTAAGGCCCACGGCCCAAGAGACAAACCGATTCTACAAGAAAAGCCCCAAAAGATAAACTGCAACTCTCCTAAAGCCTTGACGGCTTCCGCCACGTCAGGCTTTGAAGATTACGGGGCAAGGTGCATAGTCAAAGTGCCCCTCTTCAGCTAAGCATGCCTTTATGACGGGTTTTGGTAAATTTTTCACACATAAAATTCCATTTCAAATTAATCCTTTGAAAATAAGAAAGGCGATAGAAGCCGAAGTATTAAGGCCTCTAACTTTTCTCAAACCCCTGGCAAGACGATTGCATCCCATTCAAAGAGCTAGTGTGGTGTCATTCATTTTGGAAGGAAGACGTTGACGATCTTCAGGTTTTCTTTCTTCTCGCCAAATCAATCCAAGCTTCGGAGGAAAAATAGATGAGAAAGACATTTATTACCGGACTCCTACTGTTGGGAAGCTCCCTGTCCTCGGCTACGCTAATAGCTGGTGATGTGACGATATATACGGGCTTCCAGAATCCGGGGAAACTAACGGTAGATAATATAGTGAGGGACACCAAATTGGGCGCTGTCGTGGGGGGGAGAATTTCAGGAGGTAAGGTGATTGGCTTTGAGCAGACCTTGGCTTACAGCCCTAATTTTTTGCAATCGGGGAACAGGGCCTTCAACACTCAAAGCAATCTGGTGTTAGGCATACCAACGGGTCTCATCACGCCTTACGGAACTGTTGGCGCGGGTTTAATCACAACTAGCAGCAGCTCCGTCTTTAACTTTAGCGACTTTGGCACCAAGTTTACCATTAATTATGGCGGAGGAATCAAGTTTAACCATCTGATCGGGCCCGTCGGTCTTCGTTTTGATGCACGAGGCTACACAATCCCAAAGGTTTTCAACCAGACACTAAACTTTGTCGAAGGCACCATTGGGATTATGCTTTCCTGGTAAGAGAGAATCTCGGTCTTCGGAAGAGCACATTGTGCCGTCAGGGGATAAATACGGGTTGCTTCAGCTTCACGGCTGCTCTTATGCCTTGGGAGCCGGTGGAGCAAGTTGTCGCGCTTTTACCTCTGACTGAAATCCAGTCCTCCTGTGGCTCCCATCGCAAAAGGGTTTATTCTCTGAATGTCCGCAGCGGCAGAACGAAATGACAGTTCGGCCCACCAGGTCAAAGGACTTCCCTTCGGCATCGCAAACGGTAAATGACCCCTCCACCCTCAGTGGACCATGGTTATTAACTGTAATCTTGGTCTCAGCCATTAATTCCTCCAAGTAAGAAAATCTCTTTCTACGCCTGCCAGCTTAGGATGACATAGACACCTTTGGGAGATCAAGCTGTTCCATGAAAGGGGCAAATCGAGGTCTAATTTTCCTTTCTGAGCGCGCCTAGATTGTGTGCCTCCCCAAAGGGATGGTATCATGCCAACTCGATCGTGAATTTGCCTTCCTGTTTTTCAGCTGAAACAACAATTTGAATGAAGTGCGACTTCGTCTAATGGCCTGCACAAAATCAGCCCTTGGCCTGTCTGCTGCCGTTGCAGCAGCAACCCTCTGGGCCATTGCCGGAGTCATTGGAAAAATGCTGATGACAGGTGGACTATCGCCAGCCCAACTTGTTTTCTACCGATCTGCAGTTGGGTCTGCTCTCCTTCTGATAGTGTTGTTTTTCCGTAATAGGAGTCTCCTTAGAATTGCACTTCATGATTTACCCTTCCTGATTTCATTGGGTGTCCTGGGACTTGCCCTCACCCAATACACCTACTATGGAGCTATCCAATCGATGAACGTCGGGCTGGCAATTCTGTTGGAATATCTGGCACCTTTGTGGATTCTTCTGTTCGAGCGTCTCTGGCTCAAACAGCCTCTCTCTCTTGTAAAAATCTTGGCCCTGTTGCTGGCTTTATTGGGAATCTCCATGGTTTCTGTGCAAACCGCCTGGGATGCAAGGGTCAGTGCTTATGGTTTATTTCTGGGCATTGCCTCTGGTGTCTGTTTTGCAACTTATGGATTGATGAGTCAGAGTGCATTGAAGTCCTACCGAGAAATCACAGTCCTTTTTTATAGTCTGTTATTCACCGCGCTCTTTTGGAGATTGGTGACCTCCAACTATTGGACGTCGTTCCAACGATTGGATGACTCCCAGATCGGGTTGATATTATATGTAGCAATATTTGGAACCGTTGTGCCCTTCTTTCTTTTCGTTTTTGCGCTCAAGCATCTGGAGGCCAGTCAGGTTGGAATTGCAAGCACACTCGAACCCGTGGTCGCGGCGGTCATCGCTTGGATCCACTTGGGCGAGAGGTTAACGCGATTGCAAATGGCGGGAGGATTTTTCGTTCTAAGTGCGATTGCCGTTCTTCATCTAAAACGGCCCAAAAGGAAAATGAATAACTAAGAGCCTTCAAGATTGAAGTCCCTGAGTGTGGCAGGAATAGATCACATTGGCGGGGAAATTATGTGAGAGTGAATAATGACCATGACAAGATCAGCAGCCAGGCGTGGCAGGCCAAGGCGAGAAGGACGGTGGCCGAGTTGATGGTGAGAAAAGAGACTCTGTGCTCGTATAGAATGACGCAGTTATTGCAAATCGCGCATTAGTTTAGTCTCCTTCGCATCACGACTTGAATCCCTGCTCTCCAGTTTTCATTGATTCCCACTTGGATCATGGGAATAGAGGAATCAATGTATTTCACAATTTGAGGAAAAGTATTGTGATAACAAAATTGAGGGCTCACAAAATAGAGTAACGGGGGATCAGGGCTGAGTTCCACATCATGAAAATAGCCTTTGCGAGAAAACTCATCGCGAAGTTGATGCCAACGGACCCGCAGCCAATAATCAAGTCCTTGCATGGGTAGTTCTATGTCCGCGCTCACCTTCAGTTCCAATACCGCTAATCTTCCAGACTTGGTTACGCCTAGGATATCGATCATCCCTCGATCTGCGCCCCAAAAGGCAGGCACCTGCGGGTACACATATTGAGGGTTGAGTTCGGTGTCAATAACCTGAATGTCCGGCACAATCAGACTTTCCAACCATCGCTCGGCTTGAAGGCGGTGGAACAAGTTGTGTCTGCTTTTCGGTGAAGCCTGACGTTCTCGTGTAATGCGATCGACTAATCTCTTCACCTCCCTCCAATCGGAGGGATTGACGATGGACTGTTGTTTGCCGACTCTAATCCCCTAATCCGGAAAGAGACAGAGCTGGACCCGACCCGCAAGACCGGTTTGACGTGTTGGGGGGCGAGGCTTATCATGCGTCTGAAACTTTCGGTTTTCGCAAAGTCAACTCTTGGCCATAAGCTGTACACTTGGGTTAAGAGGGTGTCCACGTTGCCGCTATCTTTCATGTCAACATACACAAGGGAATCTTTTGCGGTGTTCATCTCCATTAGATAGATCTCTTGCCCGGCACCGTGAATCCAGCTTAAGCGACTTTTCAGCACATGGCCGCGTTCCTCCGGAACTACTAAGAGTAATTTCCCAATTGCATGTGATTTTTGCGACTTCAAACACTCTCTCCAAATCAGTCCGTTGCTGAGAATTCCATCAAGAGTGGCCTGGTCTTCCAAAGAATTGGCGGCCAGAGCTGCCCAGTAGTTGTGGCCAGAAACGAAGAGCAACCGGACATACTTGCCGGAAAGCGAGTGCTCCAAGTCGGTATGAAGGACTGACTTAACAATCCTAGCCTTGGGGAAATTTCTGAGAATCAGATTCTCGACGTATTTTTGAAAGTCTCTGCGTGACGCCTTAAAAAACTGGAGTGGAGCAGAACTTTCAAGGTTCCGAATCTCAAATGACTCTGACCGGTTAAAATGTTCCGTCTGAATCTCAAGGCATTCCATTCCCTTTCTGCGAACATCAACAATCTTTCTTCTTATACTTTTCGACTTGAGCTGAAAGCAGAGCAGCAAACGATGGCCAAGGATTCCCACTGTGAAGTTCAATTCTTCGAGTAATCCGATTTTCGATCCATGCTGATAGAGTGCAGGGGCAGGAAGCGAAAGAGCAAATTCCTCAATTTCCTCTTTCTGCTGAGAGAATTCTAATTGCCGGGGCGAGCGCGGACTTGCTTCACCCGTTTCCCGAATTCGACTCGAGAGGCGACCGCAGCGGACTGTTGTGTACTTTTTTTGCAGTCGGTGAGGACGTCTCCTGGACAGAGCCTTTTTGCTTGACCCAGTTTGAGGAATATTGATATACCAATGCGTCGTTCTTATCCGCTTGCGCGATGAAGGCATGGTTTCAGTGAGGTAGCGAATTTTCCAGAGAAATCCTGGAGCATTTGACAGTGCAAGGGTTTTTCACCGTTCGCATTGAAAAAGGGATACCAGTGTAGCATTACCGCTGCGAGAAATACTATTGGAAAAGGGGGATTGAAGTGATTCGAAAAATCAATGTCGCCCTAATCGGTTACCAGTTCATGGGTAAAGCCCATAGCAATGCCTATCTGCAGATGCCACGCTTTTTTCAGAGTGACACAGTGCCCGTTATGAAGGTGATCTGTGGCCGCCATGAAGCCAATGTCAGGGCAGCTGCGACAAGGTTCGGCTGGCAGGAATGGAGCACATCCTGGGAAAAGGTTGTAAGACGAAAAGACATCGACCTGGTGGACGTTTCGACTCCAGGAGACTCGCACATGCCGATCGCGGTAGCAGCGGCTAAAGCAGGCAAGATGGTCTTCTGCGAAAAACCTTTGGCCAATAATTTGAAGGAGGCCAAAAAAATGCTCGCCGCTGTGCAAAATAGCCGAGTGCTCCATATGATTTGCCACAATTACCGCAAAGCGCCGGCAGTCGAGCTGGCTAAGAAACTGATTGAGGAAGGAAAGTTGGGGGATCTTTATCATTTTCGCGGAACCTATTTGCAGGATTGGATCGTCGATCCGAAATTCCCTCTAATCTGGCGCTTGGACAAAAAGAAGGCGGGATCTGGCGCCCTGGGTGACTTGGCTTCCCATGTCACCGACCTCGCTCGATTCCTGGTTGGGGAGATTAAAGAGGTCTCGGCAACCTTGGAAACTTTCATCAAGGAACGGCCACTGGCGGACAACCCCAAAAAGACTGGCCATGTTACGGTCGATGACGCCAGCCTGGCGCTTGCCCGTTTTGAAAATGGAGCGATTGGCAGCATCGAAGCCACTCGTTTCGCTCTGGGCCGTAAGAACTACAATCGTTTTGAGATTAATGGGAGTAAGGGAAGTTTAGTTTTCAACTTGGAACGCTTGAACGAATTGGAGCTTTATTTGCGCGACGATCCACAATATGTCCAAGGGTTCCGAAACATCCTAGTTACGGAGGGTGGAGGGGTTCATCCCTATGTGGGGGCCTGGTGGCCGCCGGGACACATTATTGGTTACGAGCATACTTTTGTGCATGCAGTCTACGACTTAATGCAAGCAATTTCCAAAAATAAATTGCCCTCGCCGAGTTTCGAAGACGGCGTAAAGAACCAGGCAGTCCTCGAGGCTATGGAGAGTAGCTCCAAATCGAAGAAGTGGGTCAGAGTATAATAGAAAACTATTAGACTATCTTACAGGAGGGATCCTATTATGTCACGACCTGTCACTTTATTCACGGGTCAGTGGGCCGATTTGCCCCTCGAGACACTAGCCAAGAAGGCCAGCGAGTGGGGATTTGATGGTCTGGAGCTGGCCTGCTGGGGAGACCATTTCGAGGTGGAAAAGGCCCTGGAGAAGGACAGTTATGTACGGTCGAAACAGGACTTGTTGAAGAAATACGGCCTCAGCTGTTTTGCTATTAGCAATCACCTGGTAGGCCAGTGTGTCTGCGACGACCCGATTGATAATCGTCACAAGACCATTCTGCCGCCCAGGATCTGGGGTGACGGCGAGCCGGAAGGTGTCCGACAACGTAGCGCCGAAGAAATGAAGAATACGGTGCGAGCAGCCAAGCGGTTCGGTGTAAAGGTCGTCAACGGCTTTACGGGCAGCAGTGTATGGGGCAAACTCTATTTCTTCCCGCCCACCAGCCAGGCCGATATCGACAAAGGCTATAAGGATTTTGCCAGCCGCTGGAATCCCATCCTGGACGTTTTCAAGACGGAGGGTGTTAAGTTTGCTCTGGAGGTCCACCCAACAGAGCTTGCTTATGACATCATCACTACCCACCGGGCCTTAGAGGCGGTGAGTCACCATCCGAACTTCGGCTTCAATTTCGATCCCAGTCACTTCGTGCACCAGTTCATTAATCCTGTCTTTTTCATCGACGAATTTGCTGAACGTATTTTCCACGTTCACGTGAAGGACTCGCGCGTCCAGCTTAATGGTCGAAATAGCATTCTTTCGTCTCACCTGGATTTCGGAGATCATCGCCGAGGCTGGGATTTCGTCTCACCGGGCCGGGGGGACGCCAAATGGGACCAAATTATACGAGCCCTTAACCGGGCCAACTATCAGGGTCCGCTTTCCATCGAATGGGAGGACAGCGGCATGAATCGGGAGTGGGGCGCCCCTGAGGCCCTGGCGCTGGTGCGCAAACAGGACTTTACTCCGTCGTCTGTGGCTTTTGATGCAGCCTTTTCCTCTCGCTGAACCCGGCCACAATATCCTGTGTACGGAAACTGTGGAGGATTAGATGAAAATCGGAGTGTTTACTGTTTTGTTGGCCAACCGGCCTTTCGAAGAAGCATTAGATTATCTCAAAGATCTCGGTGTCGAGGCTGTCGAAATTGGCTGTGGGGCTTATCCTGGGGAAGCCCACTGCAAGCCGTCGGAGCTGCTCTCCAGCGACAAGAAATTGAAGGCTTTTGAGGATGCCATAAGGGACAGAGGCTTCCTCATCAGTGCCCTGAGTGTGCATGGGAATCCTCTCCATCCTGACAAAAAAATTGCCAAGGATCATCACCGAGATTTTGAGAATGCGCTGAAACTTGCCAGAAAACTGGAGGTCGATCGCGTCATCTCGTTTAGTGGCTGTCCAGGGTCAGATAGGAAGGCGTCCTTACCCTCCTGGATTGTTGCTCCCTGGCCTCCAGAATTCTTCGAGGCCCTTCAATGGCAATGGAAGGAACGTGTCATTCCTTACTGGAAGGGCGCGGTCAAACTGGCGCGAAGTCATGGAATAAAGAAGATCGCGCTGGAAATGCATCCCAATTTCGTAGTCTACAATCCCGAGACCCTGCTCAAATTGCGCGATGCAGTCGGACCAGAAATCGGCGGCAATTTCGATCCCAGTCATCTCTTCTGGCAAGGAGTCGATATTGGAGCTGCCATTCGCGCCTGTGGGGATGCGATCTATCACTTCCACGCCAAGGACTGTAAACTAGACCCTCGTAATATCGCCGTCAATGGAGTCCTGGATGCAAAAAAATATACCGACGAACTTCATCGCTCCTGGATCTTCCGCACCGTGGGGTACGGCAACGATCTTTCTGAGTGGAAGGACATCATGAGCAACCTAAGATTGGTCGGGTACGATCATGTAGTCAGCATTGAGCATGAGGACAGCCTGATGTCACCAGAAGAGGGGCTGAGGAAAGCTGTCCAATTCCTGAAGGGCGTTGTTATCACTGAGCTGCCTGGAGAAGCCTACTGGGCCTGAGTTGGGGATGGGAATGGCAGATTTGAGTTGTCCAGAGTCCCGGAGAGTCTACACTTGAAAAGACTGAGACTTGCTACTCTTAGGATTGATGCTCAGGGTGGGTGCAACCTGGGAATTCATCAAGAACCGTGTTCCCAATATATCCGAGTTCTTCAATACCGATCTTAGAAGTATAGAACCCATCAATGGTGATATCCTTGATTGCTCTGAAAAACTTGGCCTGAACTTCGTTTTCAGGTGTGGGATTTTTTATTTGGCTGATTTCAGTTAAAATCGCTACCTGCTCATTGTTGGTCAGATCAACGAACTTTTTATTGTGCCGCTCGACACTGGTCTTATCAAGCCATGCCAAGCCATCAAGATAAATTTTCTTCACATCGTGACCTGACTCACCCACGATCATATCAATATACTCATTGACCTTGGCCTCTTTTGCCCCTGGGGTTTCGTCCGTCGGAATAATTAATGATGCCAGTTCAGTAACCGTAGCGTACTGGTGCTTATCAAAAAAGCTGGGTGCCCGAGAAGCTCCTGCCTCCGTCACCAATGGAGCCGCCACGTGATGAGAGTGCCCCTCCGCCCGGCTGATGTTGTTGAGAACGGGCAAGCTGCTAACAGCCCCGACTCCAGCCGCTATTTCCTTAATGGCCTCTCGACGGCCGATTTTGTTCTCTTCGGACATGAAGCTCTCCTTTCTAAAATCTGAGAGTCACTACCCCAAGCCCCGGAGTCCACTTGCAAAGCCGATAGTCTAGACTAGACTGAAAAGCTTGGAAACACGGTGATTTTGATACAATCAGGTTTACTTGTCCATCATTTTTTCTTTCGGGTTGAGCACCTTTAAGCTAGGAACCTAAACGGTTGATGAAAAGTCTTGCCCATTCACCAAAAAAAAATTACTATAGTAGTACCGTCAATCACTCTGTTGGCGATGCTTCTTATTGCCAGATCGGCTAGTGGGGTTTTCGTGCCGAAACGGCCAGCGGTTTCCTTATCTGTTCGTCGAAAACCTGCGGCTTCCAGCGTGAATTTTTAAGCGGAAAACTATAATCAGTAATCGTGTCGTCCCTCTTGCGACATACTTTTTGACCCAATCAGTTTCGAAGCTGATTCGAGGAGGTTTAAAAACTTTGAAATTTACATTGAAGGTAGTTGGAGATGTTTGCGTTTTGAAGCTTGACGGGAAATTCATGGCTGCAGGAGATAGCTTCTTTCTGCGTGAAAAGATCAAGAATGTCTTGAGCATGGGAATCCAGAAACTTCTGATCGACATGGACAGTGTTCCTTATATTGATAGCACTGGTGTCGGATTCTTGGTGAGCAGCCATACTTCTATCACCCAGGACGGAGGTCACCTAAAGCTTCTGAAGGTAAAGCCGAAGATCTTGGAAGTTTTAAAGCTAATGAATCTTCTAAAGATATTCGAAATTTTTGAGGATGAAGATACGGCCATGAAAAGCTTCTCCGACGGGAAAGCCGCTGTGGCCGCTCCAAAAAAGAAGAAACCTTTGAAAGCGGTGAAGGAAACAGAGTGAATTGCACTGGTCATTCGACCCGATGCAATAACAGGGGTTGTGCCCCCCCATTCAATGACGTTCCACTCGCAACCTGATCCTGCTTGGACTAAGCTTGAAGTCCAACGAGTGCGATAAGACGGTTTAGATTTTTCAGATTGGAGTGTGTTGGAAATTTGGAATGCCTATTAGCCTTGTAATTCTCTTCCTTCTTATTTCAGCCCAACAAACCCTTGCCGCCTGCAACAATGCTTTACAGGTTCCTAACCAGCAAATTTCTTCACCCCTCGGAAACCTTTCACAAATTGATGCGGTTGTAAACAGAGCGCTGGCCGCCGGCAATATTCCTGGAGCCGTGGTGCTAGTGGGTCATCAAGGGTCTGTCGTTTTCGACAAGGCCTACGGAAATAGAAGCCTGGAGCCGACGGTAGAAGCCATGAGCCTCGACACCGTTTTCGACCTTGCTTCGCTCACCAAAGTCCTCGCCACTACGCCGGCAGCCATGATCTTGCTCCAACAGGGGAAATTGGGCTTAGATGATCCTGTGGCGAAATACATCCCGGCCTTCGCCCAGGGCAGAAAGGGGAAAATTACCATTCGCCATTTATTGATTCACTATTCAGGCTTGCCTGCAGACCTTCGTCTGTCCAAGCGACGCCACTACACGGCAAAGGCAATTTTGACAAGAATCTATCAAGTCAGACCGGTGGCTCCGCCCGGGACCCGATTCATTTACAGCGACCTCGGATTTATTGTTTTGGGGAAAGTTGTTGAAAGAATCAGTGGCAAGCCTTTGGATAGGTTTATCCAGGAAAGTATCTTTTCTCCTTTGAGGATGAGCTCTACTCAGTTTCGACCTCGTTCCCTCAGTCCGGGGTTAATCGCTCCTACTGAGAGGAGAAAGGACGGGAGCATTCTGCGCGGCCAAGTTCACGACCCACTGGCAGGCATACTAGGGGGTGTGGCCGGAGACGCAGGGTTATTCTCCTCGGCCATGGATTTGGGGCGGTTTTGCCAAATGCTCCTCAACGAAGGAACGCTGGATCAAGTACAAATCTTCAAGTCTGAAATAGTCAGGGAGATGACTTCGCCGCAGTCTCCCAGAGAAAAAGAGGATATTCGCGGATTTGGATGGGACATCAATTCTATCTATTCGTCAGCAAAGGGTAGCTACTTTTCATCCCGGTCTTTCGGCCACACAGGTTATACCGGAACTTCGCTCTGGATAGACCCTGAAACACAAAGCTATCTGATCATCCTCACGAACCGCGTTCATCCGAACGGAAAGGGCGACGTGAAAGAACTGCGACAGGAAATTGCAGATATCGTGGGTGCTACCTTTAAGCCTCCAGTCGGGGACTTATCATCCCCCATTCCAACGGAAAGTGGCCCTGGACATTCGAGTGTCAGTTTCAAATAAGACAGGATTTCTTACAGAATTGGAGGCACAGGCCAGATCCAAAGCCAGGAGTGATTCTCAATCTGACGAAACAGGGCGAGGTAAGTTTTGTAAGGTCGACCTGCATACGTTCCTTACGGCGAGCCTCATATTTTCATCGTTTCTGGTTAATTTCTCAGTTAATGGCCAGTGTGCTCCCGTTTATATACAGCCTGAGATCCAGTTCCAACGAATGGATGGGTTTGGAGCCGCGGGAGTGAATGGTTGCGCCCAGGAGGTATATTCTCAGGCTGAGCCCCGGCGCACGAAATTACTGAACCTGCTGTTTGGCCCCGATGGCGCGCGCATCAATATTCTCCGTAACGAAATCTGGTGGACAGGCAAGCGACTACCGTTCACTCATCCACTGTATCTTAGAGGACTCATCTATTATTTTGGTGATGAAGACAATGAGTCTGCTCAATACTTCCTGATGCGCGAGGCCCAAAAACGCCAAGAGATGATTTTAAACAGTTGCGTTTGGACTCCGCCACCGCAATGGAAGACCAACAACTCCTTCAAGGATGGAGGAGAGTTACTTCCTAGCCATTATGAGGATTTTGCAGATTACCTTCTAGGCTATCTTGAGTTTTACAAGAAGATCCGTAATCAGGACTTTCAACTTATTAGTCTTCAAAACAGACCTGACAAGAAACAGGGAGGTCAGAGTTGTTCTTGGAATGGAGAGCAGTTGAGAGACTTTGTCAAGGTGGTCGGGAGCCGATTAAGACAACGCGGCTATCCCACTAAGATCATGCTTCCCGAAGTAGAGTGGGAGCAAGCCGGCACTTATCTTCAACCCATATTGGCTGACCCGGAAGCCCGCCGGATGATTTCCTACCTGGGCGTGCATTCTTCGAGAAAGTCTTCCTCAGACCGAATGGCACTTAACAATGTCTGTAAGAGTGAGAATTTTAAATTGTGGCAGTCAGAATTTGCTGTTCCCGAAGGAAGAAACCCAGGGAATATCGATGATGGATTGCTACTAGCGACTCAGATGCTGGAGGATCTGGTTCAATCAGATTGTCACGCCTGGCTCTATTGGGCTTTAATGACTCCTTTGGGATCAGATGAGAAGAAACAAGGTCTACTGGAAAGGACGGGAACCCGCCTTGAGCCCTCAAAGAAATTCTGGTGCTTTACCCAGTTTAGCCGGTTCATACCAAGGGATGCGGTAAGGATAGCTGTCCGAGGAAATACTTCCCCTATGATTGCCTTTCGTAACCCGGAGTACAACGGGATGACACTCGTGATGATCAATTCAACCGCTGGCCCTATTACAGAAAACTTAGAGATGCGTGGCTGGACCATGGAGCGCTTGCTAGCCTATCGAACTTCTGAGAAAGAGGATTGCGTCCAGGTTCCTCTGCCCCCTGAAAGCGCCTCCAAGCAGTCTATGGCTCTGGAACCTAAAAGCGTCACCACCGTGGTCGCTCAAATACGTCGGCTTCGACAATAGGTCAGGTTAGATCCCAGGCTTCTTTTGCGCTATAATTGTTAAAAATCAGTGTTCGATTTGACTCATTATTCGGTTTAAAATGTAGTTCCATGTAAAATGAGTCCAGCAGCATTTTCCAGCACCATTTAGGAATTGCGACGGCAGCATTTGGCACCACACAAATGCGAATTTTACCTTCGTCGGCTCAATTTGCTTGGATTGATCTCAAATAAAAATTGAAAGGAGACAGATTATGTCTGAATACGTTCATCCAGAAGTTTTGGTAAGCACGGATTGGGTCGTTAATCATACTAGCGATTCAAAAGTGAGAATTGTGGAAGTCGACGTTGATACCAAGGCCTACAATGAGGGTCACGTATCTAACGCGTTGGGTTGGGCCTGGAATACTCAATTATGCGATACCGTTCGACGAGACATTATTCCGAAAGCACAGTTTGAGACACTTATGGGTGATTCAGGGATTAAAAATGACACGACCGTTATTCTGTATGGTGACAATAACAATTGGTTTGCCGCATGGGCCTTTTGGCAATTGAAGATCTATGGCCACTCGGATGTAAGAATCATGAACGGAGGAAGAAAGAAATGGATAACCGAGGGGAAATATCTTAGTGTGGATGTTCCTAGATTTTCACCGGTAGCTTATAAAACCTCCGACCCCGATCTTTCAATTCGCGCGTTTCTTCCTCAAGTTCAAGAAGCCTCACGACGGGCGACCGTTGAACTAGTAGATGTTAGGAGTCCGCAAGAGTTTACTGGTGAAATTCTTTCTCCTCCTGGGCTACCTGAGACCTGCCAACGAGGAGGCCATATCCCCGGCGCACGAAGTATTACTTGGTCAAAAGCCTGCAATGATGATGGTACTTTTAGGACTTTCGACGAGTTGAAGGCCCTTTATCAAAACGAGGGCATTAGCGGGACAAAGCCCGTTATTGCCTATTGCCGAATAGGTGAGCGTTCAAGCCATTCTTGGTTTGTTCTGAAGTATTTACTAGGTTTTAGCGACGTTAAAAACTATGATGGTTCCTGGACTGAGTGGGGAAACTTGGTTGGTGCCCCAATTGAAAGAGGGGCGGTTTCGGCTGTTTCCGCCTGACACTTGAGATTGAAGTGAAGTCTGGGGAACGCTTCGGTGGCTCACCTAATGAAGCCAACTGAATTATCTGAGAAAATAATGGAATTGAGCGGATGGCCCGTACGCATAACCTGTTATCGGCTTGGTGAGAAGTATTTTTGCAAGGCGGATAATGTGGAGCCAGGAGCTTGCCTGGCTCGAAGTGTGGGGGCCACCAAGGATGAAGCGGAGCAAAGCGTCATCAATCGTGCCCAGGAATATCTTGCTCGGACAAGGCGCTTCCCTGCATAACAAGCATAGAAACTCTCATACATTGCAAGGCAAGACTCAAGGAGGCCGATCGGGCCTCCTTTTTTGATCCCTGCAAATAGTAAGATTTACAATAATTTTGTAATATTTCCCCCCAACAATTCACTTCATTTTCATTTACAACCCTGTCAGATACAACAACATAGTGTAGGACAAGCCTTTGGAATAAGCCGTGCTCTAAGCTTGCTTAGTTGAGGTTAATATCACTAAATATCGATGGAGGTTTTTGATTTATGTGTAAGAATTTCTTGCTGGGTCTTTGTTTGTTGATCTTGCTGTTCAGCATTGCTTGCAGTGGACCTGCGGTTACAAGCTCAGACACGTCTAGCTTAAACGATCAGCCGTTGAGCGGCACCAAGAAAGACATTGAGAAAAAGGTCGACGAGACCTTGGCTGCTGGAACAGTTATAAGAGCGTCGTTGCAACACGCCCTTAGCACAGAGAACAATGTGGCGGGTGATCCTTTCACAATGAAGGTGGTCGACGACGTAAAGGTCAATGACAAAGTAGCCATTCCCATCGGCAGCACCATAAAGGGGATAGTGGCAGAGTCGGTGCGGTCAGGCCGAGTGAAGGGCAGAGCTTATATTTCGCTAAGATTCACGGACCTCGTTTTACCAAGTGGTAGGTCTTACCCTATCCAATCCTCAAGCGTCTCTCATATTGCCCCAACCACCAAGAAGAAAGATGGGATGATGATCGGTGGTGGTGCAGGTCTCGGAGCAGCTATCGGTGCAATCGCTGGAGGAGGGAAAGGAGCTGCTATTGGGGCTGCTTCAGGGGCTGGTGCGGGAACGGGAGTAGTTTTAGCCACGCGAGGCAAGGAGACAGGTTTCTCAGCCGGTTCAACCTTGAATATTAAGCTCGCTCAGCCTTTAAAGTTGACTTTGTCATAATTGAAATTGGAAGAAGCGCCCCGTTTGGATTAGAGGGGCGCTTATCCAAGATGTCTTGAATTCAGATTGTACGTTAATGGATTCAGGAGGTAGAGATGGAAAACACAGTCCTAACAAATGTCTCCGGCACAGGAACTCGGGGATTTGAAACTGAAGGAAAGGAAGGAGCTATTGCAGGAGTATGTAAGAGGTGCGGGACCGACTTGAAATTGGGCGCTGAATTCTGCCATGTCTGTGGTCGCTGGGTCTATGGGTCGAATTTCGTACGAATAATGAGGTTGACAAAAGTAATAGCTACTGAAACCGGCCTGGAGGCGGCAGTGCTCGTTTGCCTGATCGTCGCGGTGCTATTCTCAATTATCTCAATATTCGCAGGCATCCGAATGACTCCCACTACCTTGGGCGAATGGCAGGTTATTCAATTGTGGCGTATTGAGTGGCTTTTGGGGGCAATTGTGGTTCTACTTTTTGGACTCCTGCTTAAGAAAAAGGGCTGAATGGACTCAGGTAGTCTTTGAATTAATTATGGCTAGTGAATTCAAAGTTAAGATCGTAGAGGCTGCCAGGTAACTCGATGGGCACGGTGTATTTGACGGTAATAAAAACAAGGGCTTCATGTCTTCGCACTTTGATATCCTGTTTGCGCAATGGGATGTCCAACTCTTTAGCCTTCCTCATAACTGCATCTTGAATGTCCGAGACGAATCCATCAGGTTTTGGCGAAACACCTCCTGCTGAGGGCAAGACACCTGCGGCACTCAGAACGGCAATCTCATTCGTTGCATCTTTTAACTGGTAATCACTGAAGAAAGGAGGAATGAACTTGTAAGCCGCGTATCCCAGAACTGCAATCAATAAGAGACTGATACAACAGCCCAGACTCGCCCTCCCCTGCTGGGCAGATAGAGTTGGCACGAAAAGATGCTTCAACGAATACCCGCCTCTTGGAGGATGGAAATGGCTCTTGGCACTAGTTCTAAGTAGTTTATATCCTCAACCTTTTTTGAAGAGCGTTCCACCCATTCTACTTTCCCTTCCTTGAACTTTTTGCTTCCGAAGTTGATTCGAAATGGAATCCCAATGAGATCCGCGTCTTTAAACTTAACCCCGGGGCGCTCATCCCTGTCGTCCAAAAGAACATCCACTCTGCGACGCTGAAGTTCCTGGTATGTGTTTTCTGCCGCTTCGACGAGTTGATTGTCTTTTGTGTTTAGCACAGAGATCAAGCATGAAAAGGGTGCAATGGAACAGGGCCAAACAATACCATCTTGGTCGTTGCCGGTCTCAATAGCGGCAGCCATTACTCTTTCTAGACCGATACCATAGCAGCCCATAACAAGGGGGGTCTGCTGGCCATCGGCATTTAAGACGGTGGCCCCCATACTCTCGGAGTATTTTGTCCCCAGCTTGAAAATGTGTCCAATTTCTAACGCCTTGCTAATTGCCAAGGGTTTGCCACAGCGGATACAGGGTTCCCCTGATTGAACCAAGCGAAGGTCATGGTACTCCGCGACGTAATCCTTGTCGGGTGTGACTCCACATAGATGGTAATCGTCGCGGTTAGCACCACAGGTGAGATTCTTCCTCCCTTTAAGATTCTGGTCAGAGAGAATGGGTATTTTAGAGATACCCACTGGTCCCAAGGAGCCTGCCGAGGCTCCGATGATCTCTTGAATCTCTTCAGGGCGGGCGGGTCGTGCCTCGATACCAAGGGCTGATTGAAGTTTTGCTTCATTGAGTTGATGATCTCCTCGAAGCAGTGCCAATAATGGACTATGCTTGGAGATATAAACCAGTGTCTTGATCTGGTGGCTTGGCTTGACCTTTAAGAAATTTGAGATTTCATCGATAGTTTTTTGATTCGGGGTGAAAACGAGTTCTGGTTTCTCTGGCCCTGATTCATCGACAATCGGTTCCAAACGTGAGACTGCTTTCTCTAAATTTGCGGCATACCCACATTGGCAGTAACAGATTTGGTCCTCTCCAGCTTCACTCACAACCATGAATTCTTGCGACTGCCTGCCACCCATCACTCCGCTGTCCGCCTCCACTACGCGGTATCTGAGACCGCAACGGTCATAAATGCGACAATAAACCTCGTAATGTTTTTGATAGCTTGCGTCAAGCCCTTCCCAATTGACATCAAACGAATAAGAGTCTTTCATCGTGAACTGTCTAACTCTGAGTAAGCCCGACTTAGGTCTAGGTTCATCTCGGAACTTGGTTTGAATTTGATACCAAATCTGAGGAAGCTGGCGATAAGAGCGAATTTCACTGCGAGCAATTGACGTAAAGACTTCCTCGTGAGTCATCCCCAAACACATGTCGCGATTTGCTCTATCCTTGAGTCGAAACATGTTCTGCCCCATACTTTCCCATCTTCCACTCTCTTGCCACAGTTCGGCGGGATGGAGGGCGGGGAGAAAAAATTCCTGTGCTCCGATTCGATCTAATTCATCACGAATGATGCGACTGACCTTGTTCATCACCCTTTGTGCCAGCGGCAAATAAGAATAAATCCCCGAAGCCAGTTGACGAATGTAGCCCGCACGGAGAAGCAAAATGTGGCTGGGAACTTCGGCTTCCGCCGGCGCTTCCCTCAAAGTCGGGATAAACATCTGACTCCAACGCATGAGCTTTACTCTAATTCCTCAGGAGAATATTCTACCGCCCAACTGCTTGTTATCTCGCCTCATGACATCAAGCCGTCCAGCGTCAAACCACGATGCGGTTTCAAGGCTAAAATATTTTATCCCCACGTTTGTCGTCAAGGGAATTCCTAACTGGCCAAATTCCCTGAAATCCTCGTCAGATGCTGGAAGGCACAAGGTCTTACTCAACAATTGTATTGTAAATGACCCGATTCTCAGATAGAATCGGCTCTAATCTGATGATGCGGCTCGATTCTTAGAAGGATTCCAGAAGTGTCAAGTATAGCCAATTTGCCCATTTCGAGATATCTGCAGTATAGAGATCCGGAAGTCTTTCGCGCGGTTTCGAATGAAACCCTGCGACAATACTCCCAACTTGAACTGATCGCTTCAGAGAATTTTGTCAGTGAAGCTGTTTTGGAAGCTATGGGAAGTGTTTTCACAAACAAATATGCTGAAGGTTACCCCGGCCGACGCTACTATGGAGGGTGTGAATTCACGGACGTGGTGGAAACATTGGCCATCGAACGCGCTAAGCGTCTTTTCAGCGCAGAGCATGTCAATGTACAACCGCATTCCGGTACACAAGCCAACGTAGCTGTCTATATGACAGTGCTCTCACCTGGCGATACCATCCTTGGAATGAATCTCACCCATGGCGGACACCTCACCCATGGTCATCCCCTCAACTTCTCGGGAAAGATGTACAAGGTTATTGCCTATGGCGTAAGCAGAGAAAGTGAAACCATCGATTACGAAGAACTAGACCGACTGGCCCAGGAGCACAAGCCAAAACTCATCGTGGTCGGCGCTAGTGCTTACCCAAGAGTTATTGATTTCGAGCGCATGGGAAAAATCGCTAAAAAAGCGGGGACGCTAATGATGGCGGACATCGCTCACATCGCCGGTTTAGTTGCTGTGGGTGAGCACCCAAGCCCAATCCCACATTGTGATTTTGTCACGACAACCACCCACAAGACCCTGCGGGGACCTCGTGGCGGAATGATTATGTGCAAGAACGCCTTCGCCAAGGATCTTGATAAGATCGTTTTCCCTGGGACCCAAGGAGGTCCTTTGGTCCACATCATAGCGGCCAAAGCAGTGTGCTTTCATGAAGCCTTACAGCCGGAATATAAATCCTATATTGAGCAGGTCGTCAAAAATGCCAAAGTCTTATGTGGAACGATAAAGAAACGTGGCTACCGTATCGTCTCTGGTGGGACAGACAATCATTTGATGCTGGTTGACGTATTCTCTAAAGGCATCACGGGGAAGCAGGCAGAAAAGGCCTTAGAACAGGCAGGAATAACTGTCAATAAGAATACAATTCCTTTTGACACCAACTCACCCATGGTAACAAGCGGCATTCGGATTGGAACTCCTGCCTTGACTACTCGTGGCATGAAAGAGCCAGAGATGGAAATGGTTGGGGAATTCATAAGTGATATCCTTGATGATATCCAAAACGTGGATTTGCAGCCAAAGATTCGTTCAAAAGTCGTAGAGCTAACTAAACGCTTCCCTCTCTATGAATCAAGACTCACCGAGATCAGACCCATCATCTTCATCTCAGAGTGGAAGTCTTTTTCCTATTTTTTCCCGAATGTCAATTTCAGGGGAAAAATGACCGGAAAATGACGCCCGAATTACCTCAATCCTCCCCCAGTTCTATCCTTTTAGTGAACAAGATCTTATTGAAGAGCCTGGATAAAATGGTAACTCACTCAGGAAGATCGTTCCTGAAGTCTGATCTGATCCTTAGCGCTGCAACCTTTAATCAAATCAAGGCTTAAGCGGCGTAATCCCTTTTGAGGTTCAAATCTGCCGGACTTTGGTTGAAGAACTGCTAAAATATATGCGTTGAGTCATGAGGAGTTCGGATCCAAAGCCTGAAAGAGTAATGAATAACTAGTCGGACTAAGACCGTCGAACCGTACAATAGCTAGGGTTTTGAGCAACCCTTGAGCGATTGATCAACTCCCAGGCGGTGTCCACCGAAGTTTGGAAACATAAGGGGGAACAAAAAAGGGTAAAAATATGAAAAGAAAAAATTGGATGAAGTTTGGCCGCAGTCCCGAGATAAATGTAAGGAGATCTTTGGATAACCGCATCGTATTTTGCACCAACTGCGATGCCAATAGAACTTTGTCAGTTTCTTCTTCAGGTAATCTCACTTGCTCCAATTGTTGCTCGGCGAACTGGATGTATGTTTCGGCTCCGATCATTGCAAATTTCAAGGAATACAACGAACGACAGGTTCAAGAACGAATAGCCGTTGACCGTTATCTCGACAAGCTGGAAAGAGAGGTCTTTTTTACCCCTAACGGCGCCTTTGTGTGAAAGGATCCGTGAACTCCATCCTTTTAAGAGCCCTCTTCTAACTTCCTCCCAATTCTCCGGCAGAGAAATTCGTTCTCCACGAGTTTCTCTCCCTCTTTTAAGACATTCACACATGAAGCCGGATTGCACATTCTTCTGACATTGAAAATTCCGTCCTTCGTGGATCGCTCCATCCAGGTCTCCTGGATCCTCGGGATTTGCGAATCTGACCGTGGCTAATCTCCTTAACTCGGAATGGCTTCCTCACCGGGGATCTGGTAAAATAGGTTTGAGCTGTATTCGAGCATGGCGGCAAGCAAGACAGGCGTCGCACTGGCCGCCAGTGAGACTACTCAGCTGGATTGATTAGAAAGCAACACTCTAAAGGCAACATAGAATGGGAGGAAAGATTTCAAACCTGATACGGAGAAGTCCCTAACAACTCTTCTAGTGGTGCAAGCGACTGGACTGCCATTTCGAAATTTCCTTGCACCAAGAGGGGGTATGATCAATTGCGAAAATCAAAGGCTTTCAGGCTTCGCATGAATGAACTTGTTTTGGCGTTCGGCGGACTTTTCCGAGAAACAAAACACTTTTTTGAAGTTGGCAACCGATAAGAAACAAGAAGTCTCAAAGTAAAAGGGCTCTCTTTTTGGAGGTCCGTCAATGATCTTCCGATTGCTTGGGAAAGTAAGAAACAGTTTCGTTCATGCCTCTAAAAACCATCTGGGCAGTTATGTGGTAAAGAAGATCAACAAAAAGAAAGAGCCCTACCAACTTCATTATCCCAACGATGTGGCTGACTTAAAGCGGATATTGCTTCCAGGTGATGTTCTCTTGGTGGAAGGTGAAACAGGACTTAGCGACTGGATTAAGATATTCAGTACTCACACTTGGAGCCACTGTGCACTTTATGTGGGAGACCAGTCTTTGTTTGCATCAACCAAGCCCAAGAGCTTTGTGGAAGGAAAACCCAATTTGGTAGAGGCGGTTATTACACGCGGAGTCATTCTGAGCGACATCGACAAATACAAAAACTGTAATCTGCGAATCTGCCGCCCTAAGAATGTAACGCGAAAGGAACGAGAAACGGTTATTCGCTTTGCATTGGGTAAAGTGGGCTTACCCTATGACGAGGAAAACATCTACCGATTCATGAGCCTTCCTTTCAATGAAAAATCGCGACCGACTGATGATATTGGGGCTTCAAAGGCAGGCAGGTATACTTGTTCCAGCCTTATCGCCACCGCTTTTAGACAAATCGGGCTTGATGTTCTACACTTTTACGATAAGGAAACCAAGAAACTTGTCCCGTATCACACTTCACAAATCCAGCCAAAGGATTTTGATCTCAGCCCTAATTTTGAAATTATCAACATCTATCCTTCTACCTCGAAGAAGCCAATGGGCCTCTTCCGAAGTCTTTTTCTCAAGCACAAGAGCGCATGAGGCCGCTTGTTATCGGCCATCGGGGAGCTGCCGCATATTCGCTGGAGAATACGGCAGCTTCGTTTCAAAAGGCTATTGAGTTCGGTGTCGATGTAATTGAGTTTGACACCCACGAGTCCTTGGACGGCGAATTTATCATAATTCATGATAGCCACACGGGTCGGCTCTCACCTTTGCGATATTCAGTCAGCAAATCAAATTCTGCGACTTTGAAAGCAATTGATCTTTATCAGGAGCAAAAGCTGCTGACTTTGAACGAGGCGTTCGAGATGATTCCTTCGAGCATTGGCATGATGGTGGAAGTAAAGTCACTCAAGAGCATTGCAAAGATGGTGAAGGTGTTGGAACTCCAGGCGGCCTCGCGGTCACTAATATTGACGTCTTTTGATCTAGCTCTGCTGGCTAAGGTTCAGACCTACACTAAAAGAATCTCGATTGGAATAGTGTCTAAATCCCCTGCTAACGTAGCCAAGGCTAGGAAGATGAATATCCTTTTTTCCGCAGTCTGCTTGGACTTTCAGGGTCTGACTCCAAATTTGGTGTCGCAGTGGCGTCAACAGAAGTTAAGAACCTTCGCCTGGACAGTGGACCGTTCTAAAGATATTGAGAGAATGGTGGATCTGGAAGTGGATGGAATCATTTCCAATAAGCCGGATTGCGTCAAGGCAATCTTACTGAAAAGACAAACGACCTCCGAAAGGAATTGACCCCTTAGACTTCAGAAGCTTCGTCTAGAATGGCAAGGTTACATTGGTGAGAGGGGAAATGATCTTTGAATTCATTCCCGTTGGACCTCTGCAGTGCAATTGCTACATCTTGGGATGCGAAAAAACTCGTGAGGCCGTGGTTATCGATCCCGGTGATGAAGTGGATTTAGTATTACCCATCCTTCATAAGCATGATTTGAAAGTCAAATACATTCTCAGTACGCACTCGCATATTGATCACGTGGGTGACCTGGAAAAGCTCAAGAAACAGACTGGAGCTCAAACTCTGCTTCACGAAAGAGATTTGACTCTATACCAAAATCTGCCAGTTCAAGCTGCTTGGCTTGGAGTAGCAGTTCCCACAATGACCCAAATTGACAGTTTTGTTCACGAGGGTGATAACGTTCATTTCGGCGAGCACACAGGAGAGATTATCTTTACTCCAGGACACACTCCCGGCAGTTTGTGTCTCCATCTGCCTGGTCAGACCAGCAAGCTCTTTGCGGGGGACACGCTCTTCCAGCGCAGCATTGGAAGGACAGACCTTTGGGGTGGCTCCTACACTGAGATCATGCGCTCGATTCGAGAAAAGTTGCTGGTCTTAGATGACAAAACTATGGTGTATCCTGGACACGGACCTGCCACAACCATTGGCCAGGAAAAACTCCTCAATCCTTTCCTAAAGGATCTTTAAGCCCAAGAGCTTCTCATCCATAAACCTTAGGGCATCGACTCGATAGCATCCTCTAATGTTGCTTCGTCCTGATAATTAACGAAATGTCTACGAATGACTCCCTCTTTGTCTACGAGAAAAATAGTAGGAAAAAGCTGGACACCACCGTAGGCGGATTGAACTTCTGGCGTGAGGTGACCCATTGGGAAATTCACTCTATTTTCATCTAAATAGGCCTTGCGTTCCAGGTCTTTATAGTCGAGTTCTAGCACCCTGTCTGCATTCAGACCGATAACAGTAAAATTTCTACCTTTAAATTTCTCCTGTAAAGAAACAAGATGAGGCGTAATCTGCATACAAGGCGGACAATGGCTGAACCAAAAATACACCAAACGAGTTTTACCCTTTGAATCACTGAGCTTGATCTCCCTGCCATCGAAGGACTGTACCGTGAAGGGAGGGGCCGGCTTACCCTCCCATCCAAAGATGCTTCGTTCAATCACCTTATTGAATCGAGAGTCCGCCTTTATCTTCTCAATGTCAACTGAAGCAATTTCACCTGTCCGTGGATCCCGAGTCATGAATTTAGGAATTCGCTGGTCATATTCGATAATTCTCAGAATGAGGTCGGCTTCGCCATCTATGGAGAAATTGAACTGGTGGGCGATTTCTTGCAGGCTGGGAGGCCTCTGCGACGTGACGTAGTACTGGGCAACATAGGCAGGTATTTTGAAGAATATATTGTAAAGTCGATCGAGAACCTTTCGTTCTTCAGATGAAGTGAACACCTCATTATAAAGCTTGGTGACAGTCACTGGTTGGCCGGGCCTTACGTTGGCTCTTAGATAATCGATGATTCTTTTCTCGGCACCGTTATTGCTCTCCGCGGGGCGAGCAGGTGAGGTCAGGATTAGAGCCTGAGCCATGAACAAGACAACCATTTTATGATCTTTTAATTTTCGCATTGGCGAGTTCCTCCTACACCGCGAAGGCAATATGTCCTCTAAGAGTTTAAATTAATTTGTCCTGCTAGAGGATAAGAAAAGCGAATCGAGGCAAAACTCTTGGAAAGCCCTGGGAAAGCGCATCCGACTGAATTCTACAAAGGTCTAGATTATTTCAATCGGGGATTCTACTTTGAATGTCATGATGCCTGGGAAGAAGTTTGGGCAGAGGCTAAAGGAAAGGAGAAGATTTTTTATCAAGCGCTGATCATGGTTGCAGTCTCACTTTATCACTTTGAAAACGAAAACTTGGAAGGAGCCTTGAGTTGTTATGAAAAGGCTTTAACCCGATTCCGGCAGTTACCGGATCATTATCTCTCAGTCAACCTCAGAGAATTGGCCGAGAAGCTGGGCGAGTTTTACAGGGGCTCGTCGACAGCAGGCAAAGAGGATCTTGCCGGTAAGCCCCGACCGAGGATTGAATTGGAAGGGACCTCTTGAGCGATTACCCTCTTAAGCGGCTTCGGCTCGATGGACGGGTCGGTACAGGGTATCTCGTTCTATGGGCTCGCGTCCCGCTTCACGGATGAGATGTTCAATCTCTGAACGCGTCATTCCGACCGGCGTTTGAGCACCGGCCATATGCACGATTTTTTCCTCTACGACTGTTCCATCCAGATCATCCGCTCCAAAATTCAATCCGATCTGGGCGGTCTTAGGGCTGATCATGATCCAGTAGGCTTTGATATGTGGGAAATTATCTAAAATCAACCGGGCCACCGATATCATGCGAAGATCCAGCATGGCCGTGGGCCCGGGCAGATGACTCAAGGCCGTATTGGCGGGATGGAATGCGAGCGGAATGAAGCACTGGAAACCCTTGGTCTCATCCTGGAGCTGGCGCAATCGAATAAGATGGTCGACTCGCTCCTCCACGGTTTCGACGTGGCCGTAAAGCATCGTTGCGTTCGATTTCAGCCCTGCTTGATGCACCTTTCGCGCTATTTCCAACCATCGGTCACCTGAGACTTTATGATCACAGATAATACTGCGGGCCCGCTCAGCAAAAATCTCTGCTCCTCCTCCAGGACAACTGTCCATCCCTGCTTCTCTTAGAGACCTAATCGTATCCTCAATCGACAGCTTGGCGCGTCGAGAGAGAAAGTCCAGTTCTACCATGGTAAAGGCTTTCAAATGCACTTTGGGAAATCGCTGTTTGAGGCCACTCAGTAGATCGGTGAAGTACGAAAAAGGCAGGTAGGGATGAAGGCCACCCACAATATGAAATTCAGTCACTGCCTCAGAATACCCCAGCGAGGCGTGGTGATAGGCCTCTTCCAAGGACATGGTATACCCGCCCTTGCCGGGTTTACGAGCAAACCCGCAAAACTTACAGTCAACCACACAAACATTGGTCGGGTTCAGGTGCCGATTGATATTGAAGTAACCTGCATTGCCGTTCCATTTTTCGCGAACCCAATTGGCTAGACGGCCTAGCGTATGGAGATCCGGTGTCTTGTAAAGAGTGATTCCTTCCTCTAAGTTGAGTCTTTGGCCTTCCAGGACTTTTGCGGCGATCTCGACCAATTCCGGACTCATCAATCGGCTGTCCATCTCAATTCCCCCCGCGGGCTGTTGGTGACTGTGGGTTAGTCCCTCGTTTGAAAGACTCAATCTTAGCCTGGGCACAAAGGAAGTGTCAATTGGAACTCAACCGAAGCCAAGATCAATTGATGGCAATTTCTGCAATTTTCCGATTGCAACGCAACTCGGAAGTAGTTACTTTGAAGACCCCCTCGGAAGTGAATTGCAAATCGGAGTCATTGAAGATTTTCCCAAGCCTTGATTGAAGAGAACTTCATTTTGAAGCACCCGAATCAGCTCGAACTCAGGTGCACTTTGCGAATCCCCGATGGCAAGGGACTGACTTGGCTTGTCATTGTGGCTCACGGATTCCGCGGCTTTAAAGATTGGGGTTTTTTCCCTTATCTTTGTCAAAGCCTCTCGCGGTCGGGCTTTGTGACCTTATCGTTCAACCATGCGCTCTGTGGTGTTCGCGAAAATCCATATCAAATTACGGACCCACTAGGCTTCTCCAATAATTCGACGACGCAGGAACTCAAAGATTGGGACTTAATTCTTGACTCTGTTCTTACTGGAAATCTTCCCTATTCGGGCCGAATAAAACTTCATGCTCTTGGCATTGTCGGTCACAGTCGGGGAGGGAGCTATGGAATACTGCTTTCGAGCCGCTTCCGTCAGATTCAAACAGTCGTGGCTTGGGGAGCCATTGAGACTTTTCAACGTTTCAGCCCCGAGGCCCAACGCCGCTGGAGACAAGATGGACTCATAGAAGTAGGAAATGAGGACTCAGAGAAGCGACTGGGCCTCAAAGTGGCAGCTCTTGATGCCTTGGAACAAAATTACGATCGACTCGATGTCCTGCGGTCCATGCGTGGATTGAGTATTCCCGTGCTACTGTTGCATGGTCGCCTAGACCAAACCGTAAGTGTGGCAGAAGCCTATAAACTTTGGGAATGTGCTGACCACCATCTTTGTCGGTTTCATATTATTGAGAATGCCGGTCATACCTTCAAAACGCGACATCCGTTTACCAGCCCTTCTCAACCCTTGATGGAAGCTGTCTCTTGTACCATCTCCTGGCTTGAAAGAAGACTAGCCAGATAGCTCCTTGCCCTGCCTGAAGATTGAGGCTTGGAGAATCATTCTTCAAAAACCCGCAAGAGATCTGAGGCTTTGACCACCCCGACGATTTTGCCCCCATTCTGAGTGACCACCAGGAAATTTTTGTTGCCAGCCAGCATTTTTTGAATCGCCTCCGAAACCGAGGTGGACAGATCTACTGTCATTACTCCAGCCTCCATTATTTCTGCTACGCGTCGACTTAAGCGAGCGGCGATGGGTAATGATGCCACATGAGCTTCGGCCGCCTCAAAATTGAGGAATCGATGATTGATATAAGAGAAGAACTCGGTCGTAGTAATCTTGGATTTCCAAATGGTCATTGGCATCAAAGGCTTGCCTTCAATAAAAGCCAAATAGCAGTCCAATAGCGTCTGCCGGGTCTTCTTATCGATAGAAAGCAGGTATCGCAAAGAACTATCCGGGACAATGTCTACCTTCTTTTCCGGAATAGTACTAAGATAAATCAACCGATGCAGATCTTCCATAGAGCTGCTTAGGTCTTTGTAATTGGCAGATATGTAGCGGGCCAGTTCATTATCCTGATCCGAATATCTCAACACATATTTTTCAAGGGTGTCTATTGCGTCGGCTAAAAACACGCCTAAGGCTACATCTCGATCAAACAGCAAGCCGGCGCAGACAACTGCTGCATCATCAGAGTGGCCCGGTCCGAGCCGGTCTCGAATATGGAAATAACGGACAAATTCGGATTCTTGGTAATAACATTTTTCCGGTGGGACAATCATTCCCGACCTTTTGTAATCTGCAATTCCCTCTGCATGGGCCTCATGAGCCAATTTCTCACCGTCAAGATTGAGATGTTTCATCACACGGAGGTCTACAAAATGAGAGCGTCCCCCGCCAATCCTTATGTTGAATTCCTTTTCGACATCCCGTCGGATCTCACTATCATCGCGCAATCCACCCAGGTAAAGTCCCTTCAAAATGGAAGCGGGATTGACCGATAGATTCCTCAGCCGGCTCGCCCGCAAGAAGGGCTGTCCTTCCGGATTGAGAAGTCGCTGGGAGGCCTTCCCCTGGATTGCTTGGTCCACATAGCTCCGAATCTCATCAATGAGTTGCTGTCGATAGGTTTTTACCTGGGTCGGATCTAAGTTGAGAGCCATGACGATATCTGAGATGGTAATGTTTACGAAGCGTCGCTTGTGAAACATCCCCGCACCATTGTGAGCATGGCCTTCAACCGATTGCATGAGAATAGCGTCTTCGGATTCCTGGATTACATCTAACTCTGTCGTCTTAGACAAATGGTCGAAGTCTTGTCGGATTAGTTCTTCTAAGTCCATAAGAGTTTCCATCCTCCTTACCAACTAATCTTTCGGGTAATCCTCAAATGGCTTTATGACGGAAATTAGAACTGGATTGGCTTTTTTTGTGGAGGAGAGATCACCTTAGAATCCTCGGACAGACAGTTCTAGTGGATGGTCTGTAAGCTGTCATGAGCGCGGTGGAGTTGACCGCAGGCAGCCAAAATATCGGACCCTCTGGCACGCCGAATGTAAGCCGGAAGCCCTTTTGAAACTAATAATTGCTGGAAATGTTTCACCCGTTCCGGAGGCGAAGGTTTCATACCATTG
>QHZP01000052.1:4578-6670 GCA_003224715.1 Acidobacteriota bacterium | reverse complement strand
AGTTTCACCAATCTTCGGGCATCCGCTTCGCTGTCATTAACGCCGTCAATTAGGACGTACTCAAACGTGATTCGTTGTCTGGGACCGAGTGGAAAATGAGCACAGGTTTCGACGAGCGTATTAATCGGGTATCTCTTATTAATGGGCATTAATTGGTCACGAACTTTGTCCGTTGTAGCTGAAAGGGAGATTGCCAAATTGGGGACAACAGGAGCTCTGGCTAGTTGCAAGATCTTAGGGACCAATCCAACCGTCGAAAGGGTGATGCGGTGAGGAGAAATGCCGGCCCCGGCGGCGTCGGTGAGAAGAATCAGTGCTTTCACGACATTATCAAAATTGAGTAACGGCTCTCCCATACCCATCAGAACGATATTCGTTGGTCCAGAAGGAGCGTGAACATCCTTTTCTTTTCGATCTTTCAAGATGAGTAGCACTTGCCCCACTATCTCTCCAGCCGTCAAATTGCGAGCAAAACCCATTAGAGCCGTTAGACAAAACTGGCAGTCCATGGGACATCCCACCTGGGTGGAAATACAAAGAGTGTGGCGGTGATCTTCAGGGATGAAGACCGCCTCGATTTTCTGTCCGTCCTTCAATTCAACTAAATATTTTTGGGTGCCATCACAGGAGAGTTGAGTGGAATGAACCCTGGGAAGAGATATTGAAGCGGTCTGGCTTAACTTTCGTTGGAGAGCCTTGGAGAGTTCTGTCATCTCCTCGAACCTGAACTGCCTCCGACGATAAACCGCACGGTAGATCTGGCCCCCATGGTAACTATTTTCTCCCAAGAGAACCAAATGATCAGATATTTCTGCAGAGGTGAGCCCCAAGAACTCCGCTTGTCCAAAATCCATTGAAATTAAACTATTTCTCGTTATCTGTTAACTGCTAATGGGCAGCATTTTGACTGCCCAAGGCAGATTCCCACAATGGGTGTAATCATAACAGAAGGATTTGAGCGAGTACAATCTGTTTGATCTCAAAAGACTACTCGACACCCTCAAGACCAATAAGCCGCTTGAGAGGGGAAATAGAACCCTTCCAGTCTTCTTTATGAATGCCCTCTGGGTTGGAAAAATTTAAGCTCCTTATTTCCATTTAATCTATTGAAAATAAACATATTAACTGACAAGTCAAGCGGAGAAGTTTTTTATTGAAAAGACCTCCTGATTGTGCTACTTTTCGTAATGCTTACGCGAAACTAGGTGTTCGCTACCAGGGTATCTTCTTTTCATTGATCTTTCACCACACTTAGATCGAAAAATCCAAATCAAAATTTTGTTTTGCCTTTTGAGTAGGTAATTCACTTCAATGAATAACATCCACAAGGAAGTCTTGGGTAACGGACTTACTATTCTCACGGAACAGATGCCTCATGTGAGATCCATTTCTCTAGGCATCTGGCTTAAGATAGGCTCCCGCAGCGAGGCACAGGAAGTCAACGGGGTTGCCCACTTCATCGAGCACTTGTTATTTAAAGGTACTTCGAATCGGACAGCCGAGGAAATTGCACGACAGGTGGATTCCATAGGAGGTCACCTGGACGCCTTTACAGCAAAGGAAACCATCTGCTATAGCACCAAAGTCTTGGATGAGCACTTGCCCATCGCTTTTGATATTCTTTCTGATTTATTGCTAAATCCTAAATTTGACCCTGGGGACATGGAAAAGGAGAGGGGAGTCATTTTGGAAGAGATCAAGATGGTGGAAGACACCCCTGACGATCTTGTTCATGAAATTTTCATGCAAAATTTTTGGAAGGATCAGCCTTTAGGCCGCCCGATCTTGGGAACCAAGCAGACTGTGGGTAGGTTGGACCGAGACAAGGTAACGGATTTTTTCCAGGAATTTTATACGCCTGACGACATTGTTATCTCTGCTGCCGGGAACCTGGAGCACCAAGCAGTGGTCGATCTTATTCAGGAAAACTTCGGCAATGTTACAACTCGCCGAAATGGCTACCTGGAGGTTCCTGCACACACTCACAGCCGGATCACGATCCGAAGCAAAAAGGAATTGGAACAAGTCCACATCTGTCTAGGCGTGCCCTCCTATTCTCTTTCACATGAGGACCGTTACATTTGCTACATTT
>QHZP01000052.1:3302-4534 GCA_003224715.1 Acidobacteriota bacterium | reverse complement strand
AAAACAGGGTCTGGTCTATGCAATTTTCTCCGGACTTAATTCTTACCGGGATACGGGTTGCCTTTCGATTTATGCCGGCACGTCGCTGGAGACAGTTGAGAAAGTGGTTGACTTAATTATCGGGGAATTGCGCAGTTTGAGACAGGATCCAGTCGACAATGAGGAACTGCGCCGGGCCAAAGATCACCTGAAGGGCAGCCTTATGCTGAGCTTGGAATCGACCTCGAGCCGGATGTCTAACCTGGCCCGACAGGAGCTTTACTTCGGAAAATACTTTTCTTTGGATGAAATGATCAGCAGCATTGAAAAAGTGAGGGGCGAAGAGGTTCAACAGTTAGCCAACACTTTCTTCGACACTCGTCACATTGCTTTGACCGTCCTAGGCAACCTGGATGGGTTCAAAATCACGCGTGAGCGCCTGGATTGTAATTGATCTCGGGGGCACCCTGAGCTTTTCGAGTTTAGAAACAATTATCCCATTGACAGTTTAGCGATACTGCTCTAACAATTCACACATCGATAGATTTGTTATTCGACTATTTTGCCAAACGGGAAAATAGTCTGAGACAGGTTGGTCGCCGGTGTCGTTGAAAATTTCAGTCTTGGGCAGTGGGAGCTCGGGGAATTGCACGTTCATTTCGACTAACAAGACAAAAATCTTGTTGGATGCAGGATTAAGTCGAACTCAAACTGGTAAACGACTTAGGATCATCGGAGAATCTTTAGAAGACATCGATGGATTGATCATTTCTCATGAACATATAGACCACGTTCATGGGTTAGACAGCCTGTTGGCAAAGCAGTTCATACCTCTTTACATCGCTGAAGCAACCTCCGAATTCATACAGCCCGAAGGTTCATGGGGAAATATTGAAACCATCCAAGCCGGCCACCCCTTTTGGCTGGGGGATCTCAAGGTATCTCCTTTTTCCATTCCCCATGATGCGGTCGATCCGTTGGCGTTCACTTTCGAAGCGGAAGGAATGAAAGTCGCTCACATCACCGATTTGGGATATATGACGGAACTGGTGATGCAACGACTCAAAGGGTGTGACATTATCGTTTTGGAGTCAAATCACGATTTGGAAATGTTGAAAGTCGGACCGTACCCTTGGTTTGTGAAACAACGGATTATGAGCCGAGTGGGGCATCTTTCGAATGAAATGACAGGCAAATTTTTTGACGAGGAGTTTGATGGTCGGGCTCAATATGTTGTCCTGGCCCATCTGAGC
>QHZP01000052.1:581-3289 GCA_003224715.1 Acidobacteriota bacterium | reverse complement strand
AATCATCCGGACATTGCGAGGATGGTGGTGACGCAGGCGCTGGAAAAGAAAGGTTTCGCTTTACATAATCTCTTACTGGCCAGCCAGGATGTTCCCACCACAATCATTGAAGTATAGCAGCTGCCACCGAATGCACCGGAAAGGTGAAGTTTATTGATTACCCGCTATACCCGTCCCCAGATGGGGCGTATTTGGGCTGAAGAGAACAAATTCAGAAAGTGGCTGGAAGTTGAGATCGCTACTTGCGAAGCTTTGGCCGAAGGCGGGATTATTCCTCTGGAGGCTGCCAAGGCAATTAAAGAGAAAGCTGACTTCAAGATGGACCGTATCGCGGAAATCGAGCAGGAGGTAAAGCACGACGTTATCGCCTTTACCACCTCAGTGGCGGAATTTGTGGGTCCCGAGGCTCGCTATCTTCATTATGGTCTCACCTCTGCCGATGTCGTGGACACGGCTTTGGCGCTTCAACTGAAGGAAGCTTCTGCCATCCTGGTCAACGGCCTAAGTTCACTGATCCAAGTTCTCCAGAAGCGCGCTCACGAATTCAAAGACACAGTGATGATTGGACGCACACATGGCGTTCATGCAGAACCCACCACTTTCGGACTCAAACTCACCGTTTGGTATGAAGAGGCGCGCAGGAATCTGAAAAGATTGAGCAACGCGACAGGAAATGTTCTGGTGGGAAAGCTGTCAGGTGCTGTGGGCACCTTTGCTCATCTGGATCCTCAAATCGAAGAGGCAGTGTGCCAAAAGCTCGGCCTGCAGTTCGATTCTATCTCGACTCAGATTGTCCAAAGGGATCGCCATGCCGAGTTCATGACAGCCTTGGTGATTATTGCGTGTAGCCTGGAAAAAATAGCCACTGAGATACGTGGGCTGCAACGCACCGAGGTTCAAGAGGTAGAAGAATTCTTTGCTTCAGGGCAAAAAGGGTCTTCGGCCATGCCGCACAAACGAAATCCTGTCACCTGTGAGCAGATATGCGGCTTGGCCCGGGTGGTACGCGCCAATCTTCAAGCAGCCCTGGAGAATATCGCTCTATGGCACGAACGCGACATTTCTCATTCCTCGGTCGAGCGAGTGATTCTTCCCGATTCCACCATTCTGGTCGATTACCTTTTGGACAAAACAGCCAGTCTCATTGACAAGATGCGCGTTTATCCAAAGCGTATGCTGGAAAATCTCAACTTAACCAAGGGACTAATCTTTTCAGGACAACTTTTGCTGGATCTGGCGCGAAAAGGCGTCCCTCGCGAACAGGCTTATCTCTGGATACAGCGCAACGCAACGCGCGTGCGGGAGAATGAGGGGGATTTCAAAACTCTGGTTCTCCAAGATAAGGACATAACCCATTACTTGACAGACTCTGAAATAGAACAATCCTTTGATCTCAAGTATCAGCTCCGTCATGTGGATTATATATTTGATAGAGTCTATGGTCACAGTCCGGAAAGGAACTCATCTGCTCGATGAAAGCCAAGGTCTTTGTGAGTCTGAAGAAGAGCGTTTTGGATCCCCAGGGAAAAACAATTCATACCAGTTTACGGAATTTGGGGTACAGTAGCGTAGAGGATGTGCGTCAGGGAAAATTTTTTGAAATATCCTTGGATTCAAGTCTTTCTCGACTTGACGCGCAAAAAGAAGTTGAAAGAATCGCCAGGAGTGTTTTAACCAATCCAGTCATTGAAGAATTCAGCTACGAAATTGAATAATTGAGGTGTCTGACTTGATCCCAAAGGTGACCCGAGCCCCCTCTGAGGTTCCAAATGAAATTTGGAGTGATTATTTTCCCAGGAAGCAATTGTGAGCATGATGTTTACCATACGATTGGCAAAGTTCTTCAACAGCCTGTCGAATTCATCTGGCACCAGTCCCGTGACTTGGCCGGATGTGATGCTGTGATAGTTCCGGGAGGTTTTGCCTACGGCGACTATTTGCGGACTGGCGCCATTGCCCGATTTTCACCGGTTATGGAAGCGGTCAACCGATTCGCCGCAAGAGATGGGCTGGTCCTGGGAATCTGCAATGGCTTCCAAATCCTGTTGGAAGCAGGACTCTTGCCTGGCGCCATGCTGAGAAACAAGGGACTAAAATATGTCTGCCGGCACGTGTATGTCAGAGTGGAAGCCGCCGACACTCCCTTTACCTCGAGGGCACAAAAGGGCCAGGTTTTATGCATCCCCGTTGGCCATATGGAAGGCAATTATTTTGTTGACAGTGAAACCCTGCAGCAACTTGAAAACAACCACCAAGTAATCTTTCGATACTCCAGCGCGGAGGGAGAAATTACAGAAGCAGTTAATCCCAATGGTTCACTAGCCAATATCGCGGGGATTTGTAATCACTCAAGGAATGTCCTGGGAATGATGCCGCACCCTGAAAGAGCCAGCGAGGCGATATTAGGAAGCGACGAAGGTTTGATAATCTTTGAATCCATGGTCAGTGCCTTGGTTCATTCCCAATAAGATTCTTTTGTATTCATGTATTCATGACCCAGAGCCAATGATAACTGAAATCGAGATTACGCCTGAGATTCTGGCCCAGCACAATCTGACTGAGGAAGAATACCTACGTATTGTACAAATAATGGGCCGCCAGCCTAATCTGACAGAACTTGGGATTTTTAGCGTTATGTGGAGCGAGCATTGCAGCTACAAAAGCTCCAAACTGCACCTAAGGCGCCTGCCGACGCGTGGTGCCAAAGT
>QHZP01000052.1:0-574 GCA_003224715.1 Acidobacteriota bacterium | reverse complement strand
TTCAGGGCCCCGGAGAAAACGCTGGCATTATCGATATCGGAGACGACTACGCCATCGCTTTCAAAATTGAATCGCATAACCATCCCAGTTTCATTGAACCCTTTCAAGGCGCAGCTACCGGAGTGGGCGGAATCCTGCGTGATATATTCACCATGGGAGCTCGTCCGATTGCGGCCATGAATTCTCTCCGATTTGGCCCTCTGGAAAATCCTCAAAATAGAAACATCATGGAAGGTGTGGTGGCCGGTATTGCCAGTTATGGTAATTGCTTTGGGGTTCCAACCGTAGGAGGAGAGGTAGTATTCGAGGAATGCTATTCGCAGAACCCATTGGTCAACGCCTTCGCGTTAGGCATTTTCAAGAAGGATCGGATTTTCTATGGAAGAGCGACGGGCGTGGGCAATCCCGTCATTTATGTTGGAGCCAAAACAGGACGCGACGGTATTCACGGTGCCACCATGGCTTCCGCGGAATTTGACACAGAATCCGAAAGCAAACGCCCTAATGTTCAGGTGGGAGATCCTTTCCTGGAAAAACTCCTGTTGGAAGCCTGCCTGGAGGCCATGAAAACCGG
>QHZP01000336.1:4367-6426 GCA_003224715.1 Acidobacteriota bacterium | reverse complement strand
ATTAAACTACTAATGTTTTTGAAGTGGGGTACATAAAGATATTCCCCGGATCAAAAGAGCCTTTTTCCCTAACGGTGAGTGTAGCTCAGTTGGTAGAGCGCTGGATTGTGGCTCCAGTGGTCGTGGGTTCGATCCCCATCACTCACCCCAACCCTCCACAATTTTCTCTCAAGCATGTTGGGGTTCCCCGCCGTCAGCGCCGCCTTCGGTAACGTCTTCACCCAGGAGTTGCCCATGCTTCGCCGGGCGGCAACACGCAGCATGAGAATATTCCCCCTTTGCCTAACACAGGGGGATGTCAAATCGAGCGGAACAGGGACACCCCTTGGCGGATTCGCCCCCCACCCCGCTCAAGGGGGATTTTCGCCGGAGCCCAATCGAATCACGTTAGACCGTTCTGTGGATCGAAACGAGAGTTTTGTTCTCGTTTTGGGACTGAGAGCCCGAAGCGCCAGCGAGGGACAGCCGCGCGACGACCCTCGCGGGCGCTTCGGGCTCCCTGTCAGGGGTGGGGGAGGGATATCGGGGCGAAGCCCTGGGTAGTTAGCGCATCGCCAGGGTATTAGTTCCCTGCATCTTTTTGAGGGTGCCAAAGAGTTTCCCTATCTTTACTTTGGCTTCAAACTTAACGGGGATTTTGTACTCATCATCGGAAAACCACACTAGCAGGCTTCCACCACTCTTGAACAACCCGCCAAAAACTGACACGGTTTCAACTTTTAGGGTCGAGAAGGTTCCTGCTGCTGCTTCAACGTTCTCTCGCTTCCTGACCCTTAACTCGATTTCTTTGATGATCCCATTGTCACTGATGGTTAGAGGATATTTCTCTCCGATTTTTAGATCGCGAAGGCGGGTGTGGTAGATCGCAGACAGGAGATCCTGCACACAAGCCGGAATATTCTTGACTTCCTCGTTTTTCAATTCGACGGGTGGCTGCTTGCCCGCATCATAGGCTAAGAAATGACCTTTGCCACTCGTGCTATCAAAGGTTAAAAAGATATCGCGCTTTCTTTTACCTTCGCGCGTCTTCTTGATCATCTTAAACGAGCAAAATTCCCGAGCGTCCACGATGGATTCGAAAAAGTCTTGTACCGAAATCCCTGTGACCTTTGGCAGAAATCCTGAAGAAATGGCTTCTGCGGTGATCCTGTAGGCCGGGGCCCCTTTATAGCTGACCTTCTCCTGAAATCGAAAGGTCATTTCTCCGGCGCTGATGGTGGGCATGAAGAATACCCAGGCCGGTGGGTCCCATCGAACTTCATAAACCAGGGTCTCGCCCAGCGGGAAGACTTTGCCGGGAGCTCTTAGCGACTCTGCCGGGGCTGAGGAAAAGATCCTGGGAAATAACAGCCAAGATAACGCGACTAGGAAAAAGATCACTCCTCTAAAGATCCCCCCAAGGGGGGCGTAAGTGGGTGTCCTTCGGCTTTCCAGTGCCATGTTCGCCACAGGACATCCCCCTGCACCCCCTTCGAAGGGGGAATGATTTTCATTTCTTGGTGGTCCCGCCCGAGGGCGGGATGAGAGGCTCCCTTGAAAATCCCCCTTAGAAAGCTTAAAAAGGGGGTGAAGCGCCAAAGGCCCAAGGATGGTCCTGTTCGGGCTACTCGCGGTCCTCATCAGAGGTTTTGGCAGACTGAGGACTCTTAAGGGCGTCGGCGACAAACTCTTCCATTTCTTTGCGACCTAAGACTTGCTGTCTTCCCTCGACTACAAGATTGAATTCGTCCGCTGAATCCAGAACCTGCTCCGGACTGTAATCCAAGGGGTCTCCCCAGGGCTTCGGGAAAGCAAATTTGATGACCCCGTCGCGGGCAATTTTCCAAGAACGGCCGGAGGATTTTTCCTTGAAGGTAATCTCCAGCTCTTTCTGAATTGCAATCTTTCGCAAATTTATCAACTGCAGGCTCATAATGTATCTCTAGCAACCATTTCAGAACTTCATTCGTGTTTTATCGGCAGTGCCTGAGAATGGGGATGTATGTAAGCTTCGCTTCTTCGGCCACGATCGCGCCGCCACTAGAGACCCACGAGAAAACTGAGAACGGCATCCTGAAAT
>QHZP01000336.1:0-4329 GCA_003224715.1 Acidobacteriota bacterium | reverse complement strand
GTAGATTACGGAAAACTGGGACGAGCTAATCCTCTGGTGCATGATATCTGCCTGGACTCTTGGAACAATGACATCTTCCGACCCGGCCAGGACTAAGGTTGGAACCTGTATTTGGTCCAAAAGGGCGGAAGAATCGCGACGCCAAGCCAGGCCGTAGCAGGCCTTGGCAATTCCTTGAGGCGAGTTTGACTGGATTGAACTTCGCACTCTTTCGACCACGTCAGGTTTTGTTTCCAGGGTGGTCTTGCCCAATAACCTGGGGATTAATTTTTCAGCCAGAGGACCAGTGCCCTCCTTTTGCACGAACTCGGCTGTTTCATAACGAGCTTTCCTGGACGGTTCAGAATCTGGGATCGGCTGTGTCGCAGCCAGGATGAGCCCCCGCAGCTGATCCTGATATTTTCGCAAGAACTCAAAGGTAATGTAACCACCCATAGAGAGGCCCAAGAGGACTAGCTTCTCCTTTACCTTCAGGTACCGCAGCAGTTGGTGCAGATCATCAGCACACAACTCCATGGTGAACTCCTCATCACCGGGTGGTGATTCTCCAAACCCGCGCCAATCCGGGGCAATCACCCGAAACTGACGACTCCAAGACTCTATCTGTGCCTCCCACATTCTTCGATTGAGTGGGAACGCATGAAGCAGGACCAAGGGCAAGCCGGTGCCCTTGTCAGAAAAGCTTAACAAGACTGCCTCCATTTAGCTATTTGTTGAGAGTCGGAAAAACGCCTTAAGGCCCCGACTTCATCAACAGGTTCACGAATGGCTTTCGTCTGGCAATTGTTAGGGAACATCGTCTTGCTCTTGCTCGATTAGTTAGTACGAGGTACGAATGGAAATGCAATACATTACCGTATTTCTGAAATCGCGGACTCAGCAGAATGCCTGCTAACCATGAGAAGGGGCTTCCAAGGCCGGACGTGGCGCATAATGAGATGCCACGTATTCGTTGAGGATGGAAATGAAATCCCCGACCAGGGTGGTTCCTCGGAGAGTTGTGGTGAGCCGGCCATCGACAAAGACTGGCGCGCGAGGCTCCTCTCCGGTTCCTGGAAGCGAGATTCCAATATTGGAATGCTTAGATTCGCCAGGCCCGTTGACCACACAACCCATCACTGCCACCTTAAGTTCTTCCACCCCTTGATAGGATTCCTTCCAGACCGGCATCTGCGCCCGCAAATAGCTTTGAATCTGATCCGCCATCTCTTGAAAAAACGTGCTGGTAGTTCTCCCGCAACCAGGACAAGCAGTGACCTGAGGAACAAAACTGCGGATTCCGATCGATTGCAGTATTTGTTGGGATACCAGCACCTCTTGGGTTCGATCGCCGTTAGGAGCCGGAGTGAGAGAGACGCGGATGGTATCGCCAATGCCTTCCTGGAGAAGGACCGAGAGCGCCGCCGCGCTGGCTACTATCCCCTTTGTTCCCATTCCCGCTTCAGTTAGTCCCAAATGCAACGGATAATCACAACGGCCGGCCAGCGCCCGATAAACAACAATCAGATCTTGAACTCCCGACACTTTGGCACTGAGGATAATTCGGTCATGGGAAAGACCATAATCTTCTGCCATAGCGGCTGATTCGAGAGCGCTAAGCACGATAGCCTCCAGTGTCACATCACGGGCTTCTCTGGGCTCAGGCAATTTGGCGTTCTCATCCATGAGTCGAGAGAGCAGCGCTTGATCCAGTGAACCCCAATTTACTCCTATCCTCACCGGCTTGTCATTTTCCAAAGCCACCTCGATCATCCGCCTAAAGTTTTCGTCGTGGCGCTTCCCAACTCCGACGTTGCCCGGATTGATTCGATACTTGGCCAATGCCCGGGCGCAGTCTTTGTAATCCGAGAGTAGGATGTGACCGTTGTAATGGAAGTCTCCGATGACCGGAATATCCATTCCCTGGTCTTGCAGACGCTTCACGATCTCAGGCACCGCGACAGCCGCCTCTTTGGTGTTTACTGTGACTCTTACTAACTCCGATCCCGCTCGCGCCAAATCCGCCACCTGAGAGACCGTTGCCGCTACATCGGCTGTGTCGGTATTCGTCATCGACTGCACAACAACAGGGTGCCCTCTCCCCACGAAGACTTTCCCCACCGTGGCTGTCACTGACTTCCTTCGCTCAATCATGCACTTTCACATTTCCTTGCTCTGAAAAACTGATTAGTCAAAGGTTCTACCCCGCCCCAAGAGTGCAGTCTCGGGTAGGTGACGATAGTCCCTGACTTTCGGGCGAACCGCGTTTCATCGCTCATGATGGTCTACTACAAACCGAGGATTAAGCTTAAAGGATTGGTAGCGGCACGTCAAGCCAGCAGCCCGAGCTGCCCGACCCGGGAGCTGAGGATGGTTGGTTTCACATGTGTCGACTTTATCGGATCAAGGAGAAAGCCTTGCCGATCTCCTTACCCTATTCTCGCTTCTTATTGCTCCGGTTAAATATCCGACTCAGCTTCTTCCACCGCTGCTTGTCCTGTAAGGCTGCTCTTTCATCTTGTTTTCGATTGAGCTAATCAATTTCCCTCTGCAGTTTCCTATAACTCTGGAATCGCTGGGGGTCCAGAGATTGCTGCTCCAGAGCTTCCCTTACAGCACAATCGGGCTCTTCATCGTGCTGACAATTTCGAAAGTGACATTTCTTCGCCACTGCTTCAATGTCCTCAAAACTCTCTCTTAATCCCTCACCCCCGCCCCCACCCCAGAGCTGGAGCTCTCGCAAGCCAGGCGTGTCAATAATCAATCCACCTGCGGGGAGGAGAATCAATTCTCGATGAGTGGTCGCATGTTTCCCTCGCCCTAAGCCCTTTCGAATCTCCCGCACCTTTTGTCGGTCAGACCCGACCAGGAGATTTGTGATAGTCGACTTGCCAGCTCCCGACGAGCCCAGGAGTACCCCGGTCCTTCCTTTTTCAAAAAGGGCGTTCAAAGGCTCTACGCCTTCCTTATTCAGGGCACTCATCACCAGAAGCGGTACGCCGAAGGCAATTGCTTCAACCTCGCGAAGTTTCTGGTCGATATCAACGCATAAGTCTGCCTTGTTGAGCACGATGATAGGATTGGCACCGCTTTCCCAAACCAGCGTAAGATAACGTTCAATTCTGCGGAGATTAAAATCAGAATCAAGGCCACTGACCAGGAAAACCGCGTCAACATTGGCAGCCAGAATTTGCTCTTCCGTTTTAGGACCTGCAATCTTTCTGGAGAATTTATTCTCTCGCCGCAGAACATAATGGATCGTTGCTTCGTCCTCCAGTGGTCGGGGTTGTATGACCACCCAGTCGCCTACAGCCGGAAAATCCTGTCGACCGGAGGCTTGGAAACGCATCCTTCCACTAACTTCTGCCCAGACCTCACCATGATCTGTGTAAAGTACATAATGATCCTTATGCTGGACGGCCACGCGGCCGACCACGTACCCCTGGTGCCGGTACGGCCTTCAAAAAAGGAATTCCAACCAAATCTTTCGAGAGCCGCGTTGGACATTCTCAATAGATGTCTCTAGGTATTGAAAGCCATCCTGGTGTTCAGGGTTGGAGTGGATCTCTTCGAAAGTAGAAGGGGACACTGATCTCCGCTTGAATGTCCACAGGCCTTCCATTTTTTTGGCTAGGCTTAAACCTCCATTGGAGCAAAGCCTCTTGGGCGCTGAGGTCCAGGCGAGGATCCAGCTTTCGAATGAGTCGTACACTTTCAGGGTCAATCTTGCCATCTTGCCGTATAATCGCATAGAGTACCACCACTCCTTCAACTTTGCCTCGAATCGCTTCAGGAGGGTAACGTGGATCGACTTTGACGACCGCTGAGAGAGGTGTCAAAGATTCATTGGTTGGATTATCATTACCCTGAGACACGGGCTTGGAAGGATCTGAGAAATCGGTGAAACGAAATACCCAACTACCCCGTTTGCTCGTAAGGTTGAGGACATTGATCGTGGCTGAGTAAACCTGCTTCCCCTCCCTCTCTACCTCCTCGAGAGGCGACTCAGAAGGCAACTTGGCTGTTTCTCGATAGGATGGAAGCTTTAGAGACCTGTGCAATGGAGGCAGCAAATCATCTAGTCGGGCGCTTGTTGGTTTGTCTTCCTTTCGGTTCTCCTCCACGGGCATGGGAGGCTTCGGAGCCTGGACAACGGCCACGCCCACTCCGGCATTCAGCAAAGGAACACGGTTCTTGATGGATACACCCGGAATGGCGATGCTCGCGTTTCCGAACTCCGGAGCTCCGTTGCCAGCGCCCTTCCCGCTTCCTCCTTGGATAGAAGCACTGAGGGTTCCCGATACATTCACTTTCGGAATCCTTAACTCTCCTTTGGGTAAGACTGGATTG
>QHZP01000335.1 GCA_003224715.1 Acidobacteriota bacterium | reverse complement strand
GGGATTTTTAGAGGAGGCATATGATCCAATTAAGAAACATCGAAAAAACCTACCAGCAAGGCCCCATCAAGGCTTTCATCTTGCGGGGCGTCAGCATTGAAATCCCTGAAGGGGAATTCGTCACTATTATGGGACCCTCGGGCGCAGGCAAATCGACTTTGCTCAGCATCCTGGGCATGCTGGACAGCGCCTGGAAGGGGGAATTAGGCTTCCTGGGGCAGGCGGTCCATAAGCTCAATCCCAAACAACGGGTCGAGCTCAACAAAAAACATATCGGGTTCGTCTTTCAGAGCTTCCACCTGCTGGACGATCTGACGGTTTACGAAAATCTCGACATCCCTCTGTCCTATCGGGATCTCAAGAAATCGGAACGCGAGAAAGTGATTCTTGAAACCATGGACCGGTTTCAGATCACTAACAAAAAGGCGCTCTACCCCAGTCAGCTCTCGGGTGGACAGCAGCAACTGGTGGCTGTGGCCAGAGCCCTGATTGCCAATCCCAAGCTCATCCTGGCCGATGAGCCGACCGGCAACCTGCATTCCAGTCAGGGAGAAGAGATCATGGAGCTCTTCAAGAAATTAAACGGCAACGGCGCAACCATTGTCCAGGTAACGCATTCAGAGAAGAACGCCGCTTACGGCCACCGCATCATCCAGCTTCGCGACGGGGTTGTGGTAAATGCCTCTAGTCCAGCCTAGGGGCAAAATGAAGATTTCGATTTCAACCAGTCGAGGATCGAGGATCGAAGATTGCGATAGAAGACTCTATCAATTCTCGATTCTCTAACCTCAGTCCTCAGTTTTTTCCTTCTCCGCGCCTTTGCGAGAGAATTGTGTTCCCCAAGCAGCGGGCAGAGGGCTATCGAGCACGTAATTCTTGCCTGGTCAGCCCTCACAAGGTTCACATCCTTCGAATGTCCGTTTTCGAAACGGGATCATCCCACAACCGAACACTTTGAGTTCATCATTTCTGGTGCCGCAGCTTGACCAAGTAAGATAATGTTAACACTTAGCTCAGACAATCGAATGGAACGGGTCTTGCTTATATGCTAATGCGACACGGGCTATCGTTAGAAAGCGTCTTCCTGCACAACGATACGTTCTTACTCGTCATCCTGGCAGTGCTGGAACAATTTGGGAATTCCAATCGTACTGTTCGGTAGGTTCGGCAAGGAGCAAGATCAGGTGAACGCAAGGAGCCGGCTGGCTGGAGGCAGAATGTGACAAGATAACTATTTGCTTCGGTCAACGGGCCGGTCAAGGCAAAGTCCAGAGTCCTGGAGAGGCCATCAAAGAAAGGGGATGGAAGATGGCAGACTTCAAGACGATCTGGATGTCGACGATAGCGTGGTTGGCTCTCTGGCCTGCACTCGTTGCGGCAGATGACAGGACCTGGAAGACGCACACAGAGGCGGGGGAAGAAGCATATAGGCAGGGAAACCTCACTGAGGCTGAGAAGGAGTTCAAAGAAGCCCGCCGGGAAACAGATGGTCTGGCTTTCCCCGACCAACGCCAGGCGGTGAGCCTCGAGAACTTAGCGCGATTGTATTCTCTTCAGGGCAAGTACGGCCAGGCCGAGGCCCTCTATTGGCAAGTTTTGACCATTCGGGAGAAAATTCTAGGAGCAACTCATCCCGACTTGGCCACGGCGTTTAACAATCTGGCGCTGATCTACTTTGCCGAGCAACATTACCATGAGGCTGAGCGGTTCTACCTGCGAGCCCTTGCCATTTGGGAGAAGACTCAAGGGGCGGAAACCTCCGCTTTTGCAACCGGGCTGTCTAATTTGGCGTCGCTCTATAACGCTATGGGCAAATATGACAAGCCCGAGTCGCTCCACAAGCGGGCGCTGGGCCTTATGGAAAAGCTCCTGGGCGCCGGGCATCCCGACGTCGCCACATGCATGAATAACCTTGGTGATTTCTATTGCGGGCGCGGTCGGTATAGCGAGGCCGAGCGGCTGATACGGCAGGCCCTGGCCATTCGTGAAAAAAGTCTGGGTCCAGAGCATCGGAAGGTAGCGACTAGCCTGAACAACCTGGCGGTTCTCTATACAATTCAGGGACAGTACACAGCCGCTGAGCCGCTCTTTCTGCGCGCCCTGGCCATTGGAAAAAAAACCGCAGTGGCAGATCCGGTAGAGATGGCCAAGATCCTGCGCAACTATGGCATCTTGCTGCGTAAGACAAAACGCAAGAGTGAGGCGGCCAAGATGCTGGCACAGGCTAATGACTTGCTGAAGAACAATGCACCCGGAAAACTGGCGCAACACACAGTGCATGCCAGAAGTTTGATGAGTACTCGCGACTCCTCCGTCTTTGACCGCGCCTGGCGGTGAAAGGCGACAGGTTTGAGGTGCGAGGTGTCAGGTGCCAGACCTCAAGAACATTTGAAAGGACTTCTCAATCCGCAATCGCCAATCGGAAAATCGGCAATTGTATCAGGCGCCAGGTGGCAGGTGAGAGAAGACGAACCACGAATCACTAACCCCGAACCACGATGCATCACTAACCCCGAACCACGATGCTTAATGACCTTCGCTATGCATTTCGGATGCTGCTGAAAAGTCCGGGCTTCACGGTCGTTGCCGTGCTCACGCTCGCGCTCGGCATCGGGGCTAACACGGCGATTTTCACCTTGGTGGATGCGGTCTTGCTCCGCCCGCTTCCTTTTCGCGACCCGGAACGTCTGGTCATGATCTGGGAAAGCGCTCCGGAGATCGGCTTTCCGCGCAATGAGGTGGCTCCGGCCAACTTCGCCGACTGGAAGGCTCAGAATCAGGCCTTTGAGGATATGGCTGCATTAAGGGGCCGATCGGTCAATCTTACGGGGGACGGAGATCCAGAAAAGATCGAGGCCATAGCGGTAACTGCAAACTCATTCTCTCTTTTGGGTGTCAAGCCGGCCTTGGGGCGTGTCTTTCTACCGGAGGAGGATCGGCCTGAAGCAACCAAGGTGACTTTGATTGGCTATGGTCTGTGGCAGCGGCGCTTTGGCGGAGATCCAGGCCTGGTGGGGAAAGATGTCCTGCTCGATGGTGAGAAATTCACCGTCGTAGGCATCATGCCGCCCTATTTCCAGTTTCTCGGTAAAGACCTGTGGGTCCCCCTCGCTTTCAGCCCGAGCGAATTGGCAAACCGAGGTGCTCACTATCTGGCCGTGTTGGCACGCCTCAAAGCGGATGTAGAATTCAAGCAGGCTCAGGCGGATCTGGAAATGATCACGCGCCGGATTGCCCAGGATCATCCCATCGATGCCTACAAACTGCGGGCTTATCTGCTTCCTCTGCGAGAGCAGTTGGCCGGAGAGGTACGGCCCGCGCTCATCGTCTTGCTGCTGGCTGTGGGATGCGTGCTGCTGATTGCCTGCGCCAATATTGCCAATCTGCAACTCTCGCGCGCCACGGCCCGAAACAGGGAGATTGCAGTGCGCACGGCCCTGGGTGCCGGCCGGGGTCGTATTGTTCGGCAATTATTGACTGAAAGTGTATTGCTGGCGGGCTTAGGCGGACTGGCAGGCTTGCTGGTGGCCGAGTGGAGTTTTACTTTTCTCCAGCAACTCATCCCGGAGAGTATGGCTTTATCCACCCAGGTCAGAATCGATGCCCAGGTGCTCGGCTACGCGTTATTGATCTCGCTTGTCACCGGTGTGATCTTCGGAGTTGCGCCCGCGGCCCAGGCGGCAAAAGTGGATCTCAACCAATCCTTAAAACAAAGTGCCGGACGAACGACTCTCGGCGGTGGAGGCAAGAAACTAAGAGGCTCCCTGGTGGTTGCCGAGGTGGCTTTGTCATTTGCGTTGCTGGTGGGTGCAGGACTCCTGATCCAAACATTTGTCCGGCTTCGCCATTTGGATCCGGGATTCCGGCCGGAAAACCTTCTCGTTGTGAATACCACTCTGCCGCAGCGCAAATATGCCGAACTCCCCAAACGAGGTGCCTTCTACCAGCAAGTGTTGGAGCGTGTCAAAGCACTCCCGGGTGTGATTTCAGCCGCCTATACGACCGCGGTGCCCTTGACCTGGAAAGGAGGGACCAACGGCTTCAGCATTGAAGGTCGCTCACAGATGCCAGGTCAAGACGCCAACCACCGGCAGATCAGTCCGAATTATTTCCAAACCCTGGGCATCCCGCTGCGCCGAGGTCGCTTTTTTGACGAACACGATGGCCCCCAGTCCATGCCGGTTGCCATCATCAATGAGACGACGGCCCGCCAGTTCTGGCCAAGTGAAGATGCTCTGGGCAAGCGATTCAAGCTCGGTCCTCCGGATTCCTCCGATCCCTGGTGGACAATTGTAGGCATCGTCGGCGACGTGAAACAAATGGGACTGGAAGTTCCGGTGAAGGCTGAGATGTACTTTCCATACCAGCAAATGGCGACCGGGTTCTTTTTCTTCGCGCCGCAGTCTCTGGCCATTCGCACGGCGGGTGATCCAGCGAGCCTGGCTGCTGCGGTGCGGCGCGAGGTTTGGGGCGTGGATCCCAACCAGCCGGTCTCAGATATCACAACCATGGAAGACATCCTGGAAAGCGAAGTCGCCCAGCGCCGCTCGGGGATGGCATTGCTGGCGGCCTTTGCAACCCTGGCGTTGCTGCTGGCTTCACTGGGAATTTATGGCGTCCTCTCCTACGCCGTGACGCTGCGGACACCAGAGATCGGAGTGCGGC
>QHZP01000339.1 GCA_003224715.1 Acidobacteriota bacterium | reverse complement strand
AAAGATCCAGGCCTCAGTCAAGGTGTCAGGTTCTTTGCTTTCCTCCGGGACCTGACGACAGATGGTTTTTTTACCAGCAAAATCGGAATTCAATACCTGCAATACATGGGAAACGAAGTTCTGTCCGAATTCTCTGGCTGCCCAGCTCTACCTGAACGTTAGAAATCCGTGGACCCTCGTGGGAGCTTAGTACACCAATTCAAAAAGATGGTGAGGTACTTCGATGCGGGGTCGTCTAGCGAGTTTCCGTCGCGAAACGCTGAGAGTCTTGCTGAGAACACCTTTCAGCCCCGGAGGGGCGGCGTCACCGTAGCCCAGGGTGGGGCAAAGCGGAACCCTGGGATGCAGGGGAGTTATGAGAATAGAGCCCTGGAGGGGCGACGGAACACCTGCCGCATACCTCGATGAAAGCTGGTGTCCGCCGCCCTTCCAGGCTTGGATCGGCTCCTTTTTACCCCAGGGTTTCGCTTGCGGCTGGTGCCGCTGCGCTCCACCCTGGGCTAGGATTCCACCGTCCCTTTGGGACTGGAATCAGCACCTAGAGCATCTTTTCAAGTTTCGCGACAGGAACTAGCTAGCCTGGGAAAATCTGTTAGATTTTCATTAGCCCCGTGCTTTAGCGCGGGGTTGGCGGTCTCAGACACAATTGTTCTAAATCCGGGCCGCCATGCCCATCGGCTGATGGGCATGACGGGCCCGGACAAAGGAAAGAACATAACGACAAAAGCTCCCCGCGCTGACGCACGGGGCCAATGAAAACCGAGCATACCCTCAAACGCATCTAGGGAAGAGCTTCAACAGCTCCCCATTTGTCATGTCTTCATCAAACCTGAAGCCCAACGACCGCTTGTTGCGGCTGGAAAACGCTCTGGCGTTTGCTGAATCCCAAGTCAAGAGTTTAATTGAAACGCATCCTGACTTCTTTCCCATTTACACGGCCAAGGGGCGATGGAAGCACAGTGGCGAGGCCTGGACGAACTGGTGTGAAGGATTTTTGCCTGGAATCCTCTGGATCCTCCATCAATTAACAGCCAAGCCTTACTGGAGGGATAAGGCCGAGCATTACAGCCGATTGTTAGAACACCGAAAAACGGATCGGAAGGTTCATGATCTGGGATTTGTGTTCATGTCATCCTATGGACGCGGGTACAACCTGACCCATGATCCGGAATTGCGAGAAATTCTGATTGAGGCCGGTCGAACTCTGGCTTTGCGATTTCAGGAGAAAGGGCAATATCTCTGCTCCTTCGTGGCCCCCGAGTCTCTCTTCATTGATATTATGATGAACGTTGGCATAATTTTCTGGGCGGCTGAAAAGACTCAGGATGCGAGACTCAAGGAACTTGCCAGCCGGCACTGTCGGACCACTCAGCGATACCTGGTCCATGAAGATGGCAGCACCGTTCACGAGGGCTTGTTCGACCTCGTCACGGGAAAGTTCTTGAGGGCCAGTACTCACCAGGGTTGGGGCCCGGAGAGCTGCTGGTCCCGCGGGCTCTGCTGGGCGCTTTATGGATTTGAGACGGCTTATCAATTCACGCACGATGCCTCTTTCCTGGAGACCTCTGAAAGATGCGCTGATTATTACATTCGACACGTCCCTGGCAATAGAATTCCTTACTGGGATTTTAATGTGCCTGAAGGTCCTGATCGCTTATGGGACAGCTCCGCAGCAGCCATTGCGGCTTCCGGACTTTGGAACCTGTCGGCCTCGACGCCATCCAAAGAGAAGGCCCGGGTCTATCGTGACATCGCTTTTGAAATCATGGACACTTTGGCTTCCACGGATTTTCTGGGCGAAGGACATAAGGGCCAGGAAGGAATCCTGCTGCATGGACTGTATCACTATCACAAAAAGCTGGGTGTGGATGAATCAGTGATGTGGGGCGAATACTTCTTCATGGAAGCACTGCAGAAGACGCTGAATGCGTTGCGTGGATCGTGATACGTGATACGTGAAGCGTGAAGGAAGATGACGCAGACCCCCACGTATCACGATCCACGTATCACGAACCTACGTTGGCAGAATTTCCTCTCTGATAGGATCTAATTCAATCCGCCGTCTCTCCAGATAGGCGATGTTTCCCAGATGTGAGGCCAGGGCCGAACGGTGACCCACCAGGACGTCACCATGGGGTCGCTGCCGCGATTTCAGGCAGTTTAGAAAATTCCTGACATGATCGGCGGTCAGTTGATCATTGGGATCTCCCGCCTCCTTGACCGGCTTACCCTCCAACGGGGTGAAAGTGTAGCTGCTGCGTGTGATTTCCAACCTTCCCTCGGTCCCCACGAACTCGATGCCCGCTCCTTTGACTCCGGGAGCCAGAGTGGCCTCAAAAGTCGCTGTCCATTGAGAAGGATATTCCAGCAGGACATGGATCGTGTCAGGGGCAGTACGGCCGTCTTTGTAATGATAGACGCCACCCGCCGCCACAGCCGACTTTGGCAGATCTTCATTCATGAACCACTGGACGACATCGATCCAATGGGTGAACAGATCTGTAATTTGGCCGCCACCGAAATCCAGGTAGGCCCGCCAATTCCAGAATTGTTGAACGTCCCAATCGCGCCAGGGACGGGAGCCGAGGAATTTCTTCCAGTTCAGTCCGGCCGGCTTTTCCGTGAAGGGAGCCCGGCGCAAATGGTAAGAATTGCCGTGCCACCAGGTTCGGGCGATGGTGATCTTGCCGAGCTTCCGGGTATCGAAATATTCGGCCTTGGCTTTGATGTAGTGGGCCCCGCTGCGCTGCTGCATGCCCACTTGCATGATGCGATCATTCAGGCGGGCGGCTTTGATGATTTGTTCTCCTTCGGCAATGCTGAAGGTGAGCGGTTTCTCGATATAGACGTCCTTGCCCGAATTGCAGGCGTCAATGGCGATTGAGGCATGCCAATGATCTGGAGTCGCAATCAATACGGCGTCGATATCTTTTTGCTCCAACAAATTTCTGTGATCACTAAACTCTTTGGCCTTTCCTCCCGCCAGGTTCTGGGCCTTTTTCAAGTTGTCCTCGTACACATCGCACAGAGCTACCACTTCGACCTCAGGATTCTTCTGGAATTGCTCCATCACGCTTTGGCCGCGCACCCCGGGGCCGATCACACCCAGTCGAATGCGTTCATTAGCGCCCAAGACTCTGCTCCAGGAGCCTGCTGTGGCCACTGCCACCCCCATCGCGGCCGCCTTTCGAGCTGATTGCCTGATAAATTCGCGCCGCGAACTCCCTTTCTTGGTTGTGGATTTGGAAACTGTCATAGTCCTCCCGTCTCGTTTTTTAAGCCAATCAATGTTTTGGCTCATTCTACGGTCTGCCCAATGAAAATACAAGTCTTGGATCCAGCGGTCGAAAGCCTGGGTCACGGATGATGATCGGTTGGTTGGCCGCGTGGTCGATTCTTAAATTCCCGCACCAGCCGTAGAAATGCTTCTACCACGGCTTCGAAAATAATACGCCCTTTCTCGGCTGTCGCCAGGGACGGATCGCCCACCACACCACTCTGGCTGAATCGGGACCAATGGTCCATCAGATGGACAGGGGACCCGTCCAGAAGGTCGAGCCAGATAAATTCTGAAGCTGGGAGTCCTATTTCTTTGCGTGCCTTGTCCATCTGGACGCGCTTGCCGTCAAGGTGCAGATAAACAGAGGTCTCCAGTTCGCAAGCATGGGCCATCCCGCCGCGTTCCGACTCCCGGACCTTCCGGATCTCCTGAATGGCCAGGGAAGGCCAAATGAAGGTAGCGCAGAGGCTGTCGGTTTCCAGAATCGTGCGCCGCGCCACCAGGTCCAGGATGGGCATGTTAGAGCCGTGCCCATCGGCGATCAAGATTCGCTTGAAGCCATGCCGGGCCACGCTTTTGGTGATATCCAGGACAAAGTGCAGCAGGTGTTCCATCCCAATATCGATAGTCCCGGGAAAATCCATATGGTGAGTTTCAAAGCCGTAGGGGATTTGAGGCAACAACAAAATGTCCCCACCCGCCTTCTGGGCGGCCGATTCGCAGATGGTCCAGATAATGAAATTGTCGGTGTCGAGTGGCAGATGCCGTCCGTGGTCTTCGACAGAGCCAATCGGAAGGACCACCACTGGCTGTTTCTTGGCGACGTCACCCAGTTCCGGCCAGGTGTAGTGCTGGTACAGGTAGCTCTTGCGTTCCATGATTAAGTCTCCCTTTCTGATATGGAAAGAATGAGGGGTCCCGATATTGAACACCTGTGGCTGTTCGTCCCGAGGACGGCCGCGAGCCGGACGAGTGGTCGGCCAATCTTGGGGTTGTACGAGGCGCCGGTGCTTGAGGCCCGCGCGTAGCGGACGACGACTCTCTCAGCCTAACGGTCTGCCGATCTCCCAGTGGTGTCCGGAGGGATCGACGATGCGCCCGAGACGCCATCCATAGGCGTCAGCAACTGGCGCTACCTCAGTTGCACCTGCTGCAACGGCCCGTGCGCACACCGCCGCGGGGTCTTCCACAATCAGCAGCATTCGAACCGAGCATCCACCCAGCGATTCGGGACTGAAGTTGAGGTACTGCGGGGATTCTTCGGCGACCCAGAAATCTGCACCGGACACCGCGAGCTGACCGACACCGCCGCCGTCAACGCGGTACAGTTCGGTCGCGCCGAACGCTGCCTTATAGAAATCGATCGCTCGCGCCCAGTTTCTTACCGACAGCGTGGCGGTAATGGACGTTTGAAAACCGTGGGATGACGTAGGGTTGCTCATGGCGAATCCTCTCTACTCACAAGGCTGATACGATTGGGTCATCTCTATTCTTCGAGTTCTCCTGAGTGATCTCCGGCTGAAAGTGCTCGGAGAAGGAAGCAGCAGCTCATTTTGGCTGGTTGCATCAGAAATTCCAACAGCAGTCAGTTACCATTCGTCCGGCACAAGGCGCTTTCACTTGAAAACCCGTTGCAGCTGGCTCCGCAAGCTACTACACCGCTGGTTGCAACAAGAAGTCAGAGGGCAGGAGTCAGGATGGCTGAGTGTTTTGTCCAAGCCCCGCTAGGGGCGAAATATTAGTAGCCCAGGGTGGAGCGCCAGCGGAACCCTGGGTTTGCGGCCCCATTCCCAGTTTTCTCCCTCTCCCCGCAACAGGCGGGGAGAGCATGGGAGCCTTGAGAAGGCTCCCTGGTGAGGGGCGTGAGTTGAGAAGACGAGAGCAAAATTACCGTTTCCCCGCGTATAACGCCTAATAATTGGGCCATAGGTGGATTATTAAGCAAATGACCCTGTGCGGATTTGCTGAATTGCCCCATCAATCCAGTCTATGCGGACAGAGTTAGCCTGATTATCAGTTTGCATGCGCTGCTTGGCTGATTCCAGCATGTGAATTGCTGAAGCACTGCCAAGCGTAACAAATCCGTCTACAGCATTCTTCCACACCTCTGGGTGATTGTCATCGAGTGCCTCGGACAGGAATGAGATCGTTTCAGGGACTCGATGCTGCCAAATGATCTCTACCAGGGTTGCGCGAACAGCCGGGTCCGCTTCAGTCCGGTAAGCCTTGATCAAGATGGGCACGATCGCGTCGTCGGCCTCGATTAAACGATGGTAAGCATGTTCCAATCAGAGCCTTTCAGCCTTTCGAGATAGTAAGCTGAATATGAATGCAGGTCGTTCATTGATCCGCGGTACCGTTTATGCAGCTTTCATGCTGGAGGGCCCAACACCCGCGAGGTTCATCTCCCGGTAGGCAGTTCAGTGTATTCGTTCTCTATTAATATTGCGGTCTTTATTGATAAACCTGCCCCTTAGAATTTGCTTGGCCTCATTGAAACCGACCTTCTGGAGAAGGTCTATCCAAGCTGGAAAATCACGATTCCCAGCGATGAACCCTTCCCACCAGCTTGTCCAATTCCTCTTCGGTATAAGAAATGGAATCGCATCAGGATCGTCATGCAACCAAGGGGAATCCGGCACTCTGGCGGGGCTGATTCTGTTTGGAGAATTGCGAGTCTTCTTTTTCATGAAATTTCCTTGCGTCTAACGACTCAGGCATCAGCCGCCTGCCGCTGCTTTTGGCGGCGGGTCGGCTGGATGCCCGGGTTGGGCCTCTGCTTACTGATCAATGGATAGTGGTCTGGATGCTCGATGGATTCTACTGCCAGATCCACGTCAAGCTCTGGCCAATACAAGTGACGGGGGTTTAGCAGCTGAACGTTCAGCAACTGCCCGGTCGAAACGTCGCGGAACCAGGGAAATTGCTCAAAGGGTAGAAACACCTCTCGTCTCTCCAGGAGAAGCCAAAAGCCGTGCCGCGAAATGTTGGTGACTTCAGCTTTCGAAATGGACTTTCCACGCTGCGCGGATTTCATCTTTGTGTTCACGGATCAGTGAAGTGCTGAGTCCAGCTGACGATCCGTCAAGCGTAGTTCTGAGCCAACTCGATCCAGGGGGTCCAACTAGAACTTGGCCTCCCCGTTGGAGCGGTGCACTTTCTTAGGACCCGCTCTTCCCATAGACACCTCCTGTTGTTAGATAGAAGTGTCTACTTTTTCGAGGGAGGTT
>QHZP01000338.1 GCA_003224715.1 Acidobacteriota bacterium | reverse complement strand
GACCGCTGTGCGGACCTCCCCGCCCAGATCAGTTGGTATTCCCGCTTCGGCCGGCGCCAACCTTGCGGCGGGCATCTGCTGCCAGACAGAGTCGGTCAGTTTGCCATCGATGAGTACTGGAAGAGGTTTGGGTTGTGCAAAGGCGAGGGTCGAAGCACAAGCCAGACAGAGTATCAAACGATGTATCATATCATCGGCCGGTGATTAGCTTCGAGGGGCGTGCAACAAATTTGTGGGTTATTTCCTGAAATGGAGGCCTGTGCCGCTTGGAGCGAAGGGAGCCTCGTAGAGGCGGCATCTTTGTAGAAAGGCGCCTACCCCTCCCAGCCTGTCCCTTCGGGCGTTAAGCAGACTATTACCTGGCGGCTCTTTGGGCTTGACTCATAAATTTCAGTCAGGTTTGGGAATCGCAGTTCGCTGCGTCCTTTGCTCCTTGATCTGCTTACAAAGCTGCGCATGCTCTTTGGCCAATCGAATGGTATCCGCATAAGCTCCGCTATTGTATGCTGCATAAACAAATTCCCGCTTCTGCAAAGCCTCCTCGTAAAGGTTTCCCCAAGGCGTCGGTGGAGTCGCCGCACCAGCCATATCGGCTTCCACTCGTTTGACCCAGCTCCAGGCGATGCGCTCGTCGGTCCGACTGGTGACCGGATAGGATTGGGCACTTCCCGCTCGTCCATCTCTCCGCTCATAAGGAACGATGGCTTGGAAGGTACGGTTCTTCTCAATGGGCGGCGGAGCAGTCACATCAAACTCAGCACTCACACTCTCGCCCGGCTGTAATCGGCTGAAACGAGAAGTTTCGGCTCCGACAGGCGTTGCACGAAACCCAGGCGAAAAAGTAATCTCCCCGGCAATCTCTTCACTGGTCGCATTGTCGACGGTTACCAGGATACGGGTGGGCCTATCCTCTTGGGCGCTGATCTGCTCACTCTTCACTCCAACCAGTGGCCGAGCATCGCGGGCAACCAGCAGACAGGCAACTTCAGAGACCTCGGGAAGGATGATTTGAAGTTCCCCTTCGATGCTTTTGAATGGAACCTTCTCAGGCACGGCGTCGATTTTCCCCATCTGATACCCGATAGGAGGAATGTGGTAGACTGCTGTGACTTTTTCAGATTCAGGTATTTTGGCCCGAATCGTCAGATTTTTCAGCACGCGCCGTTCAGGCTTCACAATCTCGTCTGGCCGCTTTTGGATCTCTGCAACGGGGTTGTAAATGGGCTCAAGGGTGATGACCAGGAAGTGATTTACAGGACCACTCCCGGAAGCTCTCTGTTCCTGCAGGTTGGCGCGAGCTTTCCCAAGAAGGTCACTCTCATTGGGCGCACTCAAGACAACCGGACTTTGAACCCCGCTCAGGTTCAACACTTCACGTAGCAAAAGCGCGTAATTCTGCCAACCCTGGTAGCGTTCTACCAATTTCCGGTATTCCTCAACAGTAAGCCGGGTTTTCAGGTGATCATTGCGATATTTGCCCATCGCCAAAAACTGGCCTGTATTGTAGACTTCTCCGGCATTGGTCCCGATGAAAAGGACCTGACCCTTTCCGTATCGGTTCCACGTAATCGCTGGCGTCCCATCTGAATGCCTGGCGATGACTTGAGCTGTTCGGATTTTTCGCCGCGCCACTCCGCCCAGTGTAGGCATCTCCAGGGCTTTGAGAATCCCGCCTACCAAGGGGGGCGCAGGAGGGTGTCCTTTGGCGTGTCTGGAGCGGCGCTGACCGGGAAGGGCATCCCTCTGTCTTCCCTCAAAGGGGACATCGTCTCCGATCAGGATTCGACCTTCCTCAGTCTGGTCGTTAGCTCCACCCGAGCTTCCCCAGACTTCATCCAGACCAAAACCAGGATTGGTGATTTGGCGACCGTTGGCGTCGGCGCTAAGAGCGTAGTTAGTCACAACCAGCGTTCCCCCGTTGTAAACGTAATCTCGGAAAGCCGCGGCCGTGGCCTCATCAGCGCACATGGAGAACTGGCCCAGAAGAATCACTTTAAACAGGCGAAGATTTTTGAGCTGGTCTTCGCCGAAAGCTTCATAAGGAATATTCAAGTCTCGCAGAATCTGACACAGACCGCCGAGATTACGCGGCTCTTCGATCTGCAGCACCTGTTTGTCGGTAACGCTGCGCATCATGTCTGTCAGGCCGCTGACAAAGGCCCCCACTTCTCCCCGTACTGGCTTGGAGTACACATAGAGATCTCCGAGATACTGCACAAGGTGATTGAGTTCTCTGGCAGCAAACCAATTAGCTTGAACAGCAGTTTCAGCTTCGTCGCCGGCGCCCCAGGCCCTATCAGTCCTCAGCACGTCCCAAAAGGAATACCACCAGACCAGGCCGCCATGATTGGATTCGAACAGAAGAGAGTAAATGTCAGGTTTAGCCATGAACTCATTGGAAAAGATTCCGCGGTGCCAGGTCGCCGCTTTCCCATAATTGTCGCGGATGGCTCGGTTCATGGCGGTGCGGATGGGAGCCCCTTCAGCCGTGGCATCCGGTCCGAGATTGAAAGTATCAAAAATATCGGTCAGCTTCCACCAAACACAAAGACGCTGCCAGGTGTAATCATACAGATCCATATTGATATCGATCCAAACCAAATGATCGGGATCAGTCTCTTTGACGGCTTTGTAATACAGCATCCCAAAATCATGCAGCACCTTCAGTCGATAGTGTTGCCAGTCGCCGTAGTTCCGGTCGAATGTCTGCGTGCGTGGGGCATCGATCTGGTTCCAAGAGTCATATGTGGCGTTCCAGGCTTGGTTCAGCTTGCCGAGCTCTTTGTATTTTCCCTTCAAATAGTCTCGGTATGCCGCTATGCAACGATGGCAGAAGCAGCCCCAGCCGCGAATGCAAAACTCGTCGTAGACAGAATACATCAGGAGGCTTTTCTTGTCTCTGGCCGCAGCCACGGCCCGGCGAAGATACTGATCGATCAAACGGCGAAACCCCTCGTGCTGTAGACAGATCTGTCTTCCCACCGGTTTCCCTTGAGGGTCCAACATCTGGTAATCGCTGTTTCTTTGGTAGAACCAGTCAGGGAGGTCCCGGTATTCCGCTCGTAAATAAAGATTGACCAACATTCCTGTTTCTTCAAAAAAATCCAGGGCGCGCGCCAATCCGGAAAAATCTCCTTCTGTCTCCGATTTCATATGCCGCATGGCGTACTGCAGCCACCAGGTGTTGGCGCCAAAGCCATCCTTATTGCCCATGACAATGTTGTAATCCTGGGGTGTAAATGTATCGGTGCCCGCATCCAGAACCATGGGGAAAGGTTTCTCATTCAGGAGAATGGTGCCGTTGGAAAGTGTGGTCCGGTTGATTTTGGCTGGCTGAGAGGTTTTGCCTGACTCCGGCTGGCTATTGGACTGTAGAGAGATCAAAAGAAAGAGGGCAACAGCTAGGACTGGTTGTCTTCTTTTTGTTGGTTTCGGCATAGGCCTCAAAAGGAATAGCACGCGTAGGGAATGATTTCTTTGCGAGCCATCGAAGAGCTAAGCAAGGATCACAAGTTCGTGTCCAGCCCACTCCGAATCGGACCCCACCCCTGAAGGGATAAACCTTTCTGCCCCTGAAGGTGTGAAAGAATTCATGAGCTCTTGCTGAGGCTCCTTGTTCTCGGACTCGTCCCCCTTGGCCAAGGGGGGACTTGAGGGTGGACTTGAGGGGGGGTAGCCACTGTTAAATCAAGACTTGGTGGGGATTTCCGGTGACCCCCCTGAAGTCCCCCCTCGTTCGAGGGGGGACATGTTCCAGGCGCTCCCTCAATCTTTTCACACCTCTCCTCCCAAGAGGGGACTTTTGAAGGCCCATTTCGAGTGAGAGAGATCCCTTACCCCTCAAACACCCACCGTCCACCCACCATGGTGCGTTGCACCGGGATATTGATCAACGAAAGGGGTTCCTCTTTCAAGGGGTCGCGACTGAGAACCACCAAGTCAGCCAGCTTTCCGGGTTCAATCGATCCTTTGAGACTTTCTTCAAAAGAGGCGTAGGCTCCATGAAGTGTCCCGACTCGAATGGCTTCCTCCACTGTGACTCGCTGGCGAGGACCCCAGACATTTCCCTTCAGATCCGTCCGAGTCACCTCCGATCTGAGGGCCATCATGGGTTCAAATGGGCCGGGTGGATAGTCGGAGGCTTGAGTCACCCGGATGCCCTCGTCCAGAAAGCTACGCACGGCAAACATTCGATTCAAGCGCTCCGGGCCATAGTTCCGCATTTTCTCTCCGTGGTAATAGACATAAGTTGAGAAGGGAGTCGGAATAGCACCCAGGGCGCGAATTCGTTGAATCAGCGAGTCATTCACGACGGTGCAGTGCTCCACTCTAAAACGGGGATCACGCCTGGGGAGCTCCCGCTGGAGACGTTCGTAGACACGGAGCACGATATCAATCGCTACGTCTCCATTGGCATGAACACCGATCTGCCACCCGGCCTCGTGCGCCTTGCGGCCACGAGTGTAAAGCTCTTCCTCAGTCATCACCAGGATACCGTAATCCTTCGGGCGCCCGACATAAGCTTCGGAGAGCCTGGCGGTACGTTCTGAAATGGATCCATCGCAAGTCATCTTCATTGCGCCCACTCGGACCCACTCGTTGCCCAGCCCAGTGCGGACTCCAGCCTCAAGCAGGCGGTCGATATGCGAATGGTCAATCAAGCAGTAAACACGCACCGACAAGTCGCCCGCTGCGTGAGCATCCTGATAGGCTCGCAGGTCTTCGGGACTTCCCTGGGCATCATGGACCGAAGTTATACCGGCCCGAGACATGAGGCGGGAAATCAGTTTGACTGCTTCACGGTAGTCGTCCCGGCTATAAGTGAAAGGAATGAGCTTTTCGATCACCTGCCGGGCGTTCTCACTGATTCGGCCATTGAGCCGGCCGGTGGAGGGATCGCGGTCAAAGCGTCCCCCTACGGGGTCCGGAGTTGTTTCAGACACTCCGGCCATCTTGAAAGCCAGGGAATTCACGTAGGCGGTGTGGCCGCCGCGATGTTCGATGCGCA
>QHZP01000381.1:5241-9298 GCA_003224715.1 Acidobacteriota bacterium | reverse complement strand
TAAAGGCACTGCCAACTCCACCACGTATCCATCAGACAGGATCTGGCTGGCAACCTTGAGACCGTTGAGGTGCCAGGATGGGTCGACGTTCCGATGGTAATGGGCCTGGTAGTCAAAAACCAGGCCCTGGGGATCTATTTCCAAGCAGTAGTAGTTTTCTAAGGATTCTTCCAAGGCAAAGAAAACCTCCACCCTGTCATGGTCTGTCACCGCTATCTTACCCTGATGGTGTGGGGCCGTCCAGGTGACAATCTCCCGGTCCCAGACGCGAAAAGCTCCATAAAGAAAATCAGAGTCCCAAAGGAAACGGGCCTCGGTGGGTTGCGGTTTCTCCTGCTCCCACGGCAGCTTAAAGTTCGAGATTAAGGCCGCCTTTTTCCAAGCCTTCTCCTCGGGCACACCATCGACTTCAATTTTTCCGCTGGCCCGGAAGACTTGATAAGTTGGAATGCCCGAAGATATGGACAACAAGGCAAATGAGGTCGCTCCTAAGAGTAAAATCGAATTCAAGTCACTCGGAACATTCGGCATCGTTCCATGATAACTTATCTGAGAAATGGACTATTCATCATTAGCCAGTATTGTGAAATAATGCATATTAATTAGACCACGCACTCCGAGACGTGAGGTTCTTCATGGTCACTCAAAGAGAGATCACCAATAATGCTGAACTGCTATCAAAGCTCGCCACCCAGACCTTTCCGACGAACTCCTCGGAATTGACCAACGCGCTCTCGCATTACTACCGAGGCGAGATGGCGCGCATGATCAGTTGGCGTGACCGGCTCGATCGGACCACCAACTGGGCCATTGCCGGAAGCGCCGTAATGCTGTCGGTATCTTTGTCGACGCCTAACGCCCACCACGGCGTGCTATTGTTTGCGATGCTTCTGGCGTTCCTGTTACTGGTTATTGAGTCGCGCCGCTATCGCTTCTTTCACGTCTACCGCAGCCGCGTGCGCCTGCTCGAACGCAATTATTATGCTCGCCTGTTCGCACCGGGGGAGATGACAGACCCAACCCATTGGATGAAGCAGCTTAGCGAGGACCTGCGCCTTCCATGTTTTACCATTACGCGTAGCCATGCCATGGCCCGGAGGCTGCGCCGGAACTACTGTTGGTTATTTCTCATTCTCTTGCTCGCCTGGCTGCTCAAGACGACCACAAGCGCTCTACAGCCTGCGGTGGGTGTTTCTGCCTTCGTTCACTCCACGGGTGAGCTATTTCACAATGCGGCCATCGGATACGTCCCTGGGTGGACGGTAGTGATAGCCATTCTGCTGTTCTACGGATGGATGCTTTACATGATGCTAATGTACCGGGAAGAGTCTGGGGAGTTGGCCTATGGCGAGGTTCATGTGTGAAGAGCAGGAATGCGCCGACGCGGCTTGACGCCGCTTCCCTCCGCCGGAGCCCTACTCGGGCCACCTCGTTTCCCCAGAGGTATTAAGTCAAGAATTGGGAATGAGCAGAGCGCAGCACGGGAGTTGGCGGCGCCGGGCGGAGCGCACCTCCTACGTTCTCACCTTAACACCTGGGGCTCCCTTTACTGATAGCCGTTGCAGCCAAAAACCTTATTCTCGTCAATGCCCACCGGACGCGGACCATAGATGGGTTGCACACAGCCGACCTCAACCGCCCCTGCATCCGGTCCGATACCTTTGAACTGGTCATTCACGTTGGGCAGGAGTAGCGCCCTGTCAAGCGCTCCTGAACCGGCGGCGGGTGTGACGTCTTGCGGCTGCATGAAGGTCTTGGAATCGGCGGGAGGTATCAGACAATTCGCGAATACGCTGCCGTTCGCGCATGCGGCCGTGAGAAGCTGTCCGTTGTGCTCCAAGGGGCTGCCGGCCTGCAGGTTGACGAAGTTGTCAAAGGTGGTGTAAACACCGCCGAGCACGAACGAGAATTTCCCGTCGGTGTTATAGCTGTCGTAATCGAGCGTCCAGTGATCTTGGTTGCAGGTAACATCCACTTCTCTGTCGGATTGGGGTGAAGGTCCGACAAAAAGGTTATTCTCGATCACGAAGTCGTGGCACGTCGCACTGGTTTGGTTGTTCCAGGCCTTGCCGGCTGAGACAAACGTGTTGTTGAAAGCAAGCATGCCGCTGGGCGCGTTTGAGCCGTTCGGATGCATCTTCAGTTGCTCATTTTGTACATTCACCACGACGTTTCGGAAGATGTAAAGCGGGCCGCCATTGACGGGCTGCAAGCTTGGCCCCTCCCAGAGATTGGTAAGCCGGTTTCGAAAATAGCGGACATTGCCTTCCGATCCATCCATCTCGGAACTATCGTCGTAGGTCCAAAGGACGTCGTTGCCGTAAAAGTCGTTCGCCCGAGCACCTAGCAGCCAGTTCGCTATCGCATCGCCATAGCCTGAGAGGCGGTTATGCGCCACAACGTGCCCGTGACCGTAAATGCCGATGCCATCGACGCTCGACAATCGACAAGTCCTATCGGTGAGGCATGTCTTGGGCCAGGCGATTCTTCCCTCCATAATGTTGTCGGCGATATAGAAATCGGTCTGCACCGCCACATTAGAGTTGGAACCCATAAGGCCATAATCGGTATTCCGGAAATGGAGGCGCCGGAACACGTTGGCAGTTGTCGCATTAAAGGTCCGCATGGCGCGGACCGCATTTTGGATCGTCAGGAACTCGACATGGACATAGCTGCCGTAAACTTCCAGCACATTACACCTTTGGCAGTTTCTGCCGTCCAGAATCGTGACGTCATTATAGGTGCCATTGACGAAACTGTTTGCTCCGCGGATCACGATCGGGTTCTGGGCTGTACCACTGGCAGTAATTTGCCAGCTTCCCGTGTAAGTGCCAGCCGCCAGTGTAATGATGTCGCCAGGCTGCGCCGCGCTGAGGGCGCTGGTCAATTGCGCCGCGCTGTTCACATGGATGATTGAGGGCGTGACCGGGTCGCCAGGAACGGCTCGGGTTGCCATCCCCGTGAGTGTCAGGACCGTCTGTGTCCCCAGGTTGACATTGTTCTGATCCACGATCCCATCAGGATCAGAGATGGTCAGCTGAATGTCATATGCCGTGTTCGCCCGAAGGTCGAAAATGCTGCCGGCGAAATTGGGGGTCACCACCTCTTGGGTAACAACCTCCGGATGAACGCGGAACAAAGGGAGCGCTGCGCGCGCTTGCGCCCAACTCGTGTGGCTGCCTGAAAGGCGATACTTGACTGTCACCGCGGCATTCAAGTTGTCATCGCCAGTGATGGGCAGCTTCACGCCCAGGACGCTTAAAGTTGGGCGGTCAGATTGAGCTGGGCTGATATGGAGCACGTCATCAGCTAACAAGGGGCCATTGAGCGTCGCCCAAAGGCCTAAAGATCCTACTGCGGTCGCGAGGATCCGTCGAAAATTTGAAAAGAATGCTTCCAAACGATGCGCTTGCATGATGAGACTCCTTCCGGGCGCCCTCTTCCCTTGGGAGAGGGCAGTTATCAAAAAAAAGAAATACTCTCCCCTCGCCCCCAATCGGGGGAGAAGGGGCAGGGGGTGAGGGGGTGGGTGAGGGGGTACGCTGCTCGCGGAGGGCAGGTTTGGCAATACCCACATCTTTTCCCCCCTCCATCACTACGGGTGACAACCAAAATCTCTTCACACGACCTGAGTGAATGCTCCGAGAATTGGCTACAAGTTGGCTTCCAGTGAAGTGAACGGTTTTTCGTCGGTTGAACTGGAGACGGCCAGGTTCTTGAACAGAATTCGCATGGGCTTCTTTTTCATTTTCATTTCCGTCGAGAGCATAATGCCGCTGTATGGCTGCCAATTGAGCCAATCAAAGGTACTCGCCGGGCCTTTCCCTCCCTGAAGGATAAACTCCCACTTATCCATCAATCCGGTCTTTTGATTGACAAAAGCCCAGTACCTGTCTTTGGGCGTCAGACCCACATTCTCAAAGGTCAGCAACACTTTGTCCCAAACTTGACCCTGATCGCCCTTGGAAGTTCCTTCGTACTTTAGATGAACTCCGGGATCTTTCCATTTATAAGGCATTAGCAGCCAATAAGAGTCATTGGTAAATCGCTCAAAGCC
>QHZP01000381.1:500-5205 GCA_003224715.1 Acidobacteriota bacterium | reverse complement strand
CGTATTTTTGCCCTTTTTCGTTTGTACCCTCCACCCGATATCGTCCTGTGTAACGGTCCCACAGATGTTTGAAATTGCCCACCTCTTTGCCGTTCTGCTCGACCACAAAATCGAAACGGAAATAGCGTGCTTTCTCCCAATTCTCCCTTCCGCCTAGAGCTTGCAAAAGTCTGTCAGCTACTTCAAGTGCTTTGGCATCGGCCCCGGAAGGCTTTTCTAAACCGGTTGCCTGGCTCAAACCACTTAGGGAGAGAACAAACACCCACGTGATAGGAAGTAATTGTTTGATAGATTGCCTCATACCCGTTTAACCCTCCTCGACTCTAAGATTTCACATAACCCATGCATAGTTGCTTTGTGGCAAAAGGCCACGCCCACGTAATTTCCTAATAATCTGTTGAGGTCGCCTGCGCTGCCGGACGTTGCAAACACCCGGGTAGCTGGAAAGCAGAATGTTACTTCAAAGTCCCGCTACCCAAAGTCCCGGTACCCCGAGTGATCCTCCGCAAAGGAGTTGTCAGACCACGATCGTAAACAAAACAAATAGTCGACTTTGAACGTACACGATGCCCATCAATCTGGGCGGGTTCAAATTTCCATTGCTTGGCAGAGCGTATGGAAGGCTCATCCAGCGAAACAACAGATTTCAATACTTTCACCTCAGAAACCCGCCCGTCTTCATCAACATCCACTAGCAGGACAACCGTACCCATAGCAACTGAATTGATCGGGTAGAACACTTCCTTGGTTTCCAGGGGAATCGCAGGTGTGTACTTCGGAGAAGCCGTATTCGAACCGGCTGGAAAGGCTGCCAGCAGATTAAGTAACGCCAACAATAAAACATAGGGTTTGGTTAACATCGGCTTTCCTCCTATTCGGATTCTGTACTTTTTTTTCAATCTGGGGTTTACTCGGCGGTAACAAAGTTCACAGTTAGGCCAAATTAGTGCCAAGACCCAAGCTCCCCTCACCCCCAGCCCCTCTCCCGTGGGGGGAGGGTGGCCGCAGGCCGGGTGAGGGGTCAACTGCCAACAGAACCGCACTCCTCGGCCGGCTTAGGTTGCTCGCTACATCCAGACGAGCGAGTTTGCCCCGGCTTGAAGGTGCTCGCTAGAGTTTACTGGCTATCATGGCGGCCAGGTCGGCGGTTCGGCAGGCGTATCCCCATTCGTTGTCGTACCAGGCCACCACTTTTACCATGTTGCCTAAGACGAGCGTGTCGAGGGCACTGTAGATCGAGGAGTACGTGCTGCCCTTGAGATCGCTGGAGACCAGCGGTTCATCGGTCACCGCCAGTATCCCTTTCATGGGTCCTCGAGCATATTCCACCATAGCCTCGCAAATCCCTTCCTTGCTAGCTTCCTTATCCAGCGTAGCGGTAAAATCAATCACCGACACAGTAGGAGTAGGGACACGGAAAGCCATGCCACCGAACCTGCCTTTTAATTCCGGTATCACCAGGCCTACGGCTCGAGCGGCTCCAGTTTCGGAGGGAACGATGTTTTGCGGGGCTGCCCGCGCATCGCGCATATCCTTGGCGGCGAGGTCCTGCAGGCGTTGCGTGTTGGTATAGGCATGGACAGTGGTGAGGAGACCTTTTTGAATGCCGAACTTGTCATTGAGTACCTTGGCCACAGGAGCCAGGCCATTGGTGGTGCAGGAGGCATTGGAAACAATATGATGCCTGGTCAGGTCATACTTATCAGCGTTGACCCCCAATACAATGGTGATGTCCTCGTTCTTGGCCGGCGCAGAAATAATCACCTTCTTGGCTCCTCCAGAGCTGATGTGCGCTTTAGCCTTGGTGGCATCGGTAAAGAGACCGGTTGATTCAATTACCAGCTCAACACCCATCTCTTTCCACTTGATGCCGCCGGGATCCCTTTCCGCGGTAACTGCAATTTTTTTTCCATCCACCACCAGATGCCCCTCCTGCACTTCGACCGTCCCACGATAGGGGCCGTAGGTTGAATCATACCTAAATAAATGCCCGTTGGTGGCAGCGTCAAAGAGGTCGTTGATAGCAACCACCTCCACACTCTGAGCATGCCGTTCCTTAATGGCTCGCAGCACCTGCCGCCCAATGCGGCCAAAGCCATTGATCCCGATTCTGTGAATCATGTTTTTCTCCTTTTTTAAATCTTAATTGATGATGACAACATATTCGACCAATAAAAATTAACCCCTTCCACGGGAGGACAGAAGAGCCACCCCAAAAGGCGTGGGGAAATAAACATTAAACTCCCTCGCCCCGGCGGAGAGGGAGTTATAACTTAGAGTTTGCTCTCCCCTCGCCCCATCGCGGGAGAGGGGACGGGGGTGAGGGGGATCGCCTCCCTGGTACCTGATTTGGGTGATAGGGATTCAGAGGCGACAATTGCTCTCCTGATCTGAATGATACTAGAAACCCAACTGCGTTAAAACCCCTCGCAAAAGCTCGGCGGAACGTTTGAGCGCGGCCAATTCCTCTTCAGTGTATGGAAGTGGAAGGGTTGCGCCGACGCCAGTTCTGCCAACAAGAGAAGGAACCGAAATACAAACATTCTCAATGCCATGATAACCAGACAGCAAGCTGCTCACCGTAAGAATGGATTGCTCATCGCGAAGAATGGCTTCCAGAATTCGCACCACCGCCAGGCCCACCGCCCAGTTGGTGGCCCCTTTGGCCGCGATGACCTGGGCCGCGGCATCTCGCACGTCATGGAAAATTTCACGCCGATCCCGCTCCGTCAAGGGTAAGCAGCTCGGGGAGGAGAAGGACCGCAGCGGCACATTGGCCACCTGGGCGCTGGACCAGAGAGGGACTTCACTGTCCCCGTGCTCCCCTACGATGTAAGCATGAACGTTGCTGACCGCCACATTCAATCTGCGGGCCAGCAGCGATCGAAAGCGGGATGTATCAAGAACGGTTCCTGATCCGAGCACGCGCTGAGGCCTAGCCGAAAGCTTCGCAGCGACATACGTGAGGACGTCTACCGGGTTGGAGACAACCAGAATCAAGGCCTCGGGGGCCGCGTCCAATATACCGGGAATCAGTTCGCGAAAGAGATTCGTGTTGGCTGCGGCCAGTTCGAGGCGGGTCTGCCCCACCTTCTGTTTGGCACCGGCCGTAATGACAACAATGGCCGATCCCTTGCAATCCGAAAGCGAACCCGCAGCTATATTGACCGACCGAACAAACATCGACCCATGCATGAGGTCTTTCGCTTCTGCTTCCGCTTTGCGAGCCACCACATCAGAAAGCACTATTTCATGTGCCAACCCATTGAGCATGGTTGCGTAGGCAATAGTGGATCCTACGGCTCCGGCACCAATGATGGCGATGCGAGTGCTTGAAGCAGGAAGGGCTGCGTTGATTGAAATCATGAGCTGCTGCACTAAAGCCAAAAGTGATTACTTTCGGCCCTTCGTATTTATTGTCGCCCTTGGCGTCCTGGCGGTCCCTACCCCTTGTCCTCTGTGCTAAAGCACTGCGGTCTTGATCAAATTCGTGGTTCCGGATTGCCCTACCGGAACCCCAGCCGTAATGACAACATGATCCCCCTCGCGCGCCAAATTAGAACGCCGGGTCATCTCTATCGCCCTGTCCAGCAGCTCGTCGGTACCGGAAACATTGTCAATCAAGAAAGGATAGACCCCCCACACCAGGGTCAGTTGGCGGACCGTGGTCTCATGACGGCTCATCCCCAGTATCGGAGGGTGCGGCCGATAACGAGACACCATCAGGGCTGTATGCCCGGACTCAGTATTGGCGATGATGGCTGAGGCACAAAGTTCCTTGGCCAAGAGACAGGCGGCGTGAGCCACGGCGGCAGACATTGAGGCTTCACTGAGCTGTCGTCGATGCAAAAACCGGTCGGTGTCGAAGACCTGTTCGGTCTTGTTGGCGATATTGGCCATGACTTGTACCGCTTTAACAGGATACTTGCCTACAGCTGTTTCTCCGCTAAGCATGACCGCGTCGGTACCGTCCAAAATGGCATTGGTTACGTCGGAAACTTCGGCACGCGTTGGCGTGGGGTTCTCAATCATTGATTGCAGCATTTGTGTGGCTGTGATAACCACTTTGCCGCGGCGATTGCACAGGGCGATAATCTCTTTCTGCTGCAGTGTGACTGTCTCGAGATCGGTCTCCACGCCCAAATCCCCTCTCGCCACCATCACCCCATCCGCCTCCTCGACGATCCCTTCGATCTGGGTCAGGGCCTCGCGCTTTTCAATTTTAGCGATTACCCGGGCCTTAGCGCCTGTCCGGTGGATCAATTCCTTTAAGGTTCGGACATCGTCGGCTGTTCGGACAAAGGAAAGAGCCACAAAATCGACCCCTTCCTGAATCCCAAAGGCGAGATCTATCTGGTCTTTGTCAGTGGGAATCTTTAGCTCTCGGAGAGTCGTGTCGGGCAAATTAATTCCTTTATGAGAAGAGACAGTCCCTCCTACCACGACTGAACAAATGACTCCATCAGCTTCAATGCGTTTGACGCGAAGTTGGATGGATCCGTCATCCAGAAGAATTCTTTGTCCTTCCTTAACTTCGCGGGGAAGCCAGGGACAGGAAGGAATGGGCAATTGATTCATCTTGCCATCATCCGCCCCAACCGAAAGCTTCACGTCACTGCCCGGTTCAAGCCGCACAGATCCTTGTGGGATATCACCAATTCGCAACTTGGGACCACCCAAGTCCTGCAGGATCGCCAATGGCTTT
>QHZP01000381.1:0-431 GCA_003224715.1 Acidobacteriota bacterium | reverse complement strand
CCAGCTTCTACCATACTCCGGACCACTTCGGGCGAGGAACTGGCAGGCCCTAAAGTGGCCACAATTTTGGTATTTCTAAAGGACATCTCTTGCTCCCAACAGGTACCGTGATTACTCCGTTTGTGGATCGAAACGAGAATTTTGTTTTCGTTGTCTTGGTCGCCGCGGTCAATTCCTTGTGGGACCGCTGTCCCTTGAATTGGCCGTGGGATTTTTCTTCGCGAATTGCCCACGACCACCGCAGGATACACGCTGATCGTGGCTACCCTGGACCCGGAACATCAAGAGTTCAGCCGAGCGGGATCCACTGAAAACGAAAAAATTATAATCGCATGATGCTACAATGGCAAAGCATTATGGCGGCTCTGGAAATATTCGATCCTGCCCTTGACATCCTTGAAAGGAACCCTCATGGCTAAGATAAAAATGTA
>QHZP01000380.1 GCA_003224715.1 Acidobacteriota bacterium | reverse complement strand
CAAATTCTCTTTTCAGCAAAATGAAGAAATTATCTTTGAGTTACTCGAGGTTGTCAACTCCAAATTACCTGTTGCCACGCCCATTTGAGGCTCTTTGGAAGCTTTCATCTGACTAAAGGCAATCAGCTGATCACCCTTGTTCATCGTACCTGTTTATATCCAACGGACACCTGGCGGATTTTCTTTAGCTATTTTTCCCCTTTTCCTCCCTCTCTTCCATCTCGGCTACCTTTTCCTTTGGAAACAGTATCCGGTTTAAGAGCTCAAGGTTGAAAACGCGACTCGCATTTTCAGTCTTGGTGATTGAGGTATGAATAGCTTCTTAGATGGCACCCTCGCAATAACCCTCAACCCTAGTCTTGCTGCGGCTCGAACTTAATTGAGTTTCTTTGATCGGAATTCGAGAGGGAACTCTGCGTCAGTTCACATGTTGTTTCTTTTGCTCATGATCTTGACAGCTCCTGACAGCCCTCCCTATAATAACTCACGTCGTACCTCACGACTGCCGTTGATTTCGTGTGGGGGCGAAACGGCTTCGACGGGAATACAGGGCCGAAGATGCGTGTCGAGGACCATTTCCTCGTAAAAAAATGGAACTAAACTTAACTGCTGATCACGAATTAGCGTTAGCTGCTTAATAAAATAAGCAGCCGTTCCCTTTGCTGATGCCTGTGCGGTGAATGTGGAGCGTCGACTAATAGGCTAGCCGATCACTCTCGTCCAAAGGTGGTTGGTGAATTCACTGGACTAGTAGTCCAGTAGTCTTGCTGGTTCTTAATGCTGGGCTGCGAAAAAACGAGGAACCGGATACACACGTAGATTTTTCTCGCTGAGTATTTTCGGACGCGGGTTCGACTCCCGCCGCCTCCACACCAATAAATTAACCAACTTTAGGCTTCCTGTTGTTCCTTCATTTTTTGCTTTTCGACTTTTTCTGCCTTTGGCGTTCTCGCTCTGTTGTTTGCATTTCGGATACGGCTACGCACTGCGGTGACGGGCCGGTTTCATGCCATATTTTATTTGAAAGCCCGGTAGCGTGAAGACCTCAATTGTGCCGTCGGGAGTCTTGGGTACCTTGGGCACCAATGGATCCCTCTCTTACGACAGCGCTGATCGGTCTGAGACAATTGACATTGATTAAGGTTAATCAATCTGGCTCGAGGAGGACATCTTCCTTGAAAGAGAAAGCTACTACCATGCTACATCGTTTACCACTCACCAAAGCACTGATCAACCTCGGCCAGGTCGTGTGCCGAGTCAAAGTCAATAAGGAGTACTTCATTCTCGAAAAGGATGGAATTCCCGGTGATCAGCATCATGGATGCCGATGAACTAGAAGATTATCTGGAAACCCGCGATCCAAAGATTCGACGCCACATCAAGAAGAGTAATGAGGAATACCGTGCGGGTAAAAGCCGTCCAGCAGAAGCCCTTCTTGCCCAATTCAAGGTCAAGAGGGTTGCAGCGAAAGTCGTCCGCCGCAGGAAGGCATGACTCCACCTTTTTCTGTCCGCACGACTCCACACTTTGATCGCCTCTTCAAACGCCTCCAGAAAAGTCATGCTGAACTTCCGAGGCATCTTCCCAAGGTGCTACACACTCCAGAGCGATCCGTATAACCGAAGCCGTAGGCACGCGATCAAGAAACTGGAAGGCGTCAAACCCGGTGAAGGCCAATACCGCTTGCGGCTGGGGCGCTGGCGTTTTCGCTATGATATCTTTGGCCAGGAGGTGGTGCTTCACTACTGCGGTCTTCGGAGGGAAGAGACCTATCGGTACAGGTTCGTTGAGTGAATTTTGGACACAAACGAGGATGAGCAAGTGCGACAATACCGCCCTTTGAAGGATGAATGGACCTACTCTTAGGTGCGGTGCTCGGGAAGAGGTTGAGGCCAATCCTGACCCAGGAGCAATTTGCCAAGGCGATCAAAGTTGACAAGAGCACCCTGGCCAAGTGGGGGAGGGAGGAGCACCAACCCTTGCCTAAGAAACTGGCGGCGTTAGAAGCATTTCTCCATTGGTTGCCAGATAGTTCTTGTTAATTTCCGTGCGCGATGAAGTTGAAACGGCTTCTGCCCCAGAATGGAATACCCCTGGGTGCTTTTCACCTGAACTGCTCCTCCGTCTCACCAGAGGAGCTCGAACTCGTAATCGTCTGACCCGCCTTTGTTGTCTCGGATTTGGACCACCGCTGTGAAATCATTGTCGCGGGATGGCTGCTGAACAAGCTCGACAGTACCTTTGCCCTTCAGCTTTTTCAGCTCGGCTGATATCCTGCGTTGCGGCAGAGGTGAAGTGAAGACGAAGCTGCTCTGCTTAACAGGGTCACCAGAGATTATGCGGATGGCCGCGTTGCCACGCTGTACCGAAATATACGCCTCACCCTTCACGCGGCCGCGCCAGTGCATGCGCCCGTTCAGATGACTATTCCCATCATTGTCATTCGAGCGGGATTCATCGTCGTCTCCAGGCAACCTTTCCAAATGGAGTTCCCGACCAATCTCCCCCAGGTCTCGCTGCATCTCTTCCCATTGGTGCCGGGCGAACGCATAACGCTCCGAATTGCGGGCTTGAACCAATAAAACTTCGGCTGCATCCCGCAGCTCTGATTCGGGACGGTGGTCAAGGACCATCTGGCGAAACAAGGTCGCTCCCGAGCTAAACTCTTGCGTCAGATAGAGCACCTCGACATCAGCCCGATTCCCCCGGTCGCGCTCGTTAAAACCGTTGTGGCTCCTGCCAGCCAGTTCACTAGCTTGATTGGCCAGCCGCTCCGCCAGGTCTTCCAGCTGGGAAGGAGTCGCCAGGGCGGGTACCGCCAGTAGAAAGCTCATTCCCAAGACGAATTTTCCAAGGTGTTTCATGTTTCCTCCAAAGTTTCATCCTTCGTACACTCTCGGCAAACAGAACTTCAATTAGTTCTATTGCTTGTTGCCCACTAGCAAAACTTATCGTCGTTTTTGCAGAGATGATTAAGAGGCTTTCTAGCTTTCATATCCGCTGTCTCTGCGCGTGAAGCTTGACATCCTGAATACCCTGTTCCAGTCCTAATTAATTAACCCAACACACCCACGAAGAGTGGGCACCATAAAACCGACGAAGGAGGCCTGGGTGGGGATCCAGTCGTCCTCCTCAACCAGGTTCGGTGAAGAGACAAGCAGTGACTACAAAAAGGGCTTGGCGCGGATTGAGCTTGAACCACTCCACACGGACGCGTATGATCTTCTGAACAAAATCGGAGCGGAGAGGAGCCGTTGCTGTGGCCGAACTCGAAATCCATCACGAGAGTGAGCATGCCACCGATCCAACGGGACAGAAGGTCGGCGTTCTTGCGGCCGTGCTCGCGGTGTTTCTTGCCCTAGTCACCATTGCATCCCACCGGACCCATACCCAAGGTATTGTGTTCAAAACCGAAGCCAATGATCAGTGGCAGTATTACCAATCCAAGCGCATCAAGTTTCACAACCTGGAACTGGGCGAAGATCTGATCGCGGTTCTCGGTGCAAAAAATGATGCGGCCCAGAAGGTCCTTCAGAAGTACCAGACAGAAAAGGAACGCTACAAGCAAGAAGGAGAAAGGATTCAGGAGGAGGCCAGAGAAAAGGAACAGGAAGCGCAGTATGCCGAACGCCGGGCTCTGCGCTACGATTTCGGGGAAGGCCTGCTCGAAATCGGACTGATCCTCACGTCGCTCTACTTTCTTTCAAGGAAGAAGTTTTTCCCGGTGATCGGACTGGTGGCGGGAATTGCTGGGCTCATGACGGCGGCCACTGGTCTGTTTGTTTCCTGAGGTAATCTGAAGTCATGAACGGTACAGATGTTGGCATGATTCAGAGCCGAAGCCGCGCGAGCTTCGCGCTGGAAAAGCTCTAGTGCTTTGCGGTCTTTGGCCATCTCTTCCGGTAGGAATTTGAGGGCCACAGTGCGACCGAGTTTGGTGTCTTCAGCCTTGTATGCCACGCCCATCCCGCCCCCACCAAGCTTGTCCACAATGCGGTAATGGGAAATAGTCTTGCCGATCATGGTTGTATAGTTCTTTACGGCCTACTGCTTTCTGCTGCACTGGTCTGAAGCTTCCAAAGCCCCTTGATTCCAGGCCTATTCTCTAGGCAAGCTCGGTTTCCAACCTTCCGGTCGTGTCTGCCGTCCTCTAACTTTACCCGAGGGGATTACCTTCGATACAGTGGGGTTTACGCCGATTGGCTACGCCTTTAGTTCGACGTAGATTGCCTCAAAGGACTTATCGCTCAAATTTTCAGGCAGGTGGTCCGTCACTTCAAACCACATGGCCTGTCCAGCTTTTCCTGTAACCTCCTCCGTTTTGCCGGTAGGATACGTGAATTTAAAGTGGCCGTCAGTCAGGAAAACTGCCAAGCCGGCGGGGTGCCCGTGCATCACGGATTTTTCGTGAGAGCCGTAGCTAATCCGTAGTACCCGCACCTTATCATTCTCGAACTCCACTTTGTAGCGCTTTGAGTCTACTTTTACCGGGTCTTGCTGACCCACACGTTTAGCTTTAGGTCTGGCCATGGGATATTTCCTCCTTTACTGGGATGGTAAAGGATAGACCTGCGGTCGGAAAAGAACAACTCCCCTTCTGATAGTATTCTGGAGGGCGCTCTCTTGAAATGGGGGTCACTCTCTTTCCGTGCCGTCGCTACTTTTATCCAAGGGCCGTCTCTAACTGCCACTAGGTCGCGATAG
>QHZP01000379.1:8766-9235 GCA_003224715.1 Acidobacteriota bacterium | reverse complement strand
GGACGGAAATTAATCACGGCGGGAAAACCAGTGGATATTCCGTGCCAAATCCGAATGCGCAAGCCAGTGTCATCGGACATGTATTTAAGGAAGCTGGCATCGATCCCCGAACGATCAGTTACCTGGAAGCGCATGGGACGGGGACGACATTAGGGGATCCGATCGAAATCACGGGTTTGAAAAAAGCGTTTCAGGTCTACACGCAAGACAAACAGTTTTGCGCGATCGGGTCGGCAAAATCGAACATCGGACATTGCGAGAGTGCGGCCGGGATTGCCGGGGTGACGAAGGTGTTGCTGCAATTGAAAACTCGGCAAATATTCCCATCGCTCCACGCGGAGACCTTGAATCCAAATATTGATTTTAAAAATACGCCGTTTGTCGTGCAGCAAGAACTCGCGGAATGGAAGCGTCCTGTGATCGGCATGAATGGAGAAAGCCAGGAATATCCGCGTCGAGCGGGGATTTC
>QHZP01000379.1:4010-8738 GCA_003224715.1 Acidobacteriota bacterium | reverse complement strand
AATATATTCCGGATGAGGAGAGATTGGAAATAAAAAGTACGCCACAGAATCCGGCGATCATTGTCTTGTCGGCAAAAAATGAAGAGCGACTCAAGGAACAGGCAAGGCAATTCATAGCGGCAATTCAGGAGGGAGAAATTGCGGATATTCATTTAGCGGATATGGCCTACACGTTGCAGATGGGACGTGAAGGCATGGAGGAACGTTTGGGCTTGATTGCGGGTTCTGTTAAGGAAGTTGAGGAGAAACTGAAAAGTTTTGTGACGGGTGAAGAGGGTATGAGCGATTTGTTTCGAGGACAGGTGAAACGGAATAAAGAAAGTCTGACTGTGTTTGCGGCGGACGAAGATTTACAAAAGGCGATGGATGCATGGATCGCCAAAGGAAAATACTCGAAGCTTTTGGATCTATGGGTGAAGGGACTTATCTTTGATTGGAATAAACTCTACGGCGACAGCAAACCTCGACGCATGAGTTTACCGACGTATCCGTTTGCCAGGGAGCGGTATTGGGTGCCTTTGCTCGACGTCAAAGCCGGCAATGGAACAATACATTTCGCCGCCATTCATCCTCTGCTGCAACAAAACACATCGAATTTATCCGAGCAGCGATTTAGTTCAACTTTTACAGGCGAGGAGTTTTTCCTGACGGATCATGTGGTAAAGGGTGAGCGGGTCTTACCCGGGGTCGCGTATCTCGAGATGGCCCGCGCGGCGGTGGCGCAGGCCGCAGGAACTCCGGAAGTTGGTCTACACCTCAAGAACGTAGTTTGGGCCCGACCCGCTGTGGTGGGGGAAGAGGCAGTTCAAGTCCACATCGGACTTTTCCCGAATGAGGATGGACGGATCGCCTACGAAATTTATAGTGAATCTGAAAAAGGAGACGGAGAGCCTGTCGTGCACAGCCAGGGGAGTGCTGTACTGTCCTCCGACGGAGGAAACGGAAGGACTCAAGTTCCCACATTGGATCTCGCTGCCTTACAAGCCGAGTGCCGTGAGAATCATTTTTCGCCTATGCAATCTTACAAAGAAGTGCATGTGGGGAAAGGACAAGTGTTGGCGAAGTTGTCATTGCCGACATCTCTCGTCCATACTCTGGAGCAATATGTCCTGCATCCGAGTTTGCTGGATTCCGCGTTGCAAGCTTCCATGGGCCTTGGCTTAGGACAAAAAGCCGCGTTGCCATTTGCGTTGGAAAGCCTCGAAATCATTAAGCATTGCACGGAATCGATGTGGGCGTGGGTACGTCGCTCCGACGGCAGCGTGGCAGCTGACGATGGCAAGCTGGATATTGACCTTTGCGATGAGGAGGGAAAGGTTTGTGTGAGAATGCGAGGTTTTTCCTCACGCGCATTTGAAGGAGAAGGTTACACAGGACAAGGAACAACAGAGTCTGTGGAAGCTCCAGTCGGATTGATTACGATGAGTCCGGTTTGGAACGCTATTCCTATCGAAAAAAGGCCGATGTCTCCGGCAGAAGATGCTCAAGTGATGATTATTGGAGGAACACAGAAGCAAAAAGGAGCTATTAAGAAATGTTATGCTCGAGCGATGACCTTGGAAATTGAAGCTGATTCAAATGTTGAGACCATTACCAAACAATTGGCTGGACCAAATTCCATCGCTCATATCGTCTGGATAGCACCACAGACAAATGCCAACCCTTTTGAAAAGCACAATTTCATTCAAGGACAAAGCCAGGGGGTTTTGCAGGTCTTTCGAATGATCAAGGCCCTCCTTGCTCTGGGTTATGGATCGAAAGATTTAACTTGGACGGTAATTACCACACAAACTCAAGCCGCCCGAATCACGGGTTCGGTCAATCCCACTCACGCCGGCGTTCACGGATTGATCGGTTCTTTGGCTAAGGAATATCCTCATTGGAAAATTCGCCTTCTTGACATGGAAGAGCATAGATATTGGCCCATCCCAGAAATGTTCAGCTTACCGTATGACGCTCAAGGCAACGCCTTGGCTTATCGGGATAAGGAATGGTTTGCCCAAGAACTGCTGCCTTTCCATGCGTCTTCGGAACAGTCAACGTTCTACAAAACAAGCGGTGTTTACGTCGTGATCGGCGGGGCCGGAGGAATCGGAGCGGCTTGGAGCCAATGGATGATCGAAAAATATCAAGCTAAAATCATTTGGATCGGGAGACGAGAAAAGGACTTCGCAATCGAAAAACTGGATTCGTTAGCGAAGATAGGTCCAGCGCCTACCTATATTCAAGCCGATGCCAGTCATAAAGAATCGTTGGAAAAGGCTTGTCAGCAGATTTACCAAACTCATCCTCACATCCACGGCGTGATTCATTCGGCACTGGATTTATTTGACCACTCCTTAGCCAACACCGATGAAAAAAGATTTCAAACCATTCTATCGGTCAATATCGATATCAGTATCCGGATTGCTCAAATCTTTCAAAAGAAAGACTTGGATTTTATCCTGTTTTTTTCTTCCATAAACTCATTTCTCAAAGAGGGTGGATTTAGCGGTTATTCTTCCGGCTGCACGTTCAAAGATGCCTTTGCGCTTCAACTCTCTCAACGATGTCCCTATCCGGTCAAAGTTATGAATTGGGGCTATTGGCGTATCGGTTCCGGAGACAGGGTTTCCGAACGTATGAAGATTCGGCAGAAACAGAGTGGAATCGAAGCGATTGAGCCCGACGAAGGGATGGCAGCATTGGAAAAATTGCTCAATGGTCCCTTAGAGCAAGTTGCCCTCGTCAAAACCTCCCGGCCGTTGATGATGGAAGGATTCAATCCCGGCGAATGGATGACAAGTTATCCGAAAACGAGTCCGGCGACGGATATTCAAGATATTTTCATTCACGTGGATGAATTGGATTCAATAAAATCAGCAGCGGCATTACAAATTCAGGAGATGGAACATTTGCTCTGCCAATTGCTATGGAGTAGTTTGCAGTCTTTAGGATTGTTTCGAGAAATGCGTTTCACGTTTTCAGATTTGATCTCTCAAAGAGCCTATCTCGGTTTTTATGACCGCTGGATGCAGGAAGTCCTCTCCGTTTTTCAAAACAAAAATTATTTAAAATACGATGGGAAAAAATACACGGTGTCGGCATTGGATCTCGTAGATCTTGAGGGTGCATGGCAGGAATGGGAGCAGCAAAAGAAAATATGGAACCGGGGCTCTAATAAAAAAGCCCAGATCGCTTTGGTCGAAGCCTGCCTGCGTGTCTTACCTGAAATCCTTACCGGTAAGCAACAGGCCACAGAGGTCATGTTCCCCAATTCCTCAACGGATCTCGTCGACGGAATTTATAAAAACAATCCAGTTTCCGATATGTTTAATGACATCCTCGGTAAGACGTTAGTGGCCTGTATTGAAAAACGCCTGATTCAGAAGGCATCATCGCAAATACGGATTCTTGAGGTGGGCGCTGGTACCGGAGGGACAACGGCCGCCCTTCTGACAAAACTTCAACCCTACAAGAATCAGATTGTCGAATATTGTTATACGGATATTTCGAAATCTTTTTTGTTTCATGCGGCGGATCATTACGCGCCTCAAAATCCTTTCCTCCGCACTCAAATTTTTGATGTGGAAAAACCGATCGCCGAGCAAAAGATTGCCGCGGATCAGTATGATTTCGTGATTGCGACGAATGTTTTACATGCCACTCAAAATATTCGGCAGACCTTGCGTAATGCGAAAGCCCCATTACGCAAGCATGGTCTGCTGTTGTTGAATGAAATAACCGGTAAGACTTTGTTTACTCATTTGACCTTTGGTCTCCTGAAAGGCTGGTGGTTACATGAAGATGATGCGCTGCGCATTCCCGGCTCCCCGGGGTTGTCTCGCCAAGCTTGGGAAAAGGTTTTCAAGGAGGAAGGATTTCCTTCCGTCCGATTTCCCGTCGAAGAGGCACAGCCGTTAGGTCAACAGATTATTGTCGCTGAAAGCAACGGGATCGTTCGGCAGAAAAGAGGTGTTACGGCACCGATGAAAAAAGTTCAAGAAGTCAAGGAAGGCCTACCGCAAAAAGGAATAGCGGAAGAGTTATTACGCGAAAAAAGTACACATTATTTCAAAACATTACTTGGGTTAACATTGCGGATGGATAGTCATAAAATTGATACCTCGGAACCCTTGGCAAATTATGGTATCGATTCCATTTTGATTGTTCAGATAAATCATAGCTTACGGGAAGTTTTCGGGGAGATTAACAATTCCTTACTGTTTGAAGTCCAAACCATCGATGCCTTGGTGAAATATTTCATTAAGACCCACAAAGATGCGTTAATAAAAATTCTGAGGTTGGATAAACAAACCGTTGATGAAGAAGATTCCCGTCCGCATAAAGTAAAAACGGAAAAAACCCCGGTCATTTCGAAATCCAGGTCTAGAAACGGCAGGCGTTTCGCGGCATGGAGTGCTTCAGAAACCGAAGACAAAGCCGGAATTTCTAAGGATCCTATTGCCATAATCGGTATGAGCGGTCGTTATCCCCAAGCAAAGAACTTGGAGGCGTACTGGGAAAATCTGAAATCCGGCAGGGATTGTATCGTCGAGATTCCCAAAGAGCGTTGGCCTTTGGAAGGCTTTTTTCATCCGCATGTGGAAGAGGCCGTCACTCAAGGCAAAAGCTACAGCAAATGGGGTGGCTTTTTAGATGGATTTGCCGACTTTGATCCTTTATTTTTCAACATCTCTCCCCGAGAAGCGGTAAGTATGGATCCTCAGGAACGCCTCTTTCTCCAAT
>QHZP01000379.1:573-3915 GCA_003224715.1 Acidobacteriota bacterium | reverse complement strand
ACAAGGAGAGCAAGCGTATCCGTATAATTCGTTCAGCTCGGTCGCGAATCGGGTTTCTTATTTTTTGAATTTGCATGGTCCGAGCATGCCGATAGACACCATGTGCTCATCGTCTTTAACCGCGATTCATGAAGCCTGCGAACACCTGCGTCGGAATGCCTGCGAAATGGCCATTGCCGGCGGAGTCAACTTGTATCTTCATCCCACCAGTTATCTGAGTCTTTGCGCACAACACATGTTATCCCTGGATGGGCAATGCAGAAGTTTTGGGAGAGGTGGAAATGGATTTGTGCCGGGAGAAGGCGTTGGTGTCGTTTTGCTCAAAAGTTTGTCAAAGGCTATCGAAGATCAAGACCGTATTTATGGTCTCATTCGGGGGACAAGCGTAAATCACGGAGGTAAAACGAATGGATACACGGTGCCAAATCCTAAAGCCCAGGGCGATCTCATTCGCGAAGCCTTGGAAAAAGCCGGGATCAATGCGCGCGCCGTGAGTTATATTGAAGCGCATGGGACCGGGACTGAATTGGGAGACCCAATTGAAATCCGAGGACTCACCCAGGCCTTTGAAAAAGATACGCGAGATACTGGCTTTTGCGCCGTAGGTTCCGCCAAATCAAATCTGGGACATTTGGAAGCGGCCGCCGGAATTGCCGGCGTCGCGAAAATTCTCCTGCAAATGAAACATAAAGCACTTGTTCCGAGCCTGCATGCCAAAGAATTGAATCCGAATATTGATTTTGCCAAGACTCCGTTTTTAGTGAATCAGGATTTGAGAGACTGGCAAAATCCCATCATCGATGGAAAAGCATATCCCAGGATCGCGGGAATTTCTGCGTTTGGCGCCGGAGGATCTAACGCCCATGTGTTGATTGAAGAATATCCTGACCAACAGAAGTCAGAGCGCATTGTCGTGGCCTCTTCAAGTCCCGTTATCGTCATGCTCTCGGCCAAAAATCCTGACCGTTTAAAAGAACATGCAGAAAATCTTCTTCAATTTATCCGAAGTCATGAAACGTCCGATTCACAAACTGATCTCGCGGATTTGGCCTACACGCTCCAGGTCGGCCGCGAAGCGATGGAAGAGCGTTTAGGTCTGATTGTTCACTCCATGCAAGAGCTTAAGGAAAAACTGCAAGGTTTTATTGAGGGCAGGAAGGATGAGGAAAATCTTTATCGTGGACAAGTGAAGCGAAACAAAGAGACTCTGGCTGTGTTCGCTGCAGATGAAGAATTGCAGGAAGCCATCGGCAAATGGATTCAGCGCGGGAAATTTACAAAACTTCTCGATCTCTGGGTCAAAGGACTGACCTTTGATTGGAATAAACTGTATGGCGATCGCAAACCTCGACGGATAAGTCTACCGACGTACCCCTTTGCCCGCGAACGATATTGGGTGGAAAGCGAGAATCCCGTACCCCATGTCAAACCGGTCGTCGCCAAAGACGATGATGAGCAAAGAGATCAAGGAAGTGAAAAGCCATGGCCCTTTTTCAAGGAGGCGTGGATTCCCTTCGCCATTCCCCATGATCTGGATTGGAAGGATCGTTTAAAACAATACGAAGGGAAAATCATTTGTGTTCTGTATTCGGATGAAAAGGATAAGGAAGGCTTGTGCACGCTCATAAAACAATTGGAGCACGCCGGTGGTTTGTCCAAAGCCTTGCAGATTCAGCCGCTCAACGTCGGTGATATGAACAGCGATTCATTCAGCGAAATTCCCGATGTGATTTTATTTCTCGGCCCTCCGCTCAGCAGCAATGGAGCGATAGGACCGATCGATAAGGATATGACGAATGTATTTCATGTAAGTCAATCTCTGATGAAAAGAGCCTGGGGAAAATCGATCAAGATATATTATCTCTATGAATCCAGATTATCACAGCCCCGTTTGGATTGCGAAGACCCTTCCGGTTTTCTCAATTCCGCAATGACAGAAAATGATCGACATGTTTGGAAATGGATCGGGTCCTACGACCGGGACATTCCTGTCACGAGATATCAACTTTTATTAAGAGAATGGCTTGCAGATGAACCGGCAGGAGGAAATTCTACAGCGCTCGCTGAAATTCGCTATGAAAAATCAGAACGCTTTGTCCGTCACTGTTGGGGCGCCCGATCTCAAGACAGACCAAAGACAATCTATTTGCTGGAGAAGAATTGGAAATTAAAAAACCTGAATTTTGCTGAGACTACACTTCTCCAGGGCAACATCCTTGTCTTAGTGAATCGTGAATCGATCAAAATCGGGCAAGAATTATTTCAGGGAATCAAATCTGCAGAGGTTATCTTGGTAGGCGAGGTTAGCCTTAAATCCGATCAGATAAAATATTCAATCGATTACAAAGACGCGGAATCAGGAAGGAACAATTCAAAAATAATCCTGGAACAGGTGAAAGAGCTCGCTTGTATCATTGATCTCAGCGATCTTTACAACACGCCTCAGGAAAAAGACGATGATCCCATGGGTAAGATTACGTTCTATCAAACAGTTTTGAGTGCTGTTTCGGAAATCGATATCCTTTATTTCACAAAGGGCCTTCAATCTTTTCAATCAACCCCAATGAGTCTTGCCGGAGCCAAATTCGCCGGCCTGATTAAAATGCTGAGTTCCGAATATCCCCACGTTGTCGCCAAATTTATTGATGTTGATCAAACCTGCTATGACGACCGCAAGTTGTTTGAAAAAATCATTAACCGGGAAGTCAACTCCCCATTGGAAGAAACAGAAATTTGTTATCGTCAAGGAAATCGTTTTGTGCCCTATGTTGAAGCGCAAGAAATCGGGGATCATCAGCAAGAAAATCCTATCGCGGATATGGCATTCCCGATCTCGAAAGAAGGTGTTTATGTTATCAGCGGCGGAACGAACGGCATCGGATTGGAGATCGGCAAATATCTTATTTCCCGGGGCGTTCAAAAGCTTGTATTGATGGGGATCAGCGCGCTGCCTCCCAAAGCGGACTGGGATAAAGCTGTCCGTGAAAATAATTCGTCACGTTATATCAAAGAGAAGCTTATTCAATTGATCAAAATCGATAAAGAAATTCCCAATCTGCAAATCTATACGGGCCCATTGGAAAACACAAAGGCATTAAAACATTTTTTTGATCACATTCGCTCACAGGTTGGGGAAATCAAAGGGGTGGTTCATGGCGCCGGCGTCTATTCCGATACGAAAACCGTGGCATTTTTTGCTAAAGATGTCGAATACATGCAGAAGGTATTGAAACCCAAGGTCGCCGGGCTCGAAGTTTTAGACGACCTATTTAAAAATGACAGGCTCGATTTTTTTGTATCCTTCTCGTCCTTGACCGGTCTCATTCCCAGATTGGCGAGGGG
>QHZP01000379.1:0-561 GCA_003224715.1 Acidobacteriota bacterium | reverse complement strand
CAATGCATTTCTGGATTTCTTCGCGGCGTATCAATTCCACCAGAAGAATAAAAAATTTTATAAAACCATTACCTGGGTTGATTGGAATGAAACGGGCGGGGCGTCGAGAGCATCTCCAGAAACACAAAGTTTATTGGAAGACACGCTCAACCAAGAAGGGCTATTTACATTTTCGAATCAAGAAGGGTGTCGATTTTTTGAGAAATCCATGATGTTAAAAAACAGGAATTGGGTACTGCTCAGTTTTCTGGATGAGCGTGCGTTTCATAAGGAAAAGGAGGAATTATTATTCGGGAAACCTAAACAATCGTTCGCTAAAACGGAATGCAAGAAACCTTTCGGAGATCGTATCGAAGACCAAATCGCGCAATGGGAACATCAGCAGAAGATGGGAAACAAGATATCTTCATCGGAAATGAAAAGACTTTTATCGATCGAGGACATCACCCGCTTAAATCCTTCTCTGCTGGGTCGAGTTTATGAACTTATTTTTCATGCTACGGATAATGCAAATCCATCCGTAGCCGGTAGCACGCGTGTGGCCCCGGAGTTCTCTTTAAA
>QHZP01000344.1 GCA_003224715.1 Acidobacteriota bacterium | reverse complement strand
AGTACCTTTGTCATGTGGATTTTTTAGAAGCCCCTTTTCACAAAAATTCCCGTGAAAATCTCCTCTGGGGTAGAAGGCGTAGCGTTCGGGGGTGGGTCCTGCCGGTTGGGGACAACCCGCGCCACAATACCGATCCCGTGGAGGGGCTAAGTTTCAGCGCCCTTGGTGATCCGAAGGATCATCTCGAGGACATTTGCGGCACCGAAGAACGCGGTTGACCCTCACCCGTCGCTTCGCGCCACCCTCTCCCACCAGGAGAGGGAGAACAATAACTGGGGGTGTGGCTCAGATCGACGTTTCATGGCACGGCGTTTACCACTGTGTCATGAAAGGTCTATTTGCTAGCCCTCAAGTCAGCGCTCTCATCCGTGGATCTCTCCCTCGCCCTTGGGGAGAGGAAGGATCACGAGAAACTCCTGCGAAAATCGTCCATGCAAGATGGGGGTAAACAATGAAAGGATTTCAAGGAGGCGATGCTGTACCTTTTCTAATGAACTGCGCACGGCCCTTTCAGGCAAGGAGATAAGAACCATGCGTAACAAGCCGCTCTCTGCTGCTTTTCTTTTGTTCTGTCTAGCCGCTTATGGAATCCCGACACTTCAGGGACAAGCTGTGTCTGGCGCCATCACGGGATATGCTTATGATCCGTCGGAGGCTCCGATTGTAGGCGCTACGGTGACAGTCAAGAATGTGGACACTGGAATCACCACCACACGAAATACCGATTCCACGGGACTATATCTTGTCACGAATCTCAACCCGGGCACTTATTCGGTGACCGTTGAAGCCGCCGGTTTCCGGCGCTTTGTCCAGGAGAATGTGGTGTTACGGGTTGACTCCACCATGCGAGTCGACGCGCACTTGCTCCTGGGCGAGCTCACGCAGGAAGTCTCAGTCACTGCGGCGCCACCCTTGTTGAATACGGAAAAGACCGATGTCGGCCAAACCATCGCCGAGCAAACGTTGCAGAGTCTGCCTACATCCGGCCGCAACCTCAGTAAGCTTTACAACCTGGTGCCTGGAGTCGTTCAAAATTTCTTTCAAATCGGTGTTGGTGAGAACCCTTCCGAATTTAATGGCGTTTTGGTGAATGGCTCGTTCTTTGGCACCAGCGAATATCAAATCGACGGAATTACCGACGCCAACTCGGGTCATAGCGGATTTCAGGTGATTGTGCCGAATCAGGAATCGGTTCAGGAAATGAAGATTACCACCGCCGATTACGATCCCGAGTTCGGTTCGGCGGCCGGATTGGTGGCTCAATATGTGACTAAATCAGGAACCAACGAGATTCACGGTTCCGCATTTTATTTCCATCGCAACAGTGCAACCTTTGCGGCAGACCCCTTTACCGAGAAAATACCCGGCACTGGCAAGGACGGGAAAGGCTTTGGACCTGCGCCCTTCAAGTGGAACCAGGGAGGGTTTAGCCTGGGAGGCCCAATTAAGAAGAACCGCATGTTCCTCTTTGGAGATTACCAGTTGACTCGAACGCGTCAGGGAGGAGCGCTGACCGCCACCGTGCCCAACGATGCTTTCAGGGCTGGCGACTTCAGCGCCCTCGCGGCTACCAACCCAATTTTTGATCCCCTGACCGGGAATCCCGACGGGACGGGACGTCAACAGTTTGCTTGCAACGGTGTTCTGAACGTCATCTGCCCGGATCGGATCAGCAGCGTGGCCACAAAAATTCTTGGCCTGCTGCCACGCCCCAATTTGAGCCAGGACACTGACGTGAACTATGCCGGAGGCGGTACGGTGTTGTTCGATCAGGACCAATTTGACATACGCCACGATTGGAATATCTCTGACCAAGACAAATTCTTCGCGCGTGACACCTATTTCAGCGCGTTTCTGGATAATCCCCCGCTGTTCGGAAGAAAAGCCGGCGGACCAGCTATCGGAGGCCTGAACGCCCAGACGGGCGACTTTCGCAGCCAACACGTGGCGCTGAACTACACCCACACTTTTGGTCCTAGCTTGCTATCGGAAGTCCGCCTGGGTTTGGTGCGTTTCCGTCTAGATAGCTTGCAGGCCGACAAGGGGCTCAAGACGGATGATGAGGTGGGAATTCCCAACATCAATACCGACGATCCCCTGACCCAGGGTCTGGCCGGAATCACGGTCGGTGGCCCTGTGGGAGATTGGACCATGGGCATCACCAGTGGTGTGGGCCTTCCGCGGTTTGACCGCACCACCGTCATTGAGATCGTGAACAACTGGACAAAGATAAAAGGGCCTCACCAATTCCGATGGGGAACGGATATCCGGCGGACCCGCAGTAATTTGCTGGTCTCGGCAGGACCCAGTTCGCGAGGAAACTTCGAGTTCGACCAGGTATTGACCGCCAGCGCGGATGTACCTGGGTCAGGGCTGGGAACGGCGACCTTTCTGCTCGGTCTCCCGACCCATTTCGATCGAGGTCTACTGACTCTCTTTCCCGGGGACCGGCATACCAAGTGGTCATTCTATGGGCAGGATATCTGGAGGGTGACTCCGAAACTGACTGTGAACTATGGCTTGCGCTATGACTATTTCTCACCCTTCACGCCCGCTTTTACTGGGGGCGAGATCAACTTTGATCCCAATCAGGGCGACATCATTTTGGCCGGGTTGGGGGACGTCTCGCGCAGCGCCAACGTGAAGGGTGACTTCAATAATTTCTCGCCGCGCCTCGGGATCGCCTATAAGCTGCTGCAAAAAACCGTTATCCGAGCGGGCTTTGGCCGGAGCTATTACGCCTCCAATTACGGCGGAGGGGCTGCCCAGCTCACTTTAAACTTTCCCATTGTACAGTCGCAGTACGTCGACCAGAGCAATATCTATCAGCCGTTATTTCCCATCGCCCAGGGTCCACCTGCGCCAACGCCGGCCACATTCCCCTCATCAGGTCATTTGCCGGTGCCCCCGGGAAACTTTCTGAATACCCGTGACTTCAATAAACAAATTGAGCATGTTGACTCTTGGAATCTCACGGTAGAGCACCAGTTAGCGCAGGATTTCAGGCTTTCGGTGGCTTACGTGGGAAACACCGCCACGGTGTGGGATGATACTAACATCAACCGGGCCGCGTCTGCCTCTGGCGATCTGCTCAGCCGGCGACCGTATTTCCAGAAGTTCGGGATTGATGGTCCAATTTTATACGACTGCACCTGCTTACATTCCAACTACAGCGCTGTTCAGTTTGCAGTGGAGAAGCGGTTTTCTAAAGGATACTCCTTCAACTCCGCTTACACCTGGGCTAAGGCCCTGGACACTGAGCCGGGCGGCTTCGGTTGGGGCGACCAGGATAATAATCCTATTGATCGCAAGGGATCGTATGGCATCTCCACTTACAACCGGGCCAGTGTCTGGACGCTCAGCCATACCTGGACATTGCCCTACGGCAAGGGTACGCCCTTTGGCACCAACTCCGCTGGAGTGAAGAAAAAATTGCTGGCCGGATGGAACTTCAACGGCATAACGACGGTGGAATCCGGTCTCCCCATCTCGCCCATTTTGGGCGACGGTAGCACCTTGAATGGCGACTTCGGGCAGAGGCCGGACCGTGTCCCTGGTATTGATCCTTATGCGGGGGGACATACTCGCGAGCACTGGTTTAACCCGGCTGCCTTCGTGGCGCCAGCCGCCTGTTGCCGCTGGGGCAATGCGGGGCGGGGCATCCTGCGGGGGCCGGGCCTGGCCTCGGCGGATTGGTCGTTTTGGAAGGAGTTTGAAATCCGGGAGCGGATGAGACTCCAGTTCCGCTGGGAGAATTTCAATTTTTTCAATCGCGCTAATCTGGGTCAGCCTGACAACAGCGTAGACAGCACGACGGCCGGTAGAATCACCAGCCTGGGGGGCGCCGGTTCCGGCTTTGGCAGTTTTCCAATGCGGCGGATGCAATTTGGCTTGCGCTTGAGCTGGTAAAATTGGTTGGACGCAGCTTGCGCCGATTGACACAGATTACAGATAAAGCTTGAACTGTTTGTATCCGAGGATCCTTGCAAATCTGGGTCCTCATAACAACCCAAAATTAGACCGCCAAGACGCAAAGGACGCAAAGAAGATTTTAGGTGTTAGGTGCCAGGTGTTAGGTGGCCCAACAGCAAAGGGTAAGAATGCAAAAAACAGGTCTCATTTCCGAAGCTGTGCATAATCTGGCCTTACGAAATTTACGAAGATCTTGTGAAAAGAACAAGAAATGACGAACTTGCTTAGCATAAAGGCCCGAGGATTGAGAATCGAGGACCGAAGCCCGCAAGATTTGACCGCGATCCTCGATTCTCTATCTTCTATCTTCGGCGGTTTGCGTCTCCGCGATGCCGCGTGGGCTTTACTTTGATTTAATTTGGTAGGAGGCACCAACAAGATGTACAGCCAGATTAGCCGACGATTTGTTATCGTACCTCTCTTCGGAGTTGCCTTCGTTTGGAGTTACTTCTCGGCTGTTCGCCCTCAGCCTGGGGCTGTCCCCGTGAGCTACATCCTGACGGAGGAGGGACAACAGGTAGCATTCGATAAAGGAACGTACCAGTACCGGGAACTCACGAAGCGGTTGCCAATCCGGGAACCCTTCCCTTCAGGACCACAATTACAACAAGCATTCCAACGTTATGGGCTCGATCGAAATCCACCGTCACGAGTCGTTCCGGCGGCGATTGCGCCCAATGTTTACGTGGTGGGGCAAGATCGTTTTGACAATCTCACCTACATGATTGATTGTGGTCCTCAGGGCGTGGCCATTATCGATCCAACTTATGTCTCCGAGGTCGAGAGGACCGTTGCCAACGTAGAAAAGTGCGGGCACTTGCGAAAAGATATTCGTTGGGTGCTGAATACCCACTGCCATGTAGACCATAGCATGGCAGACAAAAAGTTTCAGGAAATGGGCGCAGAGATTATTGTGCACGAGGCCGACGCGGCTGCCATTGAGAAAGGCACCCAGGTCACGGCCTACTATCTGTTGGATTGGGACTCTGAGCGTCAAATGCCACGTAAGAATGGCTCAGCCCAATTCCCCCGCTGCCCGGTTAACCGTCGCCTTTCTGACGGCGAAGAGCTTCAACTCGGCAACCAGAAACTGCAGGTGATCCACACCCCAGGACACACACCCGGCTCAGTTTGTTTCTTGCTTCAGGTGGACGGAAAGAAACTGTTGTTCTCTGGTGACACGGTGCTTTACGACTACCGGGTTGGCTGGCAGGACAATCCCTACGCCGACAATCGGCAATATTTGGCTTCCTTGCAAAAATTGGCCAATTTCACTTGGAATTCAGCGCCGGTGCTGTGGGACCTTTTACTGCCGGGACATGGGGCGATGGCCCTGGACAAAGCCTATCTCGACGTCGGAAAGGCACGAGACCTGGTCGAAGCTGACCTGGCTCAGGGCAAGCATATAGAAGGAGTGCCCTACGCAACGCCTGAATACCGTCAGCGCATGTTTGGCCGCCCCGCTTTGCCATTTGAAAACAGCCAAAATAAGCAAGCCAACGAAAAATGAAACGCTACCCCTGAATCCAGTAGATTTCTGGCTTGTCAGCTTTGGCTCCATTATTCCTCTTTCGTGCGAGAGAAGGCTCTGGATTGAGTTCCAGAAGCCTCCAACGGAACACATCTTCGGGTTGTTCCTCCCCTTAAGCTTCTTGAGCTGACGAAACAAGAACCTGCGGAGTAAACTCCAGCCGTGCTCCAGAACAATGCTTCCTCGGCGTCGCTCATTCATTTTGCATTTTCAGAGAATTTGTAATGCCTGGGCTACGGGGGTGGAACGCCCTCGTCGCAGGTTCATTCAGCGCGAAGCGCCCGCTCCGCCTTTTGTGCGCTCTCACCGTCCGTAACTGAGGCATTACGAGAATTTTCATGGGTGTGCCACAAATTTGTGGGTAATGACAGAAGCAATGAGCCTCGTAGAGGCGAGCTATTTATAGTTCAGAGGCCCCAAAAATGGACAGAGCTCCGTAGGAGCGTCATGGCGCCCCGCTGGGGCTTGGAGCGTCAGGAGGGTAGGCGTCTTTCTACAAAGATGCCGCCTCCACGAGGC
>QHZP01000343.1:4786-10498 GCA_003224715.1 Acidobacteriota bacterium | reverse complement strand
CGACGCACTTCGACAAAACGTCTCTCAATCACATTGGTGGTCCGCAGCTTTCTCCACAGAGGTCGAGGAAACTGATAAAAGGTCAGCAGATCGGGCAAGTCGTTTTCCAGCCGATGAACCAGACCGGGGTAAGAGGCTTGCCAGCGCCGCCGGAACTTCTCGAAAGCTCTACGAGCCTGCTGCAGACCGTCGGCGTTGTAGATGGCCCGAGCGTCAGCTGTGAGGGCCTCGAGATCTCGCCGGCGAGCGGCCTGCACAATATTTCGCATCTTGTGCACCCAACAGCGCTGATGGGGGACCCGGGGATAAACGGTCTGCAATGCGGCCCGCAGCCCGGCACAGCCATCCGTGACTATGAGTTTCAGCTTCTGGCCCTGCAAGCCCCGGCGGTAGAGATCTTCCAACAGTCCCTCCCAGGCGGCTTGACTCTCTCCCTGGCTCCGCACAAAAGCTAACAACTGTCGACTCCCATCGGCCCGCACTCCATAGGCCACTAACAGTTGGACCCGCTTGCGCCCACTGGGCCGGCGTACTCGTAAACTCACCCCGTCTAAAAACAAATACTGCCACTCATCGAGCAAACGCTGTTGGTGAAACGCCTGCACCATCCGATCCAAACTCTGGGTGATCTTTGAGACCGTCTGGGCACTGACCACTTCTCCCGTAATCACTCCAATCACTCGCCCCACTTGCCGCGTCGAGATCCCTCGCAGAAACGCTTCCCGTATCAGCAACGCCACTTCCTCCGCCCGCCGTTGAAATCCCTCCAGCCCGCGCGGCAAAAACCCCTTCTGTCGGCTTCGAGCAATCCGAAGCCGAATCGTCCCAAACCGCGTCACCAACTCCCGCTCATAGCTCCCATTGCGATAATCCCGTCCCGGCCTCCCCGTCCGCTCATAGGCCTCTGTCATCAAATAGCGCTGACGCTGCCGCTCCGAATCCGCCTCCAGCAACTCTTTCACCGCCTGCTTCCCCCGATCATAGACCTCTCCCCAAAAGCTCTCCTTTAACTGCTCTACAAAATGTTGAAACTGTTCGGTGACTGGTGCTAGCTTCTTCATAGGGTGTAAGCTCCTTTCTTATTAGAAGGATTTTTGGTCTTCTTGCTGGAAAACCAAACTTACACCCTCTTCGTTTTTACACAAACAAAGTTACATCACCAAGGGTGGGTGGGTTGGATCTCTGGGGCCGCGGCGCGGGTACGAACAGGGGCTTATTGGGAGGACCTAAAACGAATGTCAGTGAAGTCTTTGAGATTGCGCAAGACCATCGAGAACTGGGCATCATAAACGGGCGTGCTTCCTCCATCTGTTCAGCGATCGGCAATTAAGAGAACACCTTCTTAAGACGCATCTAACATCTCCCGAAATGCGTTTTCGTCCAGGATACTAATTCCTAATTCCCTGGCCCTGTCCAATTTTGATCCGGCTTCCTCCCCTGCAAGAACAAAGTCAGTTTTTTTACTGACTGAGGCCGTAACCCTGCCGCCCTGACTCTCAATCAACTGGATTGCTTCCTCTCGGGTCATCCCGGATAATTTGCCTGTCAGGACAAATTGCTTTCCGTGCAGGCGCGCAGATTTTCTGCCACCCACCTTCATTTCCAGGTTGACTTTCGCTTGGTCTAACTTTTCAATTACCAACCGGTTTTCCTTTTGAGAAAAGAAACGATAAATTGATTCGGCCACCACCGGCCCGATTTCAAAAACTTCTTCCAGTTCTTCCTTGGAAGCTTGAGCCAAATTAGCCATGGATTTGTAGTGTTGAGCTAAAATCTGGGCGGTCCGTTCTCCCACATGGCGAATACCCAACCCAAAAATTACCCTAGAGAGCTCATTGGTTTTACTCTCTTCAATTTGTTTTAGAAGGTTGGAAGCGGATTTTGGGCCCATTCGTTCCAAACTTAGCAGATCTTCAAGTTTAAGCCTATAAAGATCAGCTGGGTCCTTCACGAGGCCTCGATCCACCAACTGCTCCACTAATGCCTCGCCCAACCCTTCGATCTTCATGGCCCTGCGAGAAGAAAAATGTAGCAAAGATTCCTTGATCTTTGCCGGACAGGCCACATTGCTACAACGCCACACTGCCTCTCCGGCGGGCCGGTACACTTCTCCGGAACAGGCCGGACAACGATTCGGCATCACAAAATCGCGAGCTTGCGGAGGTCGGCGGCTTTCAATGACCTTCACTATTTTGGGAATGACATCTCCGCCCTTTTCAATGAGCACATAGTCGCCAATTTTCAGCCCCAGCCTCTGGATCTCGTCTTCGTTATGAAGCGTAGCTCGACTAATGGTGGTGCCAGCAAGCCTTATTGGTTCCAAATCGGCCACTGGAGTTAAAGCTCCTGTTCGTCCAACTTGAACAAGAATATTTCTGACCTGTGTGGTCGCCTGTCTGGCAGGGAACTTATAAGCCACTGACCACCGCGGAAACTTCGAGGTAGTTCCCATGTCTTGCTGCAGGTCGATTGAGTCGACTTTTACAACAACTCCATCAATTTCATAGCTCAAGCTGTCCCGCTTTTGCTCCCAGTGTTTGCAATAATCAATCACGTCTAAGATAGAAGCGCAGTGCCTCCAGTTACGGTTCACCTTGAGACCGGCTCTCCCCAGATAAGCGAGAACTTCCGACTGCTTCGAGAAGGGGATTCGGCCATCTGCAAATAATTGGTACACGAAAATATCCAGCTTTCTAGAGGCCACAACTTGAGGATCCAACGTCCGCAACGTCCCGGCTGCCGCATTGCGTGGATTAGCAAAGCGGGCCTCACCATTCGCCTCTCGCTCTTCATTAAGTTTATTGAAAGAAGTGAGTGGCAAATAAACCTCTCCTCGAATTTCTACGCGCCTGAACGCGAATGGTTTTGACATTGCAAGTGACATCTTCGCCGCGTACCCCATCGCCCCTGGTTACACCCCGACTCAAGAGACCCTCCTCATAAATCAGGGCAATGCTCAATCCGTCGATCTTCAACTCACAAGTATAGCCGCCCTGTCGCGTGTGAGAGAACTCACCTACTCGTTTATCAAACTCCACCAGTTCTTCTTCAGAGTAGGCGTTGTCCAGGCTAAGCATCGGAACTGAATGGCGAACGGCCACAAAGCCATCAGCTGGTTTTCCGCCAACCCTCTGTGTTGGGGAATCTGGGGTGACATATTGCGGATATTGAGATTCCAATGCCTTAAGCTCTTTTACGAGCTCGTCAAATTCAGCATCGGAAATCTCCGGGTCATCCAAGACATAATAACGATGTTCGTGATAACGAACTAACTCGCGCAGCTTCTCAATACGTTCTTGGGGAGGGGTCTTAGTGGGCATCAGTACAGCAGAATTAAATTCGTTGGGGGAAAAACGTATAGGTTTTTGGGAGTTTAAGCAAGTGAATTCTCCGGATTTAAACAACCAGGATCACTCGTGGCCCCTCTGATCACTTAAGGCAATTGGTATAGTTTTTCCGAGTCATGCCGATTAAACAAGGGCGTTAAATGGGGAGTTGAAGGTTGTTTTATGATACAGATTATTCATTATGGGATTTGTCCTAAGTGTTCCAAGACTTGTTTTCAGGTAAGTTGGCAGGGCACCGATCCGCACGAAATTCCTGAATTTGCCAAGTTCGCCATTCCTAATCTGTATTGTTGCAGCCTTCCTTTTAAGGCTATCCGGATACAAATGTTGAATAATGGAAGTCTTATTTCAGAACAATTACTGTAAAGCCGCCCAGCTCGGTCGGTCTCATCAAATCAGTTGAATTAATCGAATTCCCTCCATAGTTTTGATTGCCAGCCTTTTGTTGCGTCTGCCGTTTCCTCAAACAAAAACCGTAGATCAGCTTCGGTTTTCAGGATAATCTTCTCTGTTAAGTGTAGTGGTGTTGCCCCGCTGTAGTTCTCGGAATTGCGAGCTAGCTAGGGGAATAAGTTGCTAGAAATCTCGATGCGATTTGAATATCTTCACTGGCCTCTATCTCGCCTGATGTTGTGAAATGGGTTTCTCTCTTTGGAGAATTGTCCTCAAGGAGTGTCAAAGGTCGACCATTTTCAAGGCCCTTTCAAAAACCACCGGCGTTCAACCTTGGCGTTGGGGAACGAGACCGGTTAGAAAAACATATCACCAGGATCTCTATGTTAAGATTGAAAATCTCATAATGGAAAGTAGTGAGTATGATCATTTTGGACGAAGCGATTTGTAGAAATTACTCAGACTCCAGTCGAAGGGAGTGGCTTGAGACCAATGGATTGGGAAGCTTTGCTTCAGGGACTGTGAGTGGCGCCAACACGCGCCGCTATCACGGACTGTTAGTGGCTTCACTCCAACCTCCTGTGCAGCGCTTCGTTTTGATTTCAAAACTGGAAGAAACAATCTTAGTGGGTGATCAACGTCGTGAACTGTCTAGCAATCAATATCGATTTGTTGTTCACCCTCAAGGCCACCGTTTCATTAAGCAATTTCGCCTCGATCCTTTTCCTCGCTGGACTTATGAAGTGGATGGTATTTCACTGCAGAAATCCATCTTTATGGTCCATGGAGAAAATACTACGGTCATTCGTTACGAACTATTAAATCTGACACCTCATCAATTTGCCGTGCTGGCAGTGCGACCTCTGGTGGCTTTTCGCGACTATCATTCCTTGACTTCAGAAAATAGCTCCATCAGGCATCGGCTTGAGGCGGAAGAGCCAGGATTGCTTCGGATTTGCCCCTATGAGGGTTTACCTGAATTGCAATTGCATCACAACGGGATTGGCTTCACGGTCAATCCCGATTGGTACCGCCGTTTCGAATATCTCGAAGAACTCGATCGCGGGTTGGATTACTGCGAGGACCTTTTTGCCTATGGGTATCTAAGTTATGAATTGAGTTCTAAGAAGCGCCTGGCGTATCTGGTGGCTACATTGAAAGAGAAGCCTTCTTTGAGTCCCAACGAAGTGGATGAAATGGAATCAAGAGAACGAGTGCGGCGGCAGAAAGTCGTTGCCGGTATCTCACCGACTGATGAGTTTGCTCAACAGTTGGCCCTGTCGGGCGATTCCTTCCTTGTCAACCGATCAGATGGTGGCAGTTCGGTCATCGCTGGCTATCATTGGTTTGGCGAGTGGGGTAGGGATACCATGGTCAGTTTGCCAGGGCTGACATTGGTTACCGGACGTTCTGAACTTACCAGGAGGATCCTTTCTTCTTTTCTTAACTTTTGTGACCAGGGGATGTTACCCAACCGTTTTCCCGAAGGTCATGGCCAGCCAGAGTTTAACTCCGTTGATCCTACACTCTGGCTGTTTCATGTCGTTCGAGAATATTTGGATGCCACTCAGGATGTGGCCTTTGTTAGAGAGGAAGCCTTTCCCAAAATGCATGAGATCATCCATTACCATCGTCACGGTACGCGTTTCAATATTCATATGGACGAAACGGATGGACTTCTTTTTGCAGGCTCTAAGGGGGACCAGTTGACATGGATGGATGTGAAAATCGGAGACTGGGTCGTGACACCTCGGCATGGGAAACCGGTTGAAATAAATGCACTCTGGTATAACGCCTTGCGAGTAATGGAAGAACTTTGCAGAAGGTTCGAGAAGACGAAAGAGGAAGCGCAATATCGGCAAATCGCCGATCGCGTTCAGCAAAATTTCAATCAAATATTTTGGAATGCGGCTGACCAGTGTCTTTTCGACTGCATAGACGGGGATCAGCAAGACCGAAAAATTAGACCTAA